>NZ_VPBR01000004.1:0-292409 GCF_013418645.1 Acinetobacter sp. YH12132
TTATCAAAAACTACAATGCTGCCAGCAGGAAACTGGAATTTGCGGCCTTGTACCATGTCATTTTCTTTGCCATTTTCAACTGCAACAAACTCAGGAATATCATTGCTGTGATTCAATCCTATACTGAGTTTCATGCTGGCTTTTGAGTCGTGAACTTTGGCCCATTCACATAAGGAAAGCGACAGGTCAATATGACTGGCATCCAAGGAATACAAGGGATTCTTAAAGCGAAATTTATGAGCTACTTTTGAGTGTTCATAGTATTTAAGCAACTTGTAAAATAGCTGTTGATACAAGGCAGCAGGCTGCTGCTCATTGATTCGTGCCAGCGTGCTTCGGGGAATAGACTTTGCTCCGAGATGACTCAGCTTTTCCTGTTGGCACTCCAAATTGGATTGAATATCTCTCAGACTTTGCCTACAAGAGAATTGAGACATCAATATGGCAATAAACTGATCCCACCGGGAAGCCGCTCTAAATTTCTGTCCAACATGGTGTACTTTAGCAAGTTGTTCAAAATCCTGTCGCACAACAGGTTTAATTAGCTCATGAAATACGGTATTCTGATGTGACAAAACCTGAATCCTGGTCGTTAAAGTGTTTGTTTGCACTCATATTTTAACTGTTAGGACTCAGGTTTTTTATTTAAAGCAAACTATGGGACAGCAGTGATCAGAGGATTCCTTTTTTATTGTCGGTGGGATGCCGCCTTAGCGCTGCTGGATAATCTTTTTGGCTTTATATGCCTGCATTTCTTCTGCGCTTAAAAACTGGCTTAAGATATTGTCGGTATCTTCACCTAAGCACGGTGGGGCTTTTTTATATTCAACCGGGGTTTTGGACAGTTTAATTGGCGAGCCAATTGAGGTGTAATCTTCGCGCAGGGTATGCGGCATCTGAATTACCATTTCACGTGCCAGCACCTGTTCTTCTTCCAGAGTCTGTTGCAGGTTATTGATCATGCCCACAGGGACCTTGACGGCGTGAATTAAATCGACCCAGGTTTTGGCCGGTTGGGTATAAAAATGTTGCTGTAAAATTTGGGTGACTTCTTCACGATGCATCACTCGGCCAGAGTTGCGACTAAAACGCGGATCTTTCGGTACTTCAGGTAGGCCTATGGCATCACACAGCGCCAAGAACTGCTGATCATTGCCGCAGGCAATAATAAATTCGCCTTCCTGCGCCTTAAATACCTGATAAGGCACAATATTGGCATGTGCATTACCAAAACGGCCCGGCACTTTGCCTGAGGTCAAATAATTCATGGCCAGCACCGATAAAGAGGCCACCTGAGTATCTAACAGGGCCATATCAATATGTTGGCCTTCACCGGTTTTTTCACGCGACAGTAAGGCGGCCTGAATGGCAATTGCAGAATATAAACCGGTGGTCAGATCGGCAAAAGCCAATCCAGCTTTTTGCGGGCCGCCACCGGGTAAATCATCGCGTTCACCGGTAACGCTCATCATGCCGCCCATGCCTTGAATAATAAAGTCATAACCCGGTTCATGAGCACGTGGACCATGCTGGCCAAAACCGGTAATCGAACAATACACCAGACGCGGGTTTATATGGCTCAGGCTTTCATAGTCCAGACCATATTTTTTCAAAGAACCAGCTTTATAGTTTTCAATGACCACATCACTGGTTTCAGCAATTTTTTTAATAATCTGCTGGCCTTCCGGGGTTGATAGATCAACAGCTACGGAATGTTTGCCACGATTGGCCGAAAGATAATAGGCAGATTCATGGGTATCTTGTTGCTGGTTGTTTTTAAGCCAGGGCGGTCCCCAGATGCGCGTATCATCGCCATGATCAGGCTTTTCAATTTTAATTACTTCTGCACCCAGATCGGCCAGAATTTGACTACACCAAGGTCCAGCCAAAATACGGCTGAGATCCAATACCCGAAAGCCTGTTAAAGCACCCATCTATTCTCACACTCCTTGTTCCGTTTTTATTTCATGTCTACATATTTTAATAATCACAGTAAACCTATATTAAAACGATCCAAAACTCAACTATGCGACCGTTAATTTCGTATAACAAAATAATATATCAAAATTTGTTTAAAATTACTTTTATCTTGTCTACCCTGAGTGAGCTAAAAAGAACGACCAAAAAACAAACAGAGGCTGAGAAGTCTTCATGACAGCAACAAAAAGATCAGGAGCAGCACAGCTATGGATTGAAAAACGCAGCACAACAATAGGCTCACATCAGGAACTTCGTGAGCGATAAGCAACTGAAAAATAAACAAGGAATAGAAAGAACAAGGATATTTAATTCATGACGGATTTGGTAACTGAGCTAAAAAAGATTCAACCCACCACCAAAAGAACCCAGCAAATTGCATTTGTATTTGCCTTTCTGGCGCTGCTGGTCGATGGGGCAGACATGCTCTTGCTCTCCTTTAGCTTAAACAGTCTGAAAGCAGAATTTGGCTTAAGCAATTTACAGGCTGGTGCCCTGGGAAGCGCGACGCTGGCCGGCATGGCCGTAGGTGGTTTTCTTGGTGGCTGGCCTGCGACCGGTTGGGTCGGGTTCGGACGGTAGTGATTTCAATCTTAATCTTTTCAATTTTAACAGCCGCACTGGGCTTTACCCAAAATTTTGAACAGTTCGCCATTCTGCGCTTTTTGTCTGCCTTTGGTATTGGTTCACTGTATATTGCAGCGAATACACTCATGGCAGAGTATGTACCGACCGAATATCGCACCACAGTATTGGGAACCCTGCAAGCCGGCTGGACAGTGGGTTATATTGTGGCAACCGTACTGGCCGGCTGGATTATTCCGGAATATGGCTGGCGTATGCTGTTCTTTATTGCCATTATTCCATCGGTGCTGGCGATTTTTATTCAGAAACTGGTGCCAGAACCAGAATCTTGGCAACGTGCAAGATTACAGCGCTTGTATGGGCCTGCTGAAACTCAAGTCAAACAGCCTGAGAAAAAGAGTACAGTTAAAGAGATTTTTGCAGACCCGCGTAACCGTAGAATGTTTATTTTATGGATTCTCACTGCCGGCTTTTTACAGTTTGGCTATTACGGAGTAAACAACTGGATGCCAGCTTATTTAGAATCCGAGTTACATATGGATTTTAAATCAATGGCGGGCTATATGATTGGGACCTATGTCGCCATGATTTTCGGTAAAGTTCTGGCCGGTTTTGCTGCAGACCGTTTAGGCCGTCGTTTTGTATTTTCCTTTGGTGCAATTGGGACCGCGATCTTCCTGCCAGTGATTGTGCTGTTTAATAGCCCGGACAATATTGCCTATCTGCTCATTTTCTTTGGTTTCCTGTACGGTATTCCGTATGCCATTAATGCGACGTATATGACTGAAAGTTTTGCAACTTCCATTCGTGGTACCGCGGTTGGCGGTGCCTATAATGCCGGGCGTATTGGTGCCATGTTTGCACCTGCAATTATTGGTGCAGCGGCGAGTGGAGGATCAATTGGTTTAGGCTTCCTGATTATGGGCGGCGCCTATTTCTTATGTGGTGCAGTATCAGGAATCTTTATTAAAGATCGTCAATACGACCCGCAAAAGGCTTAGAGTTTTTAAATCAGCTGATCAAGTAATAAAAAAATGAGCCTTGAAAGGCTCATTTTTTTGATTCCAGAAGTCTTATCTTCAATGTTTAATCAAACGTCCGAAGCAGTATTCTTCTGGGCAATTTGAATGCTCTTTAGCCCATCATTCACTTTGTTTAACAGGTGAATCAGAGTCACCACATCATCAAAGGCCAATGTATTTAAAGCCTGGCCATAAAAATTAAAGAAGTCATCTTGCAGGCTGTCCCAGGTTTTAAGACCTGCATCGGTCAGCGCAACATTTTTTGCACGGCGGTCCTGTTCATTAATCACGCGCTGTACCAGACCTTCGCGTTCCAGCCGTTTTAATACGGCATCCAGGTTTTGACGGCTCACACCCAGATAGTCGGTTAAATCGGAAAATGACATTCCGGATAGAACCCGTGGGCGAGACAAAGCCCCTAAAACTGCCCAGTGCACCGGAGAAATCCCCAATTCGTTGGAGCATTTGCGGTCCAGTGTATTTCCCACCTGAAACAGTCTAAAAAAAAGTCTATTGTGGGCGGAATATAAGGATTGATCATATTTTTTTGTTAGAGCATCAGTCATTCTAAAAGACCACCCTGATCAAATTCATTCAATAAGCTGCATTATACTCAAAAGGTATCTTGTATAAATCAGACTCTGTTTTCTATCTGGCTGTAATTCAAAGGGGATCAGCAATTTTTCTTTGCTGGTCGTGCCCACATTTTTGCGCCTCCGTTCAGTACTGTATAGATGAACCATCCTCTTTCTTGGTTCTGTCACATCTGCTTGCTTTACGCATAAAACTTAAGGTTAAAGCCAATTTATGTCAATGTGTTTATTTTTAATAAATCATAAATAATTGATATATTTAATTTAAATTAATTTTAAATTTTATTTTATGTAAATGTATTGACATAAAATTATTCTACTCCTATTGTAAAGAACATGGGTATTGAATAAAAAACGGCCAGGCAAATTGGCATAAGAACAGCGCAGGGAGACATAAATGAAAGGCTTAAAGGATAAAGTGGTTATTGTGACAGGCGGTGCAGGTGGAATTGGTTCAGCAACCTGTCGCCGGCTGGCAGAAGAGGGCGCTAAAGTCGCAATCTTTGATATGAATATGACCGCAGCAGAGCAGTTGGCGCAGGAGATTAACCAGCAGAACGGTCAGGCATTGGCAGTACAGTGTGATATTACCAATCACATTACAGTTGAGCAGGCTGTACAGCAGGTCGAAAGCCAGCTGGGGCCGGTAGATGGCCTAGTCAATAATGCCGGTTGGGATATTTTTAAGCCTTTTGTTAAAACCAATCCACAGGAATGGGACAAGCTGATCCAGATTAATCTGGTTGGTATGCTGAATATGCATTTTGCTGTCCTGAAGGGCATGGTTGAGCGTAATACGGGCAGTATCGTCAATATTGCATCAGATGCTGCGCGCGTCGGTTCTTCAGGTGAAGCGGTTTATGCGGCCTGTAAAGGTGGACTGCTGTCATTTTCGAAAACGCTGGCACGTGAGCATTCGCGTCATAACATCAAGATTAATGTGATTTGCCCGGGTCCAACCGATACAGCACTCTTGGCTGGCGTGACCGAAGGTGCATCGAATCCGGAAAAATTACGGGAAGCCTTTATCCGCTCAATTCCACTGGGCCGTTTGGGGCAACCTGAAGATTTGGCCTCTGCAATTGCCTTCTTTTTAAGTGAAGATGCCAGCTTTATTACCGGACAGGTGCTGAGTGTTTCAGGTGGTTTAACCATGAGTGGCTAAGTCGAAACCCGCATTAAAGGTCAAAAATAAAATCAGATGAGTACAGATAGGATTAATACAGGAAGTATAACCATGAATTTTGAAGATATTTTATATGAAGTGAAAAACGGCGTGGCCTGGATCACCATTAACCGCCCAGAAAAAATGAATGCTTTTCGCGGACAAACCTGTGATGAAATTATCCGTGCACTCAACAAAGCAGGCTATGACCGTGAAATCGGTGCCATCGTACTGACGGGCGCGGGCGAAAAAGCCTTCTGTACTGGTGGAGATCAATCTGCACATGATGGTAATTATGATGGCCGTGGCACGATTGGCTTGCCAATGGAAGAATTACATACTGCGATCCGAGATGTACCGAAACCTGTGATTGCCCGCGTACAAGGCTATGCGATTGGTGGCGGCAACGTTCTGGCAACGATTTGTGACCTGACCATCTGTTCAGACAAAGCTATTTTTGGTCAGGTAGGCCCGAAAATGGGTTCGGTCGATCCTGGCTATGGTACTGCCTACTTGGCTCGTGTGGTCGGTGAGAAAAAAGCCCGTGAAATCTGGTATATGTGCCGTCGTTATAGCGGGCAAGAAGCAGTTGAAATAGGTTTGGCAAATAAATGTGTCCCAGCCGATCAACTGGATACCGAAGTACAGGCATGGGCTGAAGAAATCTGTCAGCGTAGTCCGACTGCGATTGCCATTGCCAAGCGTAGTTTCAACATGGATACTGCGCATCAGGCAGGTATTGCAGGCATGGGCATGTATGCACTGAAATTGTATTACGACACCGAAGAATCACGTGAAGGTGTTAATGCACTGAAAGAAAAACGTCAGCCCGAATTCCGTAAATTCTTTAAGTAAGGAGAAACAAACCATGAGTAAAAATCCTTACATCACCGAAGATTTAGAATTCTTAGCTGAAACCGTTGAAAAGTTTGCACAGAAATATATTGCTCCGGGTTTTTTGGAGCGTGATCAAAGCCGCGTCTTTGACCGTGAACTGGTCAAAAAAATGGGAGAGATGGGCTTTATTGCACCGGAACTTCCAGAACAATACGGCGGCCAGGGCATGGGCCGGCTGGCTGCGGGTATTATTCATGAAGCGGTGGCCAAGGCCGATTTAAGTTTTTCCTATATTAACTTGCTGGCTTCCTTAAATGGACAGATTCTGGCGGAACATGGTCAACCTGAGGTGGTGGAACCGTGGCTGAGAAAGCTGACCGCAGGTGAAGCCATTTTCTCAATTGCACTCACCGAGCCACGTGGGGGTTCAGATGCCGCCAGCTTGCGTTTAAAAATTGAACGTGAGGGAGATGAATATGTCATTAATGGTGAAAAAACCTCGATTTCTGCAGCCGATCAGGCTGATGCATCGGTGGTGTTTGGACGTACCGGTTCGGTTGAAGATGGTGCACATGGCGTAACGGCATTGCTGGTGCCGATGGACTTGCCGGGTATTAGCACCACACGTTTTGATTGTCATGGCCAGCGTGCCATTGGTCGCGGTTCCATTTTCTTTGATAACGTTCGGGTTCCGGTCAATCATCGCCTGGGAGATGAAAACAAAGGGTTTGTCCAGGTTATGCAAGGATTTGACTTTTCCCGTGCCTTAATTGGTTTACAGGTGTTGGCAGTGGCGCGGGTGAGCCTGGATGAAGCCTGGGAATATGCAGCGCAGCGCGAAGCTTTTGGCCAGCCACTCACGGCATTTCAAGGTATTTCGCATCCTCTGGCTGAATATGAAACCCAGGTCGAAGCTGCCCGGTTATTGTGTCTGCAAACGTTATGGCTGAAAGACAACCATTTACCACATACCTCTGAAGCAGGTATGTGTAAATGGTGGGGGCCGAAACTGGCCTATGATGTGATTCATCAATGCTTACTGACCTTTGGCCATGCAGGCTATGACCGTGGAGTAATGGAGCAGCGCATGCGCGATGTACTGGGCTTCCAAATTGGTGATGGCACTGCGCAAATTATGAAAACCATTATTGCGCGTAAAAAAGCCGGACGCAAAGCTGTTCCAGCTTGATGTAAACCGATGACGTGGATGCGTGATCAATCCTGCAGATGACACAAATAGAAGTTTGAGTCATCTGCATAGCAGAGTTTGTATCTGCAATTTTCGGGCTGACGACGATTGTGCGGTCTGACCAAGAGAACAGGTAGATAATTATAAAATTGGAGTTATAGAATGGATTTCGATGCGGTTCTTTTACCCCCACGCCGGGAAAAAATGTTGCAACAAGGTTATTGGTTAAATAAGACCATTCTTCAATCATTGAATGAAGCGGTACAGCAAGATCCAGATAAAATTGCCTTGGTCAGCTATAAAACTGAAAGTCAGTCAGAGCAAAGTTTTACTTACCGGGAAATGCTGGAGACAGCCAATAAAATTTCGTTGGGATTAAAACAGTTAGGTGTACAGAAACAGGATATTGTGTCTTGCCAACTCCCCAACTGGTGGGAGTTCACTTTATTGTATATTGCGTGTCGTCGGATTGGTGCCATCCTGAATCCGCTGATGCCGATTTTCCGAGAGCGTGAGCTTTCATTTATGCTGAAACATACGGAAAGTAAGGTCTTTATCGTACCGAAAGTGTTCCGTAAGTTTGACCATGAAAAACTGGCCGATCAATTACAGAAAAATATTGAGAGCCTGGAACAGATTATTGTCGTCGGTGGTGAAGGCGAGAACAGTTTTGAAAATTTATTGCTTAACCATGGACTGGATCAAGATCCACAAATCCTGAATACCCTGAATGATGTCACCATCACAGCCGATGATATTGCACAACTGGTGTTTACCTCAGGTACCACAGGTGAACCCAAAGGTGTGATGCATACTGCGAACACTTTATTTTCCAATATCGTACCTTATGCCAAGCGTTTGCATTTAAACCAGAATGATGTGATTTTCATGGGATCACCGATGGCACATCAAACTGGCTTTATGTATGGCCTGATCATGCCAGTGCTGTTAAAAGCCAAAGCGGTATTGCTGGATGTCTGGGAGGTCAATACTGCCATTGATCTGATTCACAAGCATCAGGCGACCTTCACCATGGCTTCGACGCCATTCTTAAATGACTTATCTGAAGCGGTACTCAATAGTCACAAATCTTTAGATAGTTTGAAAATATTCCTGTGTGCAGGCGCACCTATTCCAAGCACGCTGGTACAAAAAGCGCGTCAAAACATCGGTGTGAAAGTGATTTCCGCTTGGGGCATGACCGAGTGTGGTGCTGTGACTACGACTCGTCCGGAAGATGATGATGAGCGTTCATTTAATACTGACGGTCTGCCACTTCCTGGTGTTGAAGTCAAAGTGGTGGGGGATGATGGCGAGGAATTAGCACCGCATCAATCAGGCACACTAATGATCCGGAGTTGTTCGAATTTTGGTGGCTATCTGAAACGCCCGCATTTAAATGAAACCAGTGAAGATGACTGGTTTGATACCGGTGATATTGCCTACCTGGACGAGCAGGGTTATATCCGCATTGCCGGACGTAAAAAAGATGTAATTATTCGCGGTGGTGAAAATATTCCGGTGGCCGAAGTTGAATCGTTGATCTACCTGCATCCAGATGTAGCGACCGTGGCATTAATTCCGTATGCAGATGAACGGCTGGGTGAAAAAGCCTGCGCCATCGTGAAGCTCAAAGAAGGCACGCAAACCATGCAGTTAAAGGATCTGGTCGAGTTCCTGAAAGCACACAATCTGGCAATTCAGTATATTCCAGAGCGTTTAGAAATCTGGGATGAAATTCCAATGACCCCATCAGGGAAAATCCAGAAATTTAAACTTCGGGAAATGCTGGCCCAGCATATTACATCTGCCAGTTAAATCTCATTTATCTAGAAAAAATAAACTCCTGAATAATCCATTCAGGAGTTTTCTATTAAGCACAAAAACGATGGCTATGCTTATTTCGAGAATTTCAATAACGCTTCTGCGGTCGCCTCTGAGGAGGCCGGATTCTGTCCGGTAATCAGCAAACCATCTTGCTGTACATGCACCTGCCAGTCCTCGGCTTTTGAATATTGCCCGCCGTATTCTTTCAGCATATCTTCAACTAAAAAGGGCACAATATTGGTTAGCCCAACTGCATCTTCTTCTGTATTGCTAAAACCGGTTACAGTCTTGCCTTTGACCAGCAGTTGGCCATCCTGTGCTTTGACATGACGTAATACTCCCGGCGCATGACAGACCAACGCCACCGGTTTATTTGCTTGCAATGTTTGTTCAATCAAAGAGATGGAGTCCGGGTCTTCGGCCAAATCCCATAAGGGTCCATGACCGCCCGGATAAAACACGGCATCAAAATCGGCAATCGACACCTCACTGAGTTTGCGTGTCTGCGCCAGATCTTGCATGGCGGCGGTATCCGCCTTAAAACGCTCGGTGGCTTTGGTCTGAGCATCGGGTTCATTACTTTTCGGATCAAGAGGCGGTTGACCACCTTTAGGAGAGGCCAAGGTCACCTCGGCGCCAGCATCAACAAAAGCATAATAAGGGGCGGCCAGTTCTTCCAGCCAGAAACCGGTCTGTTTGCCTGTATCACCCAGACGGTCATGAGAGGTCAGCACGATGAGAATCTTCATATCATTTTCCTGAATGGTTCATATTATTCGGTTCATCGGCTGTTAATTTAGCAAGCGTAATGGGCGCTAAGTGTTGTGATACGTTCAGTTGCTGTATCGGCATGTGTCAATCTCCAGATACTGCAAAGGATTTTAAGTGCCCATTAACAGGGCCTGCTGCACATCGGCCTGTTTGCGCAGGAAATCCCAGACCAGTTTGATTTTCGGCTCATGCTGTAAATCAACTAGGGTCAACATCCAGAAGGTATGGGTAAAACTGACCTGATCGCCCAGAACTTCTTGCAGATCGGGTTTATCATGCACCAGAAATCGCGGCAAAATTGCCAGTCCGGCGCCGGTACTGACCGCAATCTGCTGGGCCAGAATACTGTTACTGCGAAAACAGGCTGTCACTTGCAGCGGCAAACGTTCCAGCGAATACAGCGCCGAGCTATACACCAGATCATCAATATAATCGACAAATCGGTGCTTTTTCAGATCTTCCAGCTGCCGAATTGGTGGATTTTGCTGTAAATAGCTTTGACTGCTGTACAGTTTTAAACAGTAATTTGAGAGTCGGGTAATGATATAAGGCCCGGATTTGGGCCGGTCAATTGAAATGACAATATCGGCCTCACGATGTGAAAGTTTGATGGTTTTTGGCACCGGAATCAGGTCAATAGTCAGCGAAGGATAATGCTGTGAAAACTCCGCCAGCAGCCGGGCCAGAAACGCCATCCCGAAACCTTCCGGCGCACCAATGCGTACCCGGCCTTGTAAAGGGTCATGGCGTTTATCAATCTGGATAAAAGACTGTTCCATCTGTTCGACGCGGGGCACCAGTGCCAGACCTTCCGCAGTCAGCTCATAGCCTTTGGCTTCACGTTTAAACAGCTGGGTACCCAAGGTATTTTCCAGCGCCTGAATGCGCCGTGCCACGGTGCTGTGTTCCACTTCCATCAGGCGCGCAGCATTGGTGAGGGTTTTGGCCCGGGCCAAGACCAGAAAAAAGCGTAAGTGATCCCAATCAACTTTCATTTTATGTTTAACATCCTGTTAAATCTCTGTGCAAATTTGCACAACCGTCGTGCGCCAATCTCTATTGGTGCCAAAAGTGTTCTTTGTTAGTCTGCTGAAACAGCGTAAAAAATAATACGTTAAAAACAGCCAGTAAAGGCAGATAAAACGACAATAACAAACCAGCACGGAGCGACCATGAACGCGATTCATCATCCCCATTCGAATACCGGCATCACCACGGCAAAACTGCTGATTAATGGTGAATTTATCGACTCCAGAACCAGTCATTGGCAAGATATTGTCAATCCTGCTACCCAGGAGGTTCTGGGTCAGGTGCCGTTTGCCACTGCAGAATGAAGTCAATGCCGCCATTGCCGCAGCCCAACAGGCTTTTGCCAGCTGGCGTGAAACACCTATTCAGGCCCGTATGCGGATTATGCTGAAACTGCAGGAGCTGATCCGTCAAAACTTAAAAAGTATTGCACAAGTCCTGACCGCTGAACAGGGCAAAACATTAGCAGATGCCGAAGGTGATATTCAGCATGGCCTGGAAGTGGTGGAACATGCCTGCTCGGTCGGTTCGCTGCAAATGGGTGAGTATATTGAAGGCGTGGCGCGCGGGGTAGATACCTATACCATGCAGCAACCCTTAGGTGTCTGTGCCGGAATTACCCCGTTTAATTTCCCGGCGATGATTCCATTGTGGATGTTCCCGATGGCCATTGTCTGCGGCAATACTTTTGTCTTAAAGCCGTCGGAGCAGGATCCGCTATCAACCATGATGCTGGTCGAACTGGCGATGCAGGCTGGTGTTCCTGCCGGGGTACTGAATGTGGTGCATGGTGGTAAAGAAGTGGTCGATCTGCTGTGTACACATTCTGACATCAAAGCCATTTCCTTTGTCGGTTCAACCGCGGTCGGCACCCATGTGTATAACCTGGCAGGTCAGCATGGCAAACGGGTACAGTCGATGATGGGCGCCAAAAACCATGTGGTGGTGATGCCGGATGCCAATAAAGAACAGACCTTAAATGCCTTGGTTGGTGCAGCCTTTGGCGCAGCTGGTCAGCGTTGTATGGCCCTGTCTTTGGCGTTGATGTTTAGTGTTTAAATTAAATCAGTGATTTTTAAACGCTGGACTGATTATAAAATCAGAGCCACTTGGCTCAGTGATTATTGTTTCAATACAGCCTCATTTTGATGATTAAGCTTTTGCTTTATATGTATTAATCCCAGCTCCCGAAGGAACTGGGATTACCTACAAAATTAAAGTGAAGAGTTGTTCATAACGTCTTCAGGATTGGGTAAATGAGCCAGAAGCTTCGTTCTGACTCAGCGGAATTACCTTACATATTTGGGTAATTCGTGTTAGCGGCAGTGTAAAACTGACCCCCTTGGTTAATATAGCGGTCATGGGGGAGATTAAGAACCACCGCACCATGAGATCGTGACGGTACATTTGAGCCACATCTTACTAAAAAGAATCAGACCAGTATCACGCAAATAGATAGCCAGATTCTATTCCTATATTCGTGACTGGCGTTTAGCCATGAGCCGATTTATTATTGAATTCGGTGACCAGTGAAGCAATCACCTTTAAATTTATCAAAAGCAATTACATAAAATTATTTACAGGTTCAATAATATACAAGCTAGAAAGTTCCACAGTTTGAAATTAAACGTCGATAAGCCAAGAAAAAGCACAAGCTGCCGATCATTCCGAGATAAAGCAATTTAGGCAAGACTAGCTCTGTAGGTACACCCATTTGATTGAGTTGAATAAACATCTGCACAATTTGGGTGGAAGGCAGGATTTCGCCAACGACTTGCATCCAGATAGGCATTGCAGCATGCGGCCAGGCCGCACCAGATAAAAAGAACAGTGGAATGGAAGTGAATACAATTACATGGCCCGCACGTTCCGGCAGATCCAGAAAACTGGCGAATAGGCAGGTCATGCCAATTATTGTATAGATAAAAACCAGAACAGCCAGTAGCATCCCGAACAGGTTGCCACCGTGCGGATAATCAAACAGCCAGAAGCTGAAACCGAATAAATAGAAACATCCCAGACAGCCAATAGTAAAGACCGCTAAACACATCCCAATCAATGCATTTGTGTTTAATTCTATTTTTCTTTCCCGATATACCAAAATCAGCATACTCAAACCCAGAAGAATAGTTTGGTGGATAATTAAAGGTGCAACCGCAGGAAAGACATAACTGCCATAGCCGGATAGCGGATTAAATAAAGGAATTTGATGCACAGAAAGGGCAGGTGAAAAGTCCGAGACCTCGCCAAAGCGTTCAGTATAGTCTGCCAAAGTTTGCTCAACCGATGTGGCTAAGCCCAGACCAATTTGTTTGGTCACTAAAAAGTTGGCTGTGCTTAAATACAGGCCAATGCCGCCTGTTTCACCATGCCTTAAGCTTTGCGATAAATTGTCCGGTAGCAGTAAAATGCCATCGGCTTTTTGAGATTCAACCCATTGTTTAGCTTCGGCAAAATTGCCGGTAATCGCCTCAATTTCCACATTGGGGCTTTGTGCCACCTGACCAATAATACGGGTGCTTAAGTTACTTTGTTCTTCATCGACAATAATAATCGGTAAGGCTTCAGCCTGCTGTGCCTGATAAGCGGTTGGATAAAAAAAGCTGTAAAATAAGACGGATAGAATCAGCGTGGTAAAGATCGCGCCGTGACTGACAATATCCTTGAAGCCTTGCAGATAGTAAAACCAGAGGGATTTCATTGGACTGCTCCTTTAGCTATTTTTTTAAGAAACAGATAAGCCAGCAGAGCGTAGACTAGGGCATAGATCAGCAGCATTAATCCAGCTTGCAGTGAAATATGCAATGGACTACCAATCACCCATTGTTCAGTTTGTAATTTGGCATAGGGCGTAAACGGAATAATATTGGACCAAAACTGGGTGAACAGGGGCGCATTATTTAAAGGGAGGGTCACACCTGCAAAACTCAAAGATGAACCACCATAGACCGCAATGATGCCAAAAGATTTACTTAAATCTTTGGTCGCCAGAACCACTGCACTGCTTAAAAATGCATAAGCGCTATATAGCAGAAATTGTGCCGATAGAATCAGAGCGAGCGAGCCAGCAACAAACCAGCCGCGAATTTCAATCAGCCAGAACATCCAGATCCAGGTCCATAGACTAAAAATAGCCACATAGACCAGGTTCTTAGACAGTAATGCCATCCAGATGGACGAGTTGCTAATCCAGCTTGTTAAGGTCTGTCGCTTCAGTTCCTGACCGACGGAAAATGCCACACAACAACACAGCAGTAAATGCAGAATTGCCGGAATGACATAGGGTTCCAGATAGAATTCATAATTTAGTTGCGGATTATACAGCGGCGATATTTTGATATGCGGTGACGGTGCTTCGAGAGAAGGCAGCCGGTTGCCCAGATATTGCTGTCCGCTAAATTCAGCCAGTGCTTGCAGGGTACTGACCAGCATGGCAGAGGAAATGGTATTTCCGATACTGAAATAACTCTGGTTAAAGGCAATACTGATGTCAGCATCCCGGGCACGAACCAGACGTTGCTCGGCACCGCTGGGAATATGGATATAACCCCAAATTTTATTTTGATTTAACAGGCGCTCAATTTCAGCTGTTTGTTCCGACACTGTAGCAATTTTAAGAGTATGATTCAGCGCCACATGCTGATAAATGCTTTGACTCAGCGCACTCTGGTCTTGATCAATAATCGCAATCGGTAAATGATCCGGTTTCCCTTGAGCAAACATGCTGCTGAATAAAATAATCACCATTGCAGGTGCGAGCGTGACCAGACACAGATCCCATTTTTCGCGGAGCAGATAGCGCAGTTCGCGCCATATACCCGTCCACATTATCGGGTCTCTTTCAGTTTAAATAATACGCTCATCCCGACTTTCAGTTCAGGAATCGCTGGTGTGGGCACAAGATGCAGCTTAAAACTTCGCACATCATAACCGCCGGTTTGGCGTGTGGTCTTAATGGTGGCAAATTCACCTTCAGCACTGATCTGCTTGATTTTAAAAGTGGCGGTTTTATCTAGGGCGGGAATATAACCTTCAATACTGCTCATTTTCTGAAACGGGGCATATTGGTCTTCACGAATATTCAGGCTCACCCACATTTGATCTTCAATCAGGCTGACCACAGGGACTGCGGTGGCTACCAGCTCCGAGACTTTGCCATAGGTTTTAGACACCGTTCCGTTTACAGGTGCTACTAATTGGGTTTCTGCCTCTAATGCATTGGCTTCATCCAGCGCAGCCTGGGCAATATCTACTTGTGCATCGGCAGAACTCTTTTGCTGCGAGGTGCTGCCACGTTTGGCACGTGCGTATTGCTGATACGCTGCTTCTGTCATTTGTGCCGCTGATTGACTGGCTGCATACAATTCATCACGGCGCTGGCGTGAAATCACACCTTCCTTAAATAAATTTGCACCACGCTCATAAGAAACTTTGGCTAAATTTTGCTGTGCTTTCAGCGATTGCCAGTTGGCATACAGGCTGGCGATATTTTCTTCTTGCGAGCCACGTTCAGCAGTCGATTGTAAGGCCAGCGCAGATTGTAAAGCCGCTGCGGCTTGCTGTTTTTTGGCCTGAATTTCCGGGCTGTTTAAGCGCACCAGCACATCGCCTTTTTTGACTCGCTGACCTTCTTCTACATAAATTTCTTCAATACGGCTTGGCACTTTGGTCGCCACCTGAACTGTTTCAGCTTCTACACGACCCTGCAATTCAAGCGGAGCCGGTTGGTAGCTTTTCCATAATCCAAATGCGATGACTGCCAGCAGAACTGGAATCAGGGCGAGCAATAAATATTTTTTCTTTTTAGCGATTTCAGGAGCTTGTTGTTGCTCGGTCGAAGTCGTCGCGTTGTTTTCTATTTCAGTTTTTGTTTCTACCTGTTGCGCAGGCGATTTTTCTGTATCGCTGGATGAAGCCGCTTCATTCACAGGATCATTGGGTTTTTGATCTTCGTTCATGTTCGGCTCCATTAGCGAATATAGTGAGTGTTGGTATGTTGGATGTAGTTCGGAAATTCTGCAATCGAGCCATGGCTTTGTAATAGTGTGGCCAGTGACATCACATATTTGTAAGCATTCAAGGCAGTTTCGGCTCGTAGTCCGCTCAGCATATTTTGTGCATCGATGACCTGTATGGCGGTGCCCATATCTTCTTTAAAGGACAATTCTTGGATGCGTAAATTTTCCTGTGCGGCTTTCAAATTTTGTGCCAGAAGTGCATCACTTTGCTGTGCGCTGAGTGCTTCGCTATAAGATTTATAAATCAGATTTTCAATTTCCTGCTGGGTGCGTGCAGTGAGCAGTTCTGTGGCAGAGCGTTTGAGTTCAGCAGCCTGAATATTTTTGTTTTTATCGATCCCAGAAAACAGGTTATAGCGTGCGGCAACTCCGACAATCCAGTTTTCATTTTGATCCAGACTATATTCGCCAAAAGCAAAAACATTCGGTTTTTTAGCTGCTTGCTGGGCTTTGACATTGGCTTGAGCTAATTGAGTATCCAGCTGCATTTTTTGAATCAGCGCAGAGTTCTGACTAAAGGTTTTCAGCAGATGATTTAAGGCCTGTGGCTCGGTTTTATTGACAAATAAAGGCGTCGAAAGTTCGGTGATGCTACTTTCCTGAAGCAGATTATTCAGCTGGAACAGGGCAGCATTCAAATTGGCCTGTGTATTTTGCTGGCTGCGCTCGGCATTATTGCGTGCCACTTCAAACTGCATGCGGTGCCCTTTACTGATAAAACCTTGCTGTTCCATCTTTAAGGCATTGCGATAATGCTGCTGCATGGCATTCAGATTAAACAGCGCAGCTGCATGCAGTTGCTTTTGGAGCTGTACATTAAAATAACTTTGAATCAGTTCAAAACGCTGCGTGTCTTGCTGCTGTTTGTTGCTGAGCTGACTACGACCGACCTGAATATTGGCGATTTCTTTAGCGCTGCTTGTCAGCCCACCGGTATAAAGCGGCATCATGACTGAAATCGTCGGGCGAATCACCTGATCATCCAGCACGACATGCGAACTATCAGGAATTAAGCCCACCCCATTTTGAATAGGTTGTCTTAGACTATTTTTTAGCGGGTCAGCCAGCCCCCCTAAGTTCAGTTCATCAATTCTATTATTTACACCATCCGTTAAGGATTGCTCTAAATTATTTTTTAATGCACCCAAAGGCAGATCGAGTTCATTATGAAAGGCATACGCACGAACATTCAGGTCGACTCGTGGCAGACCTATACCTTTCACTGCTTCAGCTTCAAGTTTTGAAGCCTGTTCCAGACTTTGATAGGCTTGGCTGCTATAAGAATTTTGCAACAACTGACGTTCAGCGTCCTGAAAGCTGATGCTCTGCGCATGAGCAAAGCTGCCATACATCATCGATGCAAGCAGATTTAAACCCCAGACAAGCTGTCTTTTATTTTTCTTTAAGTTCATAAAGTCGCTAAACTGATTTAAAGCCGGTGATGTTATCCGGCTAGTATAAATCAAAGGTTCGCAGATAGAACTAGTGTAAAGTTATAGTATTGTTTCTTTTACATCTGTATGGCTTTGTTGCACAAGCCTATCTGAACCGTACCGGGTTTGTCGGAGACTTTTTTATTTAAGTTAGGCCACCTGACCTAACGGGTTAATCTTATCATAGTACATTGCTTCAAACTCAAAAGGCGATACATAACCCAGTGCACTGTGTACACGCTTTTTATTGAACCAATCTATCCAGTTGAGTGTCGCAAGTTGTACATCTGCTAAACCTTGCCAATCTGCTTTTAAATATTCAATCACCTCTGTTTTGTATAAGCCATTCACCGTTTCAGCCAAAGCATTATCGTATGAATCACCAGTTGTACCGACTGATGCTCGTAAATTTGCAGCTTCTAAACGATTGGTATAGCGAATAGAAAGATATTGAACACCTCTATCGGAATGATGAATCACATTCTTTGGCATGCCTCGATCGTGCAATGCTTGCTCAAGTGCATCGAGTACCATATCTGTATTCATCCGTGTAGATACTTTCCATCCAACAATTGCTCGTGAGAACACATCAATAATAAAGGCGGTATAGACCCAGCCTGAATTTGTTTGAATATAGGGGTGAGTAGACCAAAGGAATCTCACCCTTATATCCGCACTTATGAAGGGTGGCTATATCTCGCAGTTGTGATTGACCTGTTTTCACGTCTTGTTGTTGGCTGGTCTATGAAATTCAGAATCACGGCAGATCTGGTTTTAGATGCGTTATTGATGGCTTTGTGGCGAAGAAACCCAAAGAACAAAGTCCTAATCCATTCTGACCAAGGCAGCCAATACACCAGTCATGAATGGCAGACATTTCTCAAGCATCATAATCTTGAAAGTAGTATGAGTCGTCGACTTGCGCAGTACACTGCTCATGCCATGACAATGCTGTTGCCGAGAGCTTTTTTCAACTGTTAAAACGAGAGAGGATCAAAAAGAAAATATATGCATCAAGAACTGAGGCTAGGTCTGATATCTTTGAATATATTGAGATGTTCTACAATACAAAACGCAGGCATGGTTCCAATGATCAGCGTTCTCCATTAGATTATGAAAAGGCCCATCAAAAGATGATTATGTGTGTCTAGAATTTTGGTGGCTATTCACATTGATAGTTTTGCTTGCCATATAGTTTGAGGCCATTTTTCTTTATACTGTCACTTAGACAGGTTGGACATTTGATTTCTAGTGTTATTTGCATCTCACTATCTTATCAAAAGCCAACCTGTTTTTTTCAGCATACTTTTTGAAACACCACCAAAAAACCAGGTTGAAAAAGTCAGCTTTAAGCTTGTCTGAAGAAATGACCATTGTCATTTTATTTCATCAATCCGGTTTTAGATTCTTCAAATATTTTTATTGCCAAATGATCGTTCCATTCTGGAAATCTGCTTTATTGTTTGAACCCCAATAAGCCAACTTTCCAAAATATGCTAAAAGGCTAAGTGGATTTCATCGAACTCAGGTTATTTTAGCTCTGCATAATTCCGCTGACACCGGTCACAATCATATCAATGGCAATGGTCCCAATCAGCAAGGCAGCCAGACGCCCGACAATATCGACATACAAATCAATATAATTGGAATGTTTATGCTGCAAATGATCATGCGCATATTTCATTAAAATAAGCAGGCTACAGGTCAGAAATAGCGTCACAAAAATCACCAGCACCAGTTGCCACAGGCTTAGCTGAATTCCGGTAATGACCGCGGCGCTGATGGTTCCCGGGCCAATCATAAACGGCATGGCAATGGTGCCGGCCAAATGATGTGGCGCACCGCGCATCACCCCAATGGTATCGGCGCCTTCAAACACATAGCGATAACCAATCACCAGAAAAATAATCCCGCCAAAAATCTGGAAAGATTCAAAACGGACATGCAGGACATCATGAAAAAAGGCTTCACCGGTTTTGGCGAAAATAATAAACACCACAAAGCTGATTAAACTGCCCTGAATCAGGGCGCGATTAAACACTCGGGCCTCGGAATTACGGATAATGCCGAGCATATAAATACTCATTAAAAACGGGTTTAATAATGAGAAAAACAGTGCAAAGGCGTGAAGCGATTCAGACATCCTACAGATTCCTTATTGATCCGGGTCTGGAAAGAGCGGGCGCTTGCCTGGACTAATCCGGTTGATGTGCAAGAACATCAAATGGCGCTCGTATTTATCCAGAATGTCGTTAATGACCTGTTCCTTGCTATAACCCACCAGATCATTGCCTTGCGAGCCTTCAAACAGATAGGTTTCCAGACGGTAATAGTATTTCTTGGTGCGTTTGCCGCGTGAACTGAAGTTGGGTGTGTCATAACGGATTGGCCAGATCTGGTAAACGAAGTTTTCTTCTTCATCCAGCTGAATGGTTAAATCCAGATGTGACAGTTCCGGTTCATCATCCAGGGCTTTTTCCGCCAGATCGACCTGAATGCCTTTGTTGATGAATTCTGTGGCCACCGCCTGCATTGCCGGTTTACAGACCTCTTCCAGCATTTGCTGGGTTTGCGATAAATTGGCATGCAGCATTACCCGGCTGAGGCGTTTTTTCCAGTTAAAGATGTCTACATTGCCGACCACGGGTGCCGCATTCATGCTGGTACTGGCCTGACGGAAATCTTCCAGTCTTAATGACTTGTACAGACCCGCCATCACAAAGAAAATCACAAAGCTAAAAGGCAGCCCCATAATAATGGTGGTGTTTTGCAGTGCAGTCACGCCATTGGCCATCAGCATGGCCAAAGTCAGTAAACCAATCGCCAGTGCCCAGAAGACACTTAACCAGCGCGGCGAATCATGTTCAATATTGCTAAATTTGGTGGTGAAATTCCCCAGTACCAGTGCGCCTGAATCGGCAGAAGTCACATAAAACAGCAAACCGGTAATGGTAGCGACGCCGGCCAGAAATGGGAACCACGGATATTGGGCAAGCAGGTCATAGAAACCATGTGCCGGATTGGCCAATACGGTGGTGGCCAGCTGGGTATTGCCATCAAAAATTACGCTGTGCAGGGCGCTATTTCCAAAAATTGACAGCCAGGTCAGGGTAAACAGCAGGGGAATAATTAAGGTACCGGCCACAAATTCACGGATGGTTCGGCCACGGGAAATCCGTGCCAGGAACAGGCCGACAAATGGCGACCAGGCAATCCACCAGGCCCAGAAAAACAGGGTCCAGCTGTTCATCCATTCTTTCGGTTGCTGAAATGGAAAACTGGTTAAGGACAGTTGCGGGAACTGGCTAATATAGTCGCCAAAGTTTTGGATTAACGCTGCCAGTAAAAACTCGGTATTGCCCATCACCAGAATAAACAGCAGCAGGCCAATCGACACATAAATATTGACTTCAGACAGAATCCGGAGGCCTTTATTTACTCCAGAAGCTACTGAAATTGCAGTAATAATGACTGCAACGGCAATCAGTGCCGACTGGATCAGCAGGTTTTCTGGCACATCAAACAGTACATGCAGGCCGTAGTTGAGCTGAACCACACCAATCCCGCAGGTGGTGGCAATACCGAAAATAGTGCCCAAAACGGCCGCAGTATCAACACTATGTCCAATCCAGCCATTAATGCGCTTGCCAAAAATCGGATAAAGCGCCGAGCGGATGGTTAGCGGCAGGTTATAGCGATAGCTGAAATACCCCAAAGCCACGCCAACCAGGGCATACATACTCCAGCCAGTTAATCCATAGTGGAACAGGGTCCAGACCATTGACTGGCGCGCAGCCTCAAAAGTCTGGCCTTCGCCGACAGGCGGATTCATATAGTGAGACAGCGGTTCGGCCACCGAGAAGAACATCAGGTCAATCCCGATTCCGGCCGAGAACAGCATTGCCGACCAGCTCAGCAGGCTAAATTCCGGCTTGGAATGTTTGGGACCTAATTTGATATCGCCATAACGCGACAGGGCAATAAACAATACAAAGACCAGATATAAGGTGGCTGCCAGCAGGTAATACCAGCTAAAGGTCCGACTGACCCAGTTCAAGATTTGGGTAATGAGCTGATTCGCCTGGTTATTAAATAAAATCGTAACCAGCGAAAACAGCAGGATGAGTGTTGCCGAAAGAAAAAAGACAACTTTGTTCAGACTATCGGTCGTCTGTTCAGTTTTCTTTTGCATAAATCTGTGACCATATTTTTTTAATTCGGATCTACAGCGCAGTGTGTTTTGGCTTAACCAGACTATAGGCATGGCTCTCATTACAAACATTTGCAAATGAAAAACAAACTGAGCTGTACATCAGGAAGCAGACGGGACTATAATTTATTTTAATTGAACGTTCAATTAAAATAACGTTTTTATATGTTACCTTGTCTTGTGCATGATTTTTATTAGTCAGGTCGATCTTATGCCTAAAGTTGGTATGCAACCGATTCGTCGTCAACAGCTGATTGATGCCACTTTATCTGCCATTAATGAACTGGGTTTTGCTGAAGCGTCTATCAGCCAGATTGCCCAACGGGCAGGTGTGTCTACAGGCATCATCAGTCATTATTTTCAGGGCAAGCATGGCCTGATTGAAGCGACCATGCGTTATTTGCTGCAACAGCTGGGCGATGCCATTTCGGCCAGTTTAAATGCCGCAGAAAACACGCCGGAGCAGCGCCTGATTGCAATTGTGCGTGCCAATTTCTCGGCCGAACAGACTGACAAAGCGGCCATGAAAACTTGGCTGGCATTCTGGGCCAACAGTATGCATCAACCTGACTTGCATCGTTTGCAGCAGGTTAACCATTACCGCCTGCATTCCAATATCAAGCATGAGTTTGCCAAACAGCTGGACCGCGATCAGGCCGAACGCGCCGCACAGGGTCTGGCCGCACTGATTGACGGTTTCTGGTTACGCGGTTCCTTAATGACCACTGAACTGGATGCCGATTTACCTATTCAGATTTGTGCCGACTATATCCGTCAGCAACTCAATATTCATTAAATTACGAGGAGAACCGATTGATGCAATTCAATACACAACGACCTTATATTCACGGTCAGTTTGTCGATGCTTCATCCTCTGAAACATTCCAAAGTATTAATCCGGCCAATGCTGAGGTGTTGGCCACCATTCAAGCATGTAACCAGGCCGATGTTGATCGGGCAGTAGAGTCTGCCAAACAGGGACAAAAAGTCTGGGCAGCCATGACTGCCATGCAGCGTTCACGCATTTTAAATCAGGCCGTAGCCATTTTACGGGCACGCAATGATGAGCTGGCAGAAATTGAAAGCCTGGACAGTGGCAAGCCTTTAAGTGAAACCCGTAGCGTCGATATTGTAACCGGGGCCGATGTGCTGGAATATTATGCTGGCATTTTACCAGCGCTCGAAGGCCAGCAAATTCCATTAAGAGAAAGTTCTTTTATTTACACCCGCCGTGAACCGCTGGGTGTGGTGGCCGGTATTGGCGCCTGGAATTATCCAATCCAGATTGCATTATGGAAATCTGCACCGGCCTTGGCCGCAGGCAATGCCATGGTGTTTAAAGCCAGTGAAATTACCCCACTTACCGCGTTAAAACTGGCCGAAATTTATAGTGAAGCCGGAGTACCAGACGGCGTCTTTAATGTGGTGACCGGTGGTGGCGATGTGGGTAGCTACCTCACTGAGCATCCAGAGATTGCCAAAGTATCCTTTACCGGCGGTGTGAGTACCGGTAAAAAAGTAATGGCACAGGCGGCGGCGTCCAGCTTAAAAGAAGTCACCATGGAACTTGGTGGAAAATCACCGTTAATTATCTGTGAAGATGCCGATCTGGATCTGGCTGCCGATATTGCCATGATGGCCAATTTCTACAGTTCTGGACAGGTGTGTACCAATGGAACCCGGGTGTTCATTCCTAGTGCATTAAAAGCCGCTTTTGAAGAAAAGATTCTGCAGCGCATTCCCTATGTGCGCATGGGTCAGCCTTTAGACCCGAACACTAATTTCGGACCACTATCCAGCTTTGCCCATATGGAAAAAGTATTGCATTACATTGAGCTGGGCAAACAGCAGGGCGCTCGTCTGTTAACAGGCGGGCAGCGCGCAGCGGCAGCTGAATTTGCGCACGGGGCTTTTGTTGAACCCACGGTATTTACCGACTGTCATGATGAAATGCGTATTGTCCAGGAAGAAATTTTTGGCCCGGTTATGAGCATCTTAAGTTATGACAGCGAAGATGAAGTAATCCGCAGAGCCAATGCCACCACCTATGGTCTGGCTGCTGGTGTGGTCAGTCCAGATTTAAGCCGGGCCCATCGTATTATTCATCAGATTGAAGCGGGGATTTGCTGGCTGAATACCTGGGGCGAATCTCCGGCAGAAATGCCGGTTGGTGGCTATAAACAGTCCGGTGTTGGCCGTGAAAATGGTCTGGTGACCTTACAGCACTATACCCAGACCAAATCGGTTCAGGTGGAACTGAGTCCTTTCCAATCTGTATTTTCAGCTTAAGGGAGGATCATGCTGCATGAATTATGACTATATTATTATTGGCGCAGGTTCTGCCGGGAATGTGCTGGCGGCTCGATTAACCGAAGATCCGGATACGACGGTACTGCTATTGGAAGCAGGTGGGCCGGACTATCGGCTGGATTTTCGTACCCAGATGCCTGCCGCGCTGGCTTATCCCTTACAGGGCCGGCGTTATAACTGGGCCTATCTAACCGACCCGGAACCGTATATGAATAATCGCCGCATGGAATGTGGTCGTGGTAAAGGCTTGGGCGGGTCTTCCCTGATTAACGGCATGTGTTATATCCGTGGTAATGCGATGGATCTGGAACAATGGGCCAGTTTGAAAGGACTGGAGCATTGGAGCTATGCCAACTGCCTGCCTTATTATAAAAAGGCCGAAACCCGTGATATTGGCGGCAATGACTATCATGGCGACAGTGGTCCGGTACAGGTCGCCACCCCGAAAGCCGGAAATAACGAGCTGTTTCATGCCATGGTCGATGCTGCGGTACAGGCTGGCTATCCACGTACCGATGATTTAAATGGCTATCAGCAGGAAGGATTTGGCCCGATGGACCGTACCGTAACCCCGCAGGGGCGCCGTTCCAGCACAGCGCGTGGTTATCTGGATATGGCCAGACAGCGCCCGAATTTAACCATTCGCACTCATGCCATGACCCATAAAATTCTATTTAATGGCAAGCAGGCTATAGGCGTCGAATATTTTCAGGGACAAAGTACCGCGCAGCCACAGCAAGTCTTTGCTGAAAAAGAAGTGCTGCTCTGTGGGGGTGCCATTGCTTCCCCGCAAATTCTGCAGCGTTCCGGTGTCGGTAATGCCCAGCATCTAAAAAGCCTGGAGATTCCGGTGGTTCATGATTTACCGGGCGTAGGTGAAAACCTGCAAGATCATCTGGAAATGTATTTACAGTATCAGTGCAAAAAACCGGTCAGCTTATATCCCGCCTTAAAATGGTATAACCAGCCAAAAATTGGCGCAGAATGGCTGTTTTTAGGTCAGGGTGTGGGTGCCAGTAACCAGTTTGAAGCCGGTGGCTTTATCCGCACCTCCGATGAGTTTGCCTGGCCGAATATCCAGTATCACTTTTTACCGGTCGCCATTAACTACAATGGCAGTAATGCCATTCAGCAGCATGGTTTTCAGGCGCATGTTGGTTCTATGCGCTCTCCATCTCGTGGGCGGGTCAAACTGCGCTCCAAAGATCCGTTTCAGCATCCAAGTATCCTGTTCAATTATATGAGTACCGAACAGGACTGGCGCGAGTTTCGTGATGCCATCCGCATTACCCGGGACATCATGCATCAACCGGCTTTAGATGCCTATCGCGGCGAAGAAATCAGCCCGGGCAAACAGGTACAAAGCGATGCCGAGCTGGACGAATTTATCCGTAACCACGCTGAAACTGCGTTCCATCCATCTTGCAGCTGCAAAATGGGTGAAGATGATATGGCGGTGGTCGATGGCTACGGGCGGGTACATGGGCTGCAGAACCTGCGAGTGATTGATGCTTCGATCATGCCGCTGATTATTACCGGCAACCTGAATGCCACCACCATTATGATGGCCGAAAAACTGGCCGATCATATTCGCGCCAAACCGGCGCTGGCCAAATCTACGGCGCCATTTTACCGGGCCACTACACCAGTCCGGTCAATCTAGCCGCAACAGAACGCTTTGATCTTTAGATCGTTTTGATGTGTATTTTTATACACATCCTTTTTCTTAGTTAAAACCAGATACCCAACCATCCGCACAGCTCACGGTCGGATGGTTGGCTGGGATTTTTTACATTTAATCAGGTTAAATTTTAAAACAATGATTCCATTTACAAGAACGGTGGTCGCCGCCGGATGTCTGTCATGTATCAGCATGTCCAGCTGGGCCAATGATGCATCCTCTTCCTCTATTGATGTGTCTGGTCAGCTGACCGCAGTATCTAAATATGTGTCGCGCGGTCTGACCAATGCACCAGAAAATGAAGACCTGGCTTTGCAGGCCTCTTTAACCCTGGGTTATGGAAATTTTTATGCTGCTTATTGGGGCAGTACACTGGGTTATTCATACCGCGATTTACAACAAGGCCGGCAATACAGCACCGATAAAATGGAACATGATTTTATTGTCGGGCATGTGTCAGATTTTAAAGGCCTGACCTGGGATCTGTGGAATGCGACCTATTATTATCCGGGTGGAGAAAACACCACGTCCAATGAACTGGGCCTGCGTGTCAGCAAAAACCTGAATGAGCAAGCTACACTAACCTTTGGCGTGTCGACCTATTTATATGATGTGGTGTATATGAATCAGGGCGATACCTATGTCAGCCTGAACTATGCCCATCAGCTCAGCGACAAATTAACTGGAAATCTGGCCGTTGCCGGTTCCTATTTTAATGACTCCGGCAAATATGAAGGTCAGGAATTTTTAGATACCCAGACCGATACCGCTTTTCGTTTTGCCTCGGTCGGACTGGATTATGCAGTTGCGCCGAATGTGAATGTCTTTTCCGACTTCATTCTGGGTGGCTATGACCGCAGTAAAATTAAACAGAAAAATCAGGCGGTTTGGGGCTTAAGATATAGCTTCTAATCTAGTCCCCAAGCATCAACCCTTTAATTGGGCGTGGAAGAGGGCTGCTCCGGCCGAATGCGAATGCTTAAACCCTGAGGCGGGTTCAGGCTTAAATCCATCTGGTAGTGATGATGCTGGAGCAGTGCTTTCACCAAAGCCAGCCCTAAACCATGACCCTGTTGCTGGGCAGATTTACGCCAGAAGCGCCGGGTCATCTGGGTCAGTTCCGCCGCAGTCAGCCCCTGACCATCATCTTGTACCAGCAGTTGCTGATTATGCATGGTAATTGCAATTCGGCTTAAGCCTTGGGCATGTAGCAGGGCATTTTCCAGCAGATTTTTCAGGATGGTCTGCAAGCTCAGCGGTGGTAGTTGCAGGGTCTGCAGACTTTCCCAATCGACCTGCAAGATAGTGTTTAAATGTGGATAAACCGGACTTAATTCTTCCATCACTTGCCTCAAAACTGGTGCGACTTCGGTGGTTTCCGAATCTGGGGCGGCTTGCGCAGCGTCATGATCGGTCTGGCTCAGTAATAACAACTGTTCCAGCAACTGCTGATAGCGCCAGATACTGCTTTCCGCCTGTTTCAGGTTTTCAATCAGCTTGCTGGCCTGCGCCGGATTCTGCTCGACCATCATCCGGCTGAGTTGTACATGGGTTTTAATTGCAGTTAAAGGACTACGCAGTTCATGCGCGGCATAGGCGGTAAACAGTTTTTCATTTTCCAGGCTATGATGCAGATTCTGAATCAGCTGATTGGAATTATCGACAAAAGGCTGGACTTCTTTGGGAATTTTGCGCGCATCCAGATGTTGCAGATAATGCGCCGCATCTGACAGCGAATGCTGCTTATCTGCCAGTTGCTGGGCCATATCATCTAAAGGGCGGAATTCTTTACGCAAAATATGAATCACCAGCGCCATACAGATCAATAGCGATAACACCAGCGGAATCAGCACCGATTGCAGAATCTGTTGCAATAAAGAGGCTCTAAGCACCAGCCGTTCTGCGGCCACCACCTGAATATCACCTTTACGCAGCACATAACTGCGCCATTCCACACCATTTTCCTGCCAGGTACTAAAGCCCGGTTGCTGTCCGGTCAGTTGTTCCGGTGCGCCGCGGGTCCGGGCCACTACATACGGTCCCAGCGTAATATCCGAGCTAAACACCGACACCTCACAGGCAATCAGGTTTTGCGCATGATACTGTTCGGCCACCTGTTTTAAGGAGTCAGGATTAATTTCCTGTAGCGGCAAATGCTGAATCAGCCGCGCCACCATTTGTGCAGAGGCAAACAGGCGCTGATCCAGCGTATCTTGCAGCCGCTGCTGCAAATCATAATACAGCCAGCAAAACACCAGACTCCACAGGCTAAGAAACACCACCATAAACATGCTGACCAGCCGCCATTTTAAACTGTAGTTCTGCATGTTCAGCTCTCGGTTTCCGGCACTTTAAACATATAGCCCACACCACGAATGGTCTGAATCAGCTGCGGCTCTAGTTTCTGACGTAAATGATAAATATGCACATTCAGCGCGTTGCTCTCGATACTGTCCTGATAGCCATACAGTTTATCGAGCAGCTGTTCATTTTTTAAAATCTGGTTGGGATGGCTTATCAGGGTTTCCAGCAAGCTGTATTCACGCCGTGACAGAGTCACCGGCTGCTGCTGGAACGTGACTTCCTGGGTATCGCGGTTTAACTGCAAATCGCCCAATTGTAAAAGATTGGAAGAAAAGCCACGATTACGCCGTGCCAGCGCATGAATACGGGCAATCAGCTCATCCAGTTCAAAGGGTTTGGTCAGGTAGTCATCGGCCCCCAGATTTAAGGCTTCTACACATTGTCGGGTTTGATGCCGGGCGGTTAAAACCAGCACTGGCAGATGAATCTCATCCTGACGCCACTGCTGCAGCAGTTCCAGACCATCCTGATCGGGCAGGCCCAAATCCAGCAGGCACAAATCGACCGCACTTTGCCGGATAAAATAATCGGCAGCGCGTGCAGTGGCCACATGCTCGACTGAAATATTTAAATAGTCCAGCGCTGAACAGATACTTTGGGCAATATAAGGATCATCTTCGACCAGAACCACAAACATAGTTACTCTCCACCTGAAATCCTATTTTATAAATAATGAGCTATGTTAATGTTCTCTTAATTTAATCTTTTTAATAATGAATCGGGTTTTCTACAGAAAAATGGACGTCATGATTACGCGTGTAAGTGCTTTGCTTGTGGTTCTTTGTGCATTCTGGCCAGTCTGGTCACAGGCGCAGGAGTTCTTGCCACCCGATCAGGCGTTTCAGTTTCAGGCGCGTTCTATTAGCGATGATCAGGCGGAACTGCGCTGGACCATCGCCGAAGATTATTATTTATATCATGATCAGCTACAGGTGCGTAGCGATGCTGGTGCGCTAAAATTACAGCTGCCGGTGCCGGAAGATAAGAACGATCCGACCTTTGGCCAGACCAAGGTGCATTATCATCAGGTCAAGACCACGATTACGGTCGCGCCAAACCAGCAATTTAAAATTCAGTGGCAGGGCTGTGCCGAAAGCGGTTTATGTTATCCGGTGCAACGCGCCACCATTCAGACCGATGCGCAAGGCTTGTTGCCCCAGTCAGATGCGCCTTCAAGCGAACGGCGTTTATTAAGTGCCGCCAAACCGGTCGCGCTGGATGCACCGGCTAAAATTGAAGCGGCACCAAGTAAACCTGAAAAAACAGTACTGACAACTACATCTGCTGCCGCCGAAGAAGCAGTCATTGAAAATGAGTCGATTGCCGCTGTAGAGAATACAGAGCCGACAAAACTCACTGATGCTGTCGCGGCTTCAGAAATTTCAGTCGTAGCGTCCAATCCGGTGCCGGCCAGTGAAATCGCAGGCGAGACACAAACGGCAGCCGCCGCGTCATTACAATCTGAATGGAACAACGACCAGTATTTTTTCAATTTACTCTCGGAACATCATTTATTTTTTAATCTGCTGATTTTTTTAGGTTTTGGTATTTTACTGGCCTTTTTACCTTGTTCTTTGCCACTGATTCCAATTCTGTCCAGTATTCTGGTACAGCGTCATCGCGGTTATCGTGCTGCGTTGATTGCGCTGGCTTTTGTGCTGGGTATGGCCGCAGTGTATGCGGTGATGGGACTGGCAGTTGCGCAACTGGGCTATAGTTTCCAGCGCTGGTTCCAAAGCCCGATCTTTATTGGCATCTTTGCGGTGTTGTTTATCCTGTTTGCCTTGAACCTGTTTGGGGTGTATCAGCTGTCCTTACCACAGGGTTTATTACAACGACTGGACCGATGGCAGCAAAAACAGCAGGGCGGTACGCTGGTCGGTGCTGCGTTAATGGGGATGATTTCCGCGCTGATTGTAGGTCCGTGTATGAGTGCGCCTTTGGCCGGTGCCTTGCTGTTTGTATCGCAACTGGATCAGCCGGTACTTGGCGCGACCTATCTGTTTGTACTGGGTCTGGGTCTCGGGATTCCTTTATTTATTGCCGCCGTATTTGGCGCCAAATATTTACCGAAACCAGGCTTATGGATGGACCGGTTGAAATTCAGTTTCGGCTTTTTAATGCTGGCGCTGGCGGTTTATTTCGCCCGTCCATTGCTGCCGACCGTGGCCTATTTCCTGTTGATGGGTATTATTTTTCTGGCACTGGCGATTTACTGCTTCGATTTAATCCGCAGACATCTGCAAGGGAAAATTTCGCGTGTTGGCGTTATTGTGCTGGCGCTGGCCATGACCGCTATTGGTATTTGGCATATTCAACATGGCCTTCAGCAGATGGGTGCAGTCCATGCCCAACAAACACTCAGCTGGCAAAAGGTGCATACCCAGCAGGAACTGGCACAGCTGCTACAGCAAAACAGTGGACGCAGTATCGTGATTGATGTCTATGCCGACTGGTGTGTGGCCTGTCAACCGGTAGAAAATGAAGTCCTGCCCCGTACCGATGTACAGGCCGCCTTGCAGGATGTGGTACGGATTAAACTGGATTTAACCGAGTATCATCCATCTCAAGATGAATTACTGCGTGACTGGCAGATTCTTGGTCCACCGACCATGATTTTCCTGGACAGTCAGCAGCAGGAACAGCGTACTTTACGTTTAACTGGTACCTTTAGCGCGACCCAACTTATTCAGCGCTTACAGCAACTTCAGCAGGCAAACACGCCATGATGGTTTCTGCAACGGCGCTGCATATAGGCCCACTGATGTTGCCGTGGCAGATGGTGCTGCTGCTCACCGGATTAGTGCTGGTGTATGGGGCAGGGCGATATTTCAGACACAAACAGCAATGGCCTGAACCTAGCTGGCGCATCTTTAGTGACAGCTTGTGGACATCATTCTGGGTGGGGTTAATTGCCGCACGACTGGTTTTTGTGCTGATGCATGCCGATCTTTATCTGGCGACACCACTGGATATAATCAAAATTCAGGACAAAGGCTTTCATTTTTATGGCGGATTGATTGCCGGCATTGGGTGGTTTTTATGGAAAAACCGGTCATTGGCCAATCTGCCTAAAGCGATATTGATCGCGCTATTTGTTGCGATCCAGCTTTGTCTGAACTGGGGTATTCAATCAGTCTTGCCACAGCAGAATCAGTATCCTGACCTGCAATTTCAAAATTTACAGCAGCAACAGGTGCCGCTACAGCACTGGGTTGGCAAACCGACCGTCATCAACCTGTGGGCCAGCTGGTGTCCGCCGTGTCACCGGGAAATGCCGGTTTTACATCAGGCCCAGCAGGCTTATCCGGACATTCATTTTGTAATGCTGAATCAGGGCGAAACGACTGACACGGTACAGGATTATCTGCGTCAGCATGGTTTTAATTTCCAGCATGTCCTATTTGATCCTCAAGGTGACATGGCCACCCAGATGAATATGTACGGCTTGCCAAGCACCTTGTTCTTTAATGCGCAAGGACAGCTCGTGCATCGGCATATGGGAGAACTGACCCAGCCGATGCTGCGTCGCTATATCAACGATCTTTCTGCTCCATCTTCAAAATAACAGGAAATTCTTATGAAAATGATCTATCCCGCTGCGTTGTTCCTGCTGCTGTTAAATACAACAGCATTTGCCCAAACTGATCTGAAAAAACAGATTGAGCAGGAAGGCTTTAAATTTATCAAGCAGATTGAAGCGCCAGAGCAAATGACCGGATGGGCCGGGCATATGCAGCAAAGTCCGGCGACCGTGTTTATTTCCAATGACCAGAAATATTACATTATTGGCGATTTGCACAATGCCAAGGGTGAGAACCTGACCATCAAAGCGCTTGAAACCCATGTTAAAGACGCCGTGCTGGATGATGTCTGGAAAAGTCTGGAGAACTCCACCTGGATTCAGGATGGACAAAAAGATGCGCCGCGGATTGTATATGTATTTTCAGACCCGAATTGTCCGTATTGCCATACCTTCTGGCAAAAGGCACGTCCGTGGGTGAAGGCGGGGAAGGTACAGCTTAGACATATTCAGGTGGCAGTCATTCGTGATAAGAGCCGCGGGCAAGTGGCGACCATGCTGATGGCTAAAAATCCGCAGCAGGTGTTTACCAGTTACAATGCCAACAAAGGGCAAAACAAGTTAAAAATTACCAAGAATATCCCTGCTGATATTGCTGCAAAAATAGATGCCAATCAGGAACTGATGGCTAAATATGGTTTCTTTGCCACGCCGTCAATGGTGTGGAAAAACCAGCAAGGCGAGTTTAAGTCCGCCCAAGGGATGACGGAGGATTTAAGAGAGATTTTTGAGAAGTAAAAGGTTCATGAACAATGGCAGATGTTGTTTAGGTTATCACCTGTGGCTTAAAAATTCTCCCCTTGCGGAATGCTGTTCCTCACCTCTTTAATAAATAGGAGGTAGAGGAGATTAGATATAAAAAAGACCGTCGCTAAGGGCGATTTTTGATCATAACTTGCTAATAATGACAATTGTCGCTATTATGTATTTAATACAGCCGCCACGCTTAGTTCTTCTTTTGAAGTCCGCGCAACCTTGGCGGTTTTTTATGCCTCGATTTTAGTGAATTATGTTAAAACCTTATAAATAAAAAGCCTTTATCATATGCTGAGCAAGTGCATCATCTACAGTCTAAAGGATTGAGTATTCATAATGTTGCTTGGGCTGAAGGAATATTGGCAAAATATGGTTATTATCGCTTAAGTGCATATTGGTATCCTTACCGAATAAGGTCAGGAAATAATGTCTTAGATCGATTCAAGCCGGGCACTTCGTTTGAAAAAATTGTGCAATTATATGAATTTTATACTGAATTACGATTACAAATATTCGGTGCTATCGAAATTATAGAAACGTTTTTACGAACGAAATTAACGTATTATCTCGGTCAGAGATATGGTGCATTTGGTATATACAACGCACAAAATTTTTATCCCAAATTTAACCATAGAAAATTTTTAGAAACATGCAACAAAGAAGTTGAACGCTCTAAAGATACGTTCATCCAGCATTTTCAACAAAATTATGATGATTTTCCTCAAATCCCAATTTGGATGCTGACAGAAGTTTTAAGTTTTGGTTCATTGTCATTTTTATATAGTGGTTTAATAAATAATAAGGCTAACAATAAAGAAGATAAGAAAGCAATCGCACAGCATTTTTCTTTGCATCATGAAAAATTAGCTGAATGGTTGCATATATTGACCTATGTAAGAAATATTTGTGCCCATCATGGACGGTTATGGAATAAAGAATTAGCTATTAAATCTAAAGCCGACAAAGATCCAAATTGGCAATCACCGATTACACCGACGAATAAACGTATCTTCTATGTACTCTTAATCTTAAAAACCTTGCTAAGACCGACAGGATTTGATTCAGAGTGGTGCTATCAATTGAATAAACTCTTAAAACCTATTGTGAAAGATGAAAATTGGCGTGTTGCGATGGGTTTTCCTGATAATTGGGAAGAACATCCTATTTGGAGCTTATGAAATATGGTAAAAAAAATACCAGAATTTTTAGAAGGTCGTAGCCCTGATCGTCAAAATCGCATTTTGGAAAATACAAAAATAATCTTAAAAGATTGTGTTATGGATGAGGTTTATTTATTACAACTAGCAGAAAAAGCGAAAAGTGAAGAAACTATCAGGATAACTTTAGCTGACTTAAGAGTTCGAGTTCACAAAAACCGCACTTAAAAGTTTGATAAGCTGAAACCGCGTATCGCTTAGTCTATCAAGTCATTGACGCCAAAATTGTGGTGCTTGTCTTAGACGTTGACCGCCGTGACACCATTTATAAAAAGATGTAAAAAAGACCGCTATATTGCGGTCTTTTTAGTATTTAGACTTTTATAATTTCACCAACTCCACCCGACGGTTTTTCGCCTTACCATCTTCAGTCGCATTATCTGCAACAGGCTGAGTATCCCCAAAACCTTTGGCTGTCAGACGATTTGTATCAATGCCTGCTTTGGTTAGAGCAGTTACCACAGCTTGCGCACGTTGCTCAGACAATTTTAAATTATGCGCCGCATCGCCTGTATTATCAGTATGTCCGTAAATGCCAAGTTTTAAATCATCGTTATCTTTCAGTAAAGCAATAATCTGATCTATTTGTTCTTGTGAGTCTGGCAAAATATCGGCTTGATCTGTGGCAAAGTTAATTTGCACACTCACTTTACTGTTCTGATCCAGACTTTGTTTCAGTGCACTCGACGTCAGTGCTTTGGCAGTGATATTTAAGGGCTGACTTTCCGCTACCATTAAACCCATATAGTGACCAGATTGCGCCAAATGGAACCAAATATTTTTATCCGCTTGTCGAATCACATACGTTTGCGCAGGGTAATTATAAATATCAGCCAAACCTGAACCATGTTGCACCCGAATGGCATCAGGCAGACTGTTGGCAAGCTCTTTGGGGATTTGACTATTGGCAACTTCTACACCGCCAAGCTGTTTAATTACCGCATCAAGATTACGCTGTATTTCTAAATAACTGCCTTTTTTATAATCTGATTTAGCGGTAATACCCGAACTAAACAGTTTTCCTTCAACCCAGTGAAAGTCATGTCCTGTCCAAAAGGGTACACGTTCAAACTTTCGATTTTCATCATTCTGATAGCGATAACCCTGTGGTAACTCAATATAAGGAAACTCGCCAAGCACTGCGGTCGAAATGGGGATGTTATTCAGATCAAAATCTGAGCTGGCTTTGGCAGTTTCATTTGAATCTGATGTGATTTCAGAAGTACTGACTTCAGTTTCAGCCTGATCAGAAGTGGGTTTGGCACAGCCATACAGTGTCAGTACACAACCTAAACTTAGGCCTAAGATTGTTTTTTGAAAAGTCATCGGATATTTCCTTATTTTACTGATCTTAATATTCTGCTTGTATTTTAAGCAGTATAGCTGAGCCGGTTTAAATTTTCATTTTTTATAGAGGCTGAGCGTCGCTAAGTCGCCTCTCAAGAAGATAGGGCTACAGAAGATCACTGCATCTATTCGTTTAATAGGAAGGTAAATCACTGATCATTTACAAGCTAAACCCCTTGATTTTTCCTCATCTTCAACTGAGCCAAATTCATGTTGATGCTTTTATAGACATTTTTATATAAGCGCCGTTTGACCTAAACAGACCAGATCCAAATATTTAGGCGAGCCAATTTTTTATTTCATCAAGAAGCTCATTTTCTTCAACAAAATGTGAAGATATTTAGCTACAATAAAAATTATAAATAATTGTTTTTATTAAAATTAAAAAAATCTATTTTGATTCTAAATCTAGCTTTTTGGCCTTTTTCCAGCAAGAAAAATTGGACTCGATTGATGACTCATAGGGCAGTCTATTTTTCTATATTTTCGCCTTAAATAACGCTATTCAAATCAAAACATGAATTTAATTCACTATTAACTTAGATTAAATCATTTTTATTCATCTTAGGGTTCACGTATAACTAAAACCAGAAAGACATTCAGATTTTTATTTTTAGATATTTAAAGCGGTGGAACAGATGAGTCAACAGTTTGCATGTTCAATTAAACGTATTCGTTTTGATGAAAACTATCAACCAGCGGACAGTACCCGTTTAACAACCAACTTTGCCAATCTGGCGCGTGGCGAAAGCCGTGAACAGAACCTGCGTAACACGCTGCGCATGATCAATAACCGTTTTAATGCCTTGGCACATTGGGATAATCCGAAGGGTGACCGTTATTCACTGGAAATTGATATTGTGTCTGCAGATCTTGATGTCGAAGGCAATGGTAACGCCTTTCCAGCCATTGAAATGCTGAAATCGACGATTGTTGATCATCGTACCAATCAGCGTATTGAAGGCATGATCGGAAACAGTTTTTCATCGTATGTACGTGATTATGACTTTAGCGTGCTTTTATTGTCCCAAGGCCATAAAGCCGGGGAAATGCCTGACAACTTTGGTGATTTGCACGGCAAGCTGTATCAGTACGTGGTGAATTCCGAGGCGTTCCAGTCACAGTTTAATAAACAGCCGGTGATCTGCCTGAGCGTATCGACCACCAAAACCTATTATCGTACCGCCAATATTCATCCGGTGTTAGGGGTTGAATATCAGCAAAATGAATACTCAAGAACAGATCATTATTTCGCAAAAATGGGTTTAACCGTTCGCTATTTTAAACCGGAAAATAGTGCTGCACCTTTGGCGTTCTATTTTAGCGGTGATTTATTGGCGGATTATACCGATCTTGAATTAATCAGCGCGATTAGCACCATGGAAAGCTTTCAGAAGATTTATCGTCCTGAAATTTATAATGCCAACTCGACTGCAGGTCAGGTCTATCAACCTAGTCTTGAGTACCCGGATTATTCCTTAACGCAAATTGTCTATGACCGTGTCGAGCGTAGCCAGCTGGCCGTAAAACAGGGCAAATGGACAGAAGAACACTTTATTAAACCGTATCAGCACATTCTGGAACAGTGGGCTGCCAGCTACGCCGTAGCAACCAACGCTGCTTAATTCAACGTATAGAGATAGAAGATTAAAGATGAGCATTTTACTCCCAACCTCAACCGCAGGCAGCTTACCGAAACCATCCTGGCTGGCAGAACCGGAAAAACTCTGGTCGCCATGGAAACTTGAAGGCGATGCACTGCGTGAAGCCAAACAGGATGCCTTGAGCCTGTCACTGCATGAACAGTTACTGGCCGGAATTGATATTGTCAGCGATGGTGAGCAGACCCGTCAGCATTTTGTCACCACCTTTATTGAACATCTCGAAGGTGTGGATTTTGAAAAACGGGAAACGGTGCGTATTCGTAACCGTTATGATGCCAGCGTACCTTCGGTGATCGGTGAGGTGGCCCGGAAACAGCCGGTGTTTGTGGAAGATGCCAAGTTTTTACGCAGCCAGACCACTCAGCCAATTAAATGGGCTTTGCCGGGTCCAATGACCATGATTGATACCCTGTACGATGGTCATTACAAAAGCCGTGAAAAACTGGCCTGGGAATTTGCCAAAATCCTGAATCAGGAGGCAAGGGAACTCGAAGCCGCTGGGGTCGATATTATCCAGTTTGATGAACCTGCTTTTAACGTGTTCTTTGATGAAGTCAATGACTGGGGTGTGGCCACGCTGGAACGCGCACTGGAAGGTCTGAAATGCGAAACCGCCGTGCATATCTGCTATGGCTATGGCATTAAAGCCAATACTGACTGGAAAAAAACCTTAGGCTCTGAATGGCGTCAATATGAAGCCGTGTTCCCGAAACTGCAACAATCCAAAATTGATATTGTTTCGCTGGAATGTCAGAACTCACGCGTACCGATGGACCTGATTGAGCTGATCCGCGGCAAAAAAGTTATGGTTGGCGCTATTGATGTGGCCACCAACCAGATTGAAACCGCAGAAGAAGTGGCCAATACCTTGCGTAAAGCTTTGCAGTTTGTTGATGCCGACAAGCTTTATCCATCGACCAACTGTGGTATGACGCCGTTATCGCGTCAGGTGGCGCAAGGTAAACTTCGTGCTTTAAGCGCTGGCGCCGATATTGTGCGTCAAGAATTGAGTGCTTAACGCGCAGGCACATCATGTGGCAGAGCTGATGGGAATGGATGGAAAACATCTGGCCCATCCGCTTAACAACCATTTCAAGCATAACCCAAGAAAATGAAGGAATCCGGTGATGATTGAAGCAGCAGACTTTAGAAATGCCATGTCTTTGCTCAGCAGCGCGGTCAATGTGGTGACCACGGCAGGGGCGTCTGGTGTGCATGGATTTACCGCATCTGCCGTGTGTAGTGTAACCGATACACCACCGACCTTATTGGTTTGCATGAATCAGGCTTCACGCTCACACGCCCATTTTATTGAAAATAAAATCTTGAGCGTGAATGTGCTAGGCGCGCAGCATCAACAAATCTCCAATGTCTTTGCCTCCAAAATGAAGTCTGAAGAGCGCTTTCAATATGGAACCTGGACTGAGCTGGAAACCGGCGCGCCGGTGTTAACAGATGCCTTGACCAGCTTTGATTGCGAGATTGAGCAGATTCAGCAGGTGGGTACGCATAGCATTTTTATGTGCCGTGTGCTGGCCATTCAGCACAGTCAGCAAGAACATGGTCTGGTGTATTTTAATCGTGCCTATCATCAGGTTGGTGAGCTGGAACTTGCTTAAGGCGCCTTGTCTTTAATTTCAAATTATTCAGTCAGTATTTCGTGGAAATTATCATTTTTTTAATTATCGGGGCATGCGCAGGTTTTGCCGCTGGGCTGTTTGGGGTCGGTGGCGGAACAATCATTGTACCACTGTTATATATCGTGTTTATGCAGATGGGTTATAGTCCGGATGTGATTATGCATTTGGCTTTAGGTACATCGCTAGCAACTATTGTGATCACCTCTATCAGTTCATTGATGGCGCACCATAAGAACGAGGCAGTGCTGTGGCCAGTCTTTAGACATCTAGCTCCGCCTATGGCCATTGGATGCTTTTTCGGTGCAGGGATTGCCGGTTTAATTTCGGGCTTACATTTGCAGATTGTGGTAGGAATCTTTCTGATCTGGGTGGCGTATACCATGTTTACAGGTAGCAAAAAGCCGGCAGAGCAGGGGCGAACCTTGCCCTCAACCGGTCAACAAATCGCTGCAGGTTCGGGAATTGGTTTTGCTTCAGCCATCTTTGGGATTGGCGGTGGCAGCTTGACCGTACCGTATCTCAACCGTTATGGCGTGGTCATGCAACAGGCAGTAGGCACATCTGCAGCCTGTGGTTTCCCCATTGCAGTTGCCGGTGCTTTGGGATTTATGATTTTTGGGATGCAGGCGCAGGTGAATGTGCCCAATACTATTGGCTTTGTTCATATTTATGCTTTTCTTGGTATTAGCATTATGAGTTTCTTTACTGCCAAACTTGGGGCGAAAACAGCACATGCATTATCGCCACAAATCCTGAAAAAATGTTTCGCCGTGTTATTGGTGATTGTGGGCTGTTTCTTTCTGGTTAAGGGTTTGGGTTAAGCTGAAGGCAATTGGAAGATAACGAATACGCTCATAATAGTGGTTTGATTATAGAGCGTATGCTTCTCAGCAGATTCATGATCTAAATAATTATCTTTAGAAGGAGCTTCCTGTTCAATTTGGATTACTTGATTTACTTAGAAGAAGTCGGTTTCCTCAATTAAAAAATAGAACAATAAATATTAGGGTCTGTTGACATTTACTGTACTGTGCAAAAAAAATAGCGAGAAAGTAGAATTTAATCGCCAAACCAAATCTACTCCTCGCTATGCCTCGTACAATGTTGACTGATCAACACTGGTCTAAGTTAGAAAACATTTTCCGTAATTTTCGTATTTATCTCAAACAAAATCTTCGAAATTTTATTGAAGCTATTCTTTATAGAATCCGTACAGGCTGCCCGTGGCGGGATTTACCTGCTGCCTTCGGAAAGCCAAACTCCATATTCAAGAAATTTTCCCGGTGGTCGAAAGATAATAAGTTATTAAATCTCATGGGAACCCTGTTCAGTTTTTGATAGAGGATGGTACGACCCATGATGTAAAAGTGGCACCGAAATTAGTTAACAATATAGACCTGCACGAGACAGAAATTCTCTGTGCCGATAAGGGTTATGACTCTGAATCCTTGAGAGAACAGATAGAAAAAACGGGAACTCAAGCTAATATTCCCAAGAAATCCAATACACTTTCAAATAATGATCATGTGGATTGGTATTTTTATAAAATCAGGCATTTAATTGAGAATACTTTTGCTAGATTAAAGCAATTTAGAGGAATTGCCACACGCTATGACAAGCTAAAGCAAAGCTATGAAAATTCTGTTGCCTTAGCTTGTATCTTTATTTGGCTACCATTATGAAATGTCAACAGACCCTAAACTTGATCATACAATTGATAGGCTTTAATCCGGTGTAGCGTTCTATAATATGCGGGTTACGATTGACCAAAATTAAAACAACAGGGTGCTTTTATATATATTTATGCTAGGATAAGTTTGTATCCACACCAGGATAAAAGAATATATTTCATGCTAGGATAAGTTTAGCTCCCGGATTTCCGCATTACGTATATTATGTTCCTTAGGATGCTTCACTGGAGAGATCCACCGATAGTTTAATCTCTCCAGTGAAGTTGTGCCAACATACAGTTTGTATAGGGCACAATCCCCGACATGCTATTTAACATAATATACATTATACGAAATATAGCATATTAAATAAAAGCCATCCTGTAGATGGCTCTTATTCCTTTAATGACCACTTAAATCACTTCAAACTCAATACGACGGTTCTTTTTACGACCCTCAGCTGTTGAGTTGTCTGCCACAGGTTTGTTGGCGCCTAAACCTTCCACACTCAAACTATCTGCAGGAATATTTTTGCCAATCAAATAATCTTTTACCGCCTGTGCACGCTCTTTACTTAAGATCAGGTTTTTATTGGCATCACCAGAGCTATCAGTATGGCCAATAATTTTCACCTGCTTGCCACCAACCTTATTTAAGGCAATCGCCATCTCATCAAGAATTTTTGTCCCAGATGCGGCTAAAACCGCACTGCCAGATTCAAATTCAATAATCCGGTTTTTCAAGGCATCATCAATAATTTTCTGTTCGGCCTGATTTACAGATAACTGTGCATTAAAACGATATGGCGCCTGTACCAAGCCCTGAAAAGCATTTGTGGTTGGCTGGATATCATTTTGATTGGACATTTTTCCATTTAAATCAATTTGCGTACCGCGTACCGACAATTGACCCTGCTTCACTTTTTTTAGGTCTGGCGTGATCATTCGTGTGACCGATTCGCTCCAGCCATTGGGTGCAGCAACCGATTTAACCTGAATTTTATCAATTACTTGGTCCACACCATACACACTGTGCATTTTAGTCAGGATGGCCTGTTTGCTGGCTTCATTCGGGACCACGCCTTCAACTACAATCGGCTGTGCACATACCCAGCTACTAACACTGAACAAGAGTACAGACAGCCATTGTTTTTTATATGTATTTAATTGATTTTTAATCATTTTATCCATCTATAAAAGTCTGTCTAAAGAGTTTGATTCCCTGGCTTAAGCTAAGCTGGCGTTCACATAAAGCCTGTTCCAACGCCGCCAAACCTGCATTTTGCTCCAGATACGGATCAATCCAGCTGGCATTGACCAATGAGACCCAATGTGAACTGTCCAGGTTTTGGGTGAAAATTTCGCTTAAAGCCTGAATATCTGCGCCATGAAAGCCAAAAATCAGCAAGGGTTTGTCATAATGCAGTAAACCGACCAGCAATTCTGTGTTCTGATTGGCGACAAAACGGCTAATCAGACTGACCCAAAATGCTGCAATTTCATAGCAATAGGCATGATTATTAATCGGCAAAATCAGCACTTTATTTAATTTACTGGTGCCTTGATGGATCACCGGTTGCAGCAATAATCCCAGTCCAATCATGCTTTGTGCCAGCTCATAGGTGCTGATTTTCATCAACTGGGCAAAAGAATGTGTCGTATGATGTTCATAAAATGCTGCACTTTCATGCACATCAAACACCTGAATCTGGTTATTCAGTTTGGCCAGCTTGTCCAGCAAAATCTCAGGATCACGAATCGACTTGAGCACCCGGTTTTTCTGAAACAGATCAATCAGGGTCTGTTTATAGCGATACGGTGCGTACAGCAAATGCTCCAGGGGGACATCTACATCTAACAGATGGCTCAGTACCATCGGAAACTGTCGTCCCGAACTGTCTTCGCTGGCAATTAAGTTGGCCACCAGAAATTTATATTCCTGCGGATTGGCAATGAAAAAATCCAGTGATGGCAACTGCGTATAGCGGCTTTGAAACTCTGGAGATTGCATCGCTTTTTCCAGCGCCTCAGTAATCCACTGATCCAGCACCTGAATCAGTGAAGATTGGCCTTTGGTTTTCAAAAAATCGCCTCGGGCCGGACATTTACCATAATAAAATGGCAGGGTTTTCAGCTCATTCATCCCTGCTCTCCCACTCGCCTGTTCTGGCTGATCATGGCTGTACTCCTTCAATTCCTTTTAAAGGCGATGTGCTATTGGTGCGTGCAGTGGCAGGTGTCGGTGCTGTTTGCGCAGCCACGACACGTACCGATTTATTGGTAACCACCTGATCAACCAGCTGTAAACCAGCATAGCCACGGCTTGAGCCAATATTACCCGAGTTGCCGCTAATCAGTCGGAAGTTCAGTTTCACCGCAATATTCGGGTCCTGCTTGCTTTTCCAGACCATTTCAAAGCTGCCGCCTTGCTGGGTACGCTGAGCCGTGTCAATCAGACGGTTAATGCCGTACTCACCCGGTTCATCAAAGACGGTATGGGTTTTACCTTCTAAATCCACCGCTGTAATACGCGCACCCGGAATCGCACCCGGATTTGGCCAGACGAAATTCACCCATTGCTGAATGCCATTTTCATAAACCATACGCTGCCCATCAATATCAATGGTATAGGCCAGTAATTGCGGATTCTGTAATGGATAGAACTGGAAGTTGGACTGATTCACCGGTGCTTGCGCCGCGGTTTGAGACAATTCACCTGTCGCCATGCCATTGCTAGGCGCGACATAGCTCTGGAAATTCATCACAAATTGCGGGTTCAGGCTGATACCTAAATCTTTCCAGGTTTTTGAGGTTAAGGTATAGCCACGACGGATCACCAGCGGATCTAAATGCTCTTTCACAAAACGGGCGATACTGCCATTTTCACCAAAAATCTGGCTAATTTCATTGCTGGTCGCCTGTAAGGTCGCAGAGGAATTAAATGGATATTTTTTGCTTAAATTGGCGCTAAATGGCTGATAAGCCTGCATGGTCCAGAGTTTATTGATCTCATCCTGCGCCGGAATTAACAGGCTTTCAAATGAATGCGTTAATGGACTGATCAACAGTTTTTGTAATAGCTGCTGGTCACGTTCATTTAAGCCCACCGTCATCTTCTCATCGACCAGTTTCTGGGTACTGTTAAACACCGAACTTTGATCATTGATGGTCTGTTTCACCAAGGTCATGGCCGATGGACCAATATCGCCCGCACTTTTCAGGTCATTGAACTTGCTGCGCACCTGAGCAATCGCTTGCATATACTCATCCAGTAAAGACTTGTTCTGCTGGTCATCACGCTTACGTACCAGCTGATAGAACATCTGGAATTCTTTGGAAATTGGTCCTTGTGCTCTGGCTACGGCCTGTTCCGCCATTTTCGCTTCATCGCGGTTCAACACTTTACGTTTAAACCAGGCAATAAAACCTTTTTGCGGTGCGGCTAGTTCTGCCTGAACCACCGGATTATCCCACGAGGTTTCCTGTGCAATCCGGGTAATCATCTGACGGATTGGTGAATTTTCCGGTTCACCCAGTTTTTCAATATTCTGCGCAGACTGTTTAAATTCCTTGCCTTTGGCATAGTGCACACCAGCCAGGAATTTACGCCATTCTGCAATATATTCCTGCTTGTACAGATCGGTCAGCTGTTTACGGATCTGATCGGGGCTGCCACTAAAGGTCAGGTCATCGGACTGGGTACTGTTTAACACCCAGTCTTTAGAATCTGTTGGCCGGTTGGAGACTTCATCAATGGCGGTTTCGACATATTCTGCCCAGGCTTTCTGGGTAAATACACCCGGTAAGGCATAACTGCCCAGCACCACCGCCTGATTATTCTCACCGACCATCTGTTTGACGGTTAAGGCCGGGAAACGTACCGCTGCACGCATTTTAATTTCGTTATAGACCCGATCACGTGCCGGCATACCACGCACCACAGACAATAACACCTGACGTGACTGATCAACCACCAAGGTATCCGCTTCCAGATTCGGGAATTTGGCATCATTGGCCAGGGTCATGGCATAAGATAAAATCTGCTCGGCATCTTTCAGCATTTGGCCGCGCGCCAAATTCCCCCGGTTGGCATCTAACCACGGACGCCAGAAACGCGTGACCTGATCACTTAAATGACCAGCTTCACGATATTCCGGATTGCTCATCATCAAGTAGGCTTTCAGTGCATTGTACGCATCTTGCGGATTACTGTCCGATGGCTCCAGATATTTCTGCTGATTGGCCACCTGCTTGATTTCCACATTGGCATGATTGGCCTTCAGGGTTTCTTCATTGGCTTTTACCCGTTGCAGATACTGTGCCATGTTTTGCTGTGCCGGCTGCAGCACAATCTGCTGCACGCCTTGCAAATATTCAGTCTTCAGCTTTTCACGCAGCTCATTGCCCTGGTATAAACCAAAGCCAAATTTTAATGGACGATCTTCAGCAAAACTGTCCAGCTGTGACATACGGTTTTGCAGAATCAGCAAGGCTTCAAGCTGTCCGGCCAGTTCGGTGCCAGAGCGCTGCTCAATCTGCACCACTTTATTCAGGTCTTGCTGCACCTCGGCAATTAACTGCTGGTTATTGCGATACGACCAGACCCACAGTCCCAGAATAATCGACACACCAAACAATGCGGCAATAAAGCCAACATAACGCTGGCGTTTACGCAGTGGATTAATATGCTGTTTGACCAGATTCTTGTCTTTCAGAATCACATCGGAAAACAGCCCTTTCAGGAAGTAACCATGGTTTTGTGAAACCGAACGGGTCGGCACACCATGTTCACTGTTGGGAATCTTGGTCAGTAAAAAGTCCTGTGCAATCTGCTCGGTCATCGGGCTTTCAATGGTGCCTTCCTGTAAGGCACTGGTGAAATAGAAGCCACGGAATACCGGTTTAAACTGGTACGGATTATCTTCAAACAAGGTACCAATAAAGGTTTTCAGCGCTGGCTTTAAGCTCTTGAACTCCAGCGGGAAAGTCATGACACTTGGAGAAATATTCTGTGAATGGCGGCGGCTTAAATGGGTAGTACTTACGCCTTTTAAACCATCATATAAAATGCCGTAATGCTTTTCAAACAGCTCGACCGCATTTTGAGAAGATTCCGCATCATAGGGCAAGGTTGCACCCCAGACCTGATCAAACTCATTCACTTCATAACATTCAAAGAATTCGGTAAAGCCGGCAATCAGGTCCATTTTAGAAAACACCAGATACACCGGAGGATAAATTTCCAGACGCTCGGTTAAATCCTGAATCCGGGCACGTAAATTCTTGGCCAATTTAATTGATTTTTCCGGACTCTGGCTGACCAGCTCGGCAATACTGACAATTACAATCAGGCCATTAATTGGCGCCTGAGAACGGTTTTTCTTTAATAAACCTAAAAAACCGAGCCATTCAGAATGATCTTCGGAATAGACCGAATAACGCCCGGCTGTATCCAGCAATACCCCTTCAGTGGAAAAGAACCAGTCACAGTTACGGGTACCGCTTAAACCGGCAGACACCATTTTCTGATGACTTTCTTCAAAGGGAAATTTCAGACCGGAGTTATAAATCGCCGAACTTTTTCCGGCGGCCGGGTTACCAATCACCATATACCACGGCAATTCATATAAGGCCGCATTGCCCTTTTTATCGCCCAGTTTAGACTTGCGGATCAGCTGAATCGATTCTTTCATTTGTTGTTGAATCAGCTGTAATTCTTCTTTATCTTTCTGCTTGCCGTATTCAGCTTCGGTGTCTTTACTGATGGCTTCGGCCAGCTCTTCGCCCTGCTTTTCATGACGATAACGCTGGATCAAGGCATAAATCCCGTACCCGACCACACCCAGAATATACACTGCCATCAGCGCCCAGAATAGATTGCGCGGAATGGTGTTATAAGATGCTATGAGTGCCACAAAAATAGACAGTGCAATAATCGCTTTCGGATTAGTCACATACTGCCAGACATAGCCTAAAATGGTATAAAACATACTGTTCTCGTTGTTCTAAAATTCGCGCGATACTGCAACATCAGCCCTGTGGGGTTTCATGGGAAACCGGCATAAAAAGTACGTGGGTGGCCGGATGTTCGGTACTGTAAATCATGGAAATAATTCCCTCTGGAAGATGCATGCCCAACATGAAAGAAAACACTTTCGATAAGTGTTGGGTATGACCAATACTTTGTTTTGTATATAAAAAATGATGAGTTTCGATTTGAGACTCTGCAAAACTCTGTTCAATCTGCTTCACGACTTTAATCTGGGTCGGATCATCCGGCATCAGCACAAAAGGCTGTTCCTGATCGAATTGCGCCAGTTCTGTCATCTGATGCTGCTGCAGGTAATGGGCAATATTTTTTTCATTCAACACCAGCTGCAGCATTTTGAATGGTTCTAACTGGTTAATCTGCACCGCGGTGGAGGCCACAATACAGCTAGAGACAAATTCAGCCGGTAAATAATGGTCGGTCAGCCAGGTTTTTTCATCAATCACGTCCTGATCAATTTCAGAATCGACCAGCACAATTAGTGATACGTCTTCGGTTTGTGCTGCGGTCTGTTCCAGCAATTCAAACCAGTCCTGATAGGCATTTTTACTGCCCCAGTAATGATGCTCGATATGAATCTGCTCCGGAATCACCTGAAAATCCTGGATAAACTCCATGATCATCTGCTGGCTGTCCATTTCATTCCACAAATGCAGCAAATCTTCTGCCAGCACCACATGAATATTAATCCGGTTTAAACGCATAACAGGTTGCACCGGCTCAGGTTCAAGGCTGTCATCTTCCTGATGGTTGGGATCAATCCAGCCCGGATGCATACGGTACTGATAGGCCAACTCGCTGTCATAAAACAGTGCCGACTGTTTTAAATGTTCGGCAATTTGCATCAGTACATCGCTGTGCTGAACCAGCTGCTGCTGGACCAGCCGGCGCATACGTAAACTGCGCTGGCTGTCAACGCTATATTCATCTGCATCGTCGTCCAGCTCAATTTCATCATCCAGGTCTTTAATCCGATAGGACAGAATTGGCAAGCCGTAGGCATTTAACAGCTGATGATCCAGCTCCGGACTGGTGAAATTTTTTAATTCTTCAACAATCTGTTCATTTTCACCAAAGGCATGCTGGCTATAACCACTGTACAGGTTCAGCGCCACCGTTCTGACCGGCTCCACTTTTTCTTCAGGAATCTGTTGCTGGGCAAGTGCCGCCTGCTCCTGCTGCTGTTTTTGTTCTTCCTGACGTTTTTTATAACGCTGGACTGCGCTATAAATGATGAAAGGTGATGTCAGCAGCAGCGTAATCGCCAAAGGCAAAAACACAAAAAATGCCAGCATATCTGCCGTATCGGGATCATGCTGAATATCGCGCCAGTAAAAGATAATGGCGGTGCTGACCAGAATAAAAATACCGACAAAAGTGCCAATGATCCACTTGATCATCTTTGATCCCCCAACAGCGGATAACAGCTATCACGATTATCTGCCCGTGCCTGTGGCATTAAAAAAGCCCCTTGCCCTAGCCCCGCATGATGACTGGAGTTCAGACACAAAGGCTGAATGTCTTCTTTGCTCAGCACCAAACGCAAGTCAACCATTAGAGTCGGACTGCACCAGGTCTGTAAGAGTTTTTTCAGTTTAGTGCTGGCTCGCTGTCCCGGTAAAAATTCCTGATATTGCTGCCGGTTTAAAGGTCCGACTTCAATTTCAATCTTGCCATCAATCTGGCGGATGGTTTCCCCACAAAAGGTATTTACTCCAAGCAAGGCCGGATTGCTGCCGCCTAAACAGGTTTTATGCGCATCATCCAGTTTGAATTTTTCTTCAATAAATTCATGTACAGTAAAATCGGTTTTGAAAATACAGTTCAGCACGGTTTTTAAGGCATGTGCGGTGTTGTTCTGGCCCTGCATCAGGCCTGAAAATTCTGCAAAATAATGATCCATCTCATCCTGTTCATGTTGTGAACGGATGTAACCATTGAGCGCATGCAGAATATCCAGATAATGATTGTCGTGTTCGACCTCATAACGTACCGGCAAGTTATAAGCCAAGCTGGCTTCAATATGTTGGCCGGTCAGTTTGTTATTAAACAAACTGAGGAACTGCACGGTTTCTTCACGCTGGATACGTGGACTCTGGCGGATGCGCTGGGTATAGGTATACGGTAAGGCCCCCTGAATGCCGGTGAGTCCCACCATTAAATTGGTCAGCTGAATCTGATCATCTTCAACCGCCAACGTTTCAATTTCTGCCGCCGGAAAATTCAGATTGAGCGAGGTCTGAAACTGAAAGCCCTTTTTCCAGTCGGTCTGTACGGCCTGTTCAGGTGCATGACGCAGCAGCCGCGTGGCCTGAATAAACTCATACGCCGTCGGCTGTTCAACCAGATCTGCAATTACAGAAGTTTCTTGCCACCAACGTTCTGCACGCATTGGTATAACTCCTGTAAGCTGTTGGCATCGCGCACCACCACATCCACAAAGCTGTTCATCTGAACTTTTAAGTTAAAGATATGACTGAGCAAGGTACTGAAAATATAAAGGCTATGGCCACGAAATACCTGTGGATCAATATCCAGATGCACTTTCAGACCACGGACAAATAAAGGAAAGGGTTTAGCTTCGACCATTTTCTGGGTTAACGAAAACTCGACCGCTTTAATTGAGTCAATAATTAAATGATTTTCTTTAGATTTTGGTAGGTTATAAAGTTCAAGCAGCTCTTTGATATGACTGATCGCATCACCTTTCATCAAAGACAAGGTGTTTAAGGATAAATGCGAGATCACCCGCCATTGTTCCATTTTATTCTGCTCAAAATAATACGGCTTATTCGGACGCTTCAGTACCAGAGCGCGCCGTGCCAGACTGCTGTCATTCAGATTTAAAATATTATTGGCTTGGCTTAAAGCCTCATGTGGCAAGTCACGGTTTGAGCAAAGCAGTTTGGCGCTGATAAAATCCGACTTGGTGTGCTGCGGTTGTAATTGCTTTGACAATACACTGTAGCCCGTTTCCACAAAACGGTTATGCAGCTGCTTGGCATTTAGGGCGTAATAAAACTGAATATCTTCATGCCGATAATGACTCATGGCAAAAAATGGATAAACCGGAAAAACCACCTGATCCTGATTGGTTTTTTCCCGGATCATGTTCATTTCCTGAATGCTATACATCTGATAAAACTCAGGATGATGCGCATCGGTCACCAGTGGATATTCCAGCTGCTTGTGATCAATTTTTTGCGGTTCGGCCTGCTTCTCAAACAGGTTCACCACCGGTGTGGCAAATAATTTAAAGTTAGCCACGTTCAGTTCGGAATAATTGCGAATCACCATCTGATCATTCAGGTTCAGTTTCAGATGAATCAGCAATTCAAACTGGCTCTGATCTTCGAAATAATGCAGAAAATCCAGATTCAGACTCAGGAAATTAAACTTTTCCGGAAAGCAGAAATATTCCAGCAATAACCGGTAGGCATGATGGGTATGCTCATCTAGCGGCAGTACACTCTCCTGCTCATGCATGCCCATCAGCTGAAACGGATTAGCAATCTGAATTTGGCGCTGGCCAATTTTTAATGAAAATCCGGTACTGGGACTGAAAATACCATCGAGTACCTGAAGCGGAAAATTGGAAATCGCATCAAGATAAATTGGCAACTGCTGTTGTTGCAGCAATGTGTGTGCCTGATTAAAAATTTCAAAACCCAGACTTAAGGTTGCATTCTGGTTCAAGTGCATATGCGCACTCGGATTGCTCTTGAATTCCAGCTTGTTGAGCTGAATTGGCAATAAATTCACAGTGTGTGTGCTGGAAAACTCGCACTGAACGCCTTTGAAACTTCTGGATTTTAACGCCGTGCCTTTGGGAATTATATGTGCTTCGGTCAGCTGTTTAATTTTATTGAGATCTTCAAAGCTGACCACAGAACAGGCCGGAAATGGCTTTAGGTACTGTGGAAACATGACCTCAAACAAGGCGCGGGTAAAAATGTCGTAGCTGTCTGCCAGTTTTTTATCAATACGCGCGGCTATTAGTGAAAATGCCTGAATTAAACGCTCGATATGCGGGTCATCAATCTGTTCCTGATTTAAAGACAGACGCTGCGCGATTTTAGGATATTTCTGGGAAAATTCACGAGATTGCTGGCCGAATTCTTGCAGCTGTTTTTCGTAATAAGGTAACAAGTCTTCAATCACAGGAATCCCACTTATGCACGTGCCGAAATAACATATTGTTGTGTTGTTGGTTTTAATAAAGCATCAAAAATCACAGGTTCATATAAGGGATGAATATTGATATAGGCCTGAATACTCAAGCACAAAGCCCCCATATCCTGTTCATCTAATAACATTTCAACTTTAATCTGTCTTAAACGCGGTTCATGTGCCGCGATGGATTGTGCAATAGACTGGCAGATTTTATCGCGGTCACTTGGATTAGCGGTCGATAAGCCGACAAAATCAATAATCCCAAACTGCATAATGGACTTTTTAACCAGTGGAAAATCATCAATCTGTTCATGCAAAGATGCCATGCGGCTATTGAGCAGGTCTTCCAGATCTGCAGCAACAGATTCGCGAAGTTCCTGTAATGACAACCCCTTTAAATGATAATCTTCTGTAGTTAAAAGCCGGTCAAATAATGTAGTTCTAAAACCGTACGGATAAAGCTGGTCTAAATTCATGTATTACTAATTAAGTATAAAATCAGGTAGAGGCTGGCATAGCGCCAGCCTCCCGTGGTCATACAAATTAAGCAGCGTAAGATGCTGTGTTATTTGAAAGTGACCATTTTTTAGTAACTGCACCTTTTTGGGTACCGTTAATATCTTGCTGGTTATAAGTCCACTCGACTGCGGCATATTTCAAACCGAATGATTCAGTTGGAACACCTTCTTCATTCACAGTTGGCGTTACGCTTGAAACCAGTACATGTTTCAGTTTGATTTGCAGGTACTTGATACGCTTGTCACCGTTAGCACGATAGAAATCGATCTGTACTTCATCGAAGGTATAACCCGCAGAACATGCTTCCCAAAGTTTTGGACTGGTTGCATCCAAATCTTTAACAAAAACCATGTCTGAGTGTTCCACACGCTCAGCAGTATGACCACCTACACTTGAAGAAGTTGCTGATTTAGGCTGACGGATATTGTGCGCCCAAGAATTTACTTCTAGCCAATCTTTGTGCTCTGCGTCACGCGATTCGCCATCAACTTTATACTTCCCTCGAAACTGTACGTAGATATCTTTCATTTTATAAATTTTCCTGTTTTAGTTAAAAGTTATTATAAGTTGCCTCAATTTGAGGACTGAGGTAACTCAGTAACAAGTCGCAAAGAAACCGACAACTCGTCCAACTGGAAATGCGGTCTTAAGAAAACCACAGACTTGTAGTGTCCCGGCTGAGCAGGATTTTCTACAACCTTTACCGATGCTTCACGAAGCGGATATTGTGCTTTCGCTTCCTGAGAGGCACCGTCGTCAAGCAAGACGTATTGCGATAACCAGTCATTTAAAAAGGCTTCAACATTGCCAGCAGAGGCAAAGCTGCCGACCTTGTCGCGCATCATGGCTTTTAAATAATGGGCAATACGCGAAACCGCCATAATATATTGAATCTGGCTAGATAAGGCCGAGTTGGCATTGGCGCTATCGCTGTCGTATTTCTTCGGTTTTTGTGCAGATTGCGCACCAAAGAACGCCGCGTAGTCAGTATTTTTACAATGTACCAGTGGAATGAAGCCTAAATCGCTTAATTCTTTTTCACGACGGTCAGTAATGGCAATTTCAGTTGGACACTTGAAGACCACTTCGCCATCGCTGGTTTTAAAGGTATGGACCGGCAGGCCTTCGACCAGACCGCCACCTTCAACGCCACGAATTGCCGCACACCAGCCATGCATATCAAAGGCATTGGTTAAACGGGTACCAAAGGCATACGCCGCATTCATCCATAAATATTCATCATGGTTTTGGCCCGACACTTCTTCAATAAAGTTAAAGCCTTCAGTGGCTGCACCATCTTTCGGATGGAACGGTAGACGACCCAATACACGCGGCATGGTCAATGCGACATAACGTGAATCTTCGCTGTCACGAAATGAACGCCACTGTACATATTCTGCAGTTTCGAAAATCTTGGATACATCACGTGGACGGTCAATATCGGTAAACGATTCCAGCCCCAGAATGCTCGGACTTGCCGCAGAAATAAATGGTGCATGCGATGCCGCAGCCACGTGCGAAATCTGCTCCAGCAGATACATATCTGAAGGCGTACGGTCAAACTCGAAGTCACCAATTAAAGTCGCATACGGTGCACCACCAAATGAACCATACTCTTCTTCATAGATTTTCTTGAACAAGGTACTCTGATCAAAATCAGTCGCGCCCTGGAAATCTTTGACCAGTTCTTTTTTGGTCGTATTCAGCATGCGGATTTTAATCAGCGGATTCGACGGTGTTTCCTGACAGAAATAATATAAACCGCGCCAGGTCGATTCAATTTTCTGGAACTGCTCATGATGCATGATTTTGCTGAGCTGGGCAGAAATCAGCGCATCAATTTCAGCAATACGCTTGTCAATCGACAAGGTCATGTTTTCAGAAACAGTGATTGTGCCGGCCATGACTTCTTTGGCCAGTTCGCCAATCAGGCTTTTGGCACGGTCATGTTCTTCTTCATTGCGGGCAATCCGGCTTTGCTCGACAATCGAGTCCAGCAAAGTCAGTTCTTCTGCAGTCTGGGTTTGTGCCTGAACGGCCTGAGCATTAGTCATGATCTGCCTCCGCGCTTAATTTACGAATCTGGTCAGTATTTTTTAATACTTCATCCAGCAGATCTTCCAGACGTTCGCTATTGGAAATCTTGTTACGCAAATCGGTTAAACGCTCACGTGCTTCGACCAGTTTACGCAGCGGATCAACCTGTTGCACCACGCTTTCCGGACGGAAATCTTCCATGGAAGTGAAGGTCAGATCCACCGACATGCGACCGCCCTCTTCGGTTAAGGTGTTTTCCACATCAAATGCTGCGCGTGGCGCCAAAGATTCCATCACTTCATCAATGTTATCCAGGTCAACATTAATGAATTTTTTATCTTTTAATTTGGTCTTTTCCAGTTCAGAAGCAGCAGAGAAATCCCCCAATACCCCCACCACAAAAGGCAATTCTTTCACTTCTTTGCCATCACCCACTTCAACATCATAAGTCAGTTGAACACGTGGAGGACGAATGCGCTGAAGTTTCTTTTGTACACTTTCACGTTTAGCCATAATACAGTGATCCTGTTTTATTATTTTCGTAGCGATTCAAATGGATTATTTGAAGCCGCTGGTTTTGCTGCCGGAGCAGTTGTTCTTGTTGCAGTTGCTGCCTTGGTCGATGCGGTACGTGTGGTTTTAGCACGACTTGCATTACTGCTTGCTTTACGTGCTGCAGCACGTTGGGCTGCAGCTTTTTTGGCAAGCGATGCATTGGTAATGGCCTTGGCAGAACTGGTATCCGGAGCAGGCACTGAAGCGCGGATAGTATCCGATAATTCCTTGGCCGCTGGATAGGTCACTTCGTCAGATAAAAAGCGCATTTGCTCGGTACGCATATAGTTTAAGGCATTTTTGGCAATCGAAACGCCTGCTAAAAAGTGCGCATCAGTCAGGTCTGGATGGCGTACGCCCTGGTTTTCCAGCTGTTCTACCAGCTGCAGGGTCTTCATATTTTTACCAAGTTCCTGAAAACGTTTTGCGGCTTGAACTTGCAGTTCTTGTTTCACCTCTTGATTTTTTTTATTTTCTTTGGCACACACTTGCTGATAAATCCCCAACAATGCCTGATCAGTTTCTCCCTTAACCAGCGGATAATCCTTGATACAGCCTCGTTTTAGCTCAATCTGCTCATCTGCATAAGCAATTGGGGTGGCACAAAGTGTCGCCATTAGGGGAAAAAGAAGAATACTTTTTTTCAAAACGAGCCTCTAATTTCTAAATTCATTTATAGTGAATGGGTGTATTTGAAAACTGAACACGAACAATTTTTATCAAAAAAAAACATCGCGCAAATTTAACAAAAAATAAACTTCTGGCGTCAAGACAAATTCTGCCAACTATCGACAATAATTGTCATATTTTTGTTTCAGGTAAAATTATTTTTGTCTTATTTGTTTTCATTTTTGAAAAAATTTTAGGTAGAATACTACAACCCTAATATTTATATCAATACAAGTTATTGATATGTAAGTAAAATTTATTTTATTTACTGAAAACGATGTTCAGCCCATGGTCGCTACTTTAACCCATTTGGACTGGAATTATAACTAGAGCGTGTTATGAATAATTTAAAAATTTTGATTAATAAACTATCAAGTCATGCCAGAACAGCCTTAGAAAAGTCTGCCAATGCCTGTATTAATCAGCAGAACTACGAAATTGAAATAGAACACTTTTTCCTAGAATTATTAACCCAAGACCATAAAAATGACCTGAGCCTCCTTCTCGATAAATATAAAATTTTAAAAGATGATCTCATTCATGATTTAAAAGAAAGTGTCAGTCACCTGCCAAAGGGTAATTCTCGTACACCTATCTTTGCAAAATCTATCATTCGTCTGTTAGAGCAAGCCTGGTTATTAGCCTCGGCCGAGCAAAATCCGCAAATTCGTAGCGGTCACTTACTGGTTGCTTTGCTAACCGCACCTGATCTTTATCAGATTGCAGTGCGTGCTTCGAGCCTGTTTGACCTGTTCCCAATTGACACCATGAAGCACAAATTCTTAGATGTATGTGTCAAAAGTGTCGAAAATGAAAACGCTACTGTCCCGGAAACGGCTGAAACTGAAAGCGTCACAGCTATCGAGCCTGCACCAAATAGCAAAAAAACACCTGCGCTGGATCAATACACCATTAACCTGACTGAAAAAGCCAGAACGGGCGCAATTGATCCGGTGATTGGCCGTGAATTTGAAATCCGTCTGATGCTGGACATTTTAATGCGTCGCCGTCAGAACAATCCGATTTTAACGGGTGAACCGGGTGTCGGAAAAACTGCGGTGGTAGAAGGTTTGGCACTTAAAATTGCCAATAACCAGGTACCCGATGCGCTGAAGAACGTGCATCTGCATGTGCTGGATATGGGCCTGTTACAGGCTGGTGCCAGTGTTAAAGGTGAATTTGAAAACCGCTTAAAACAGGTGATTCAGGAAGTTCAGGCTTCGACTCATCCGATTATCCTGTTTATTGATGAAGCGCATACCTTAATTGGTGCTGGTGGTCAGGCCGGTCAAAATGATGCCGCCAACCTGCTGAAACCAGCACTGGCTCGTGGTGAGTTACGTACTATCGCGGCCACCACTTGGGCCGAATATAAACAGTATTTTGAAAAAGATGCCGCGCTCAGCCGCCGTTTCCAGGTGGTCAAAGTTGAAGAGCCAACTGAAGAAGTCGCAATTGATATGCTGCGCGCCATGATTCCGGTGATGGCCAATCACTTTAAGCTGAATATTGATGATGAAGCAATTGTCACGGCTGTGCATGCCTCACATCGTTATATCAGTGGTCGCCAGCTCCCGGATAAAGCGATTAGTGTATTAGATACCGCCGCTGCACGTGTGGCGCTGACTCAAAATGCCCAGCCGGTGAAACTCGATCAGTTACAGGCGCAGCTGCACAATTTAACACTTGAACGCGAAATTGTTGAAAAAGAACATGCACACTTCCCGATTCATCATGAACGTTTAGACGGTTTAAATCAGAAAATTACTGCTCTTGAGCAGGAAATTGCCGATACACAACAGCAATGGCAACAAGAACTGGAACTGGTTCAGCAGATTCAGACGCTAGAACAGCAGACCGAAGCCGATGAAAACAGCCAGACCCAGATGCAGCAGTTACGCAGCCAGTTGCAGCAACTGCAAGGTCAACATCCGCTGGTATTTGAACGCGTCAATGCCCAGATTATTAATGAAATTATCTCGGACTGGACCGGTATTCCTGTCGGAAAAATGATTAATGATGAAATCAAGCAGGTTCTGACCTTAGAAGATAAACTTTCTGAGCGTGTTATGGGGCAAGACTATGCCCTGCATCAACTGGTGCAAGGTATTAAAACCTCAAAAGCCAAGTTGGAAGATCCAAACAAACCGCAAGGCGTGTTCCTGCTGGTCGGCCCAAGTGGGGTTGGTAAAACTGAAACTGCCCTGGCCTTGGCCAATGAGTTATACGGTGGTGAATCGCATCTGATTACCATCAACATGTCGGAATATCAGGAAGCGCATACGGTTTCATCTTTAAAAGGTGCGCCGCCGGGTTATGTGGGTTATGGTCAAGGCGGTGTGCTGACGGAAGCCGTACGTCGTAATCCGTATAGCGTGGTCCTGCTCGATGAAATTGAAAAAGCGCATAGTGATGTGCAGGAACTGTTCTATCAGGTGTTTGATAAAGGCATGCTCGAAGATGGTGAAGGTCGCCTGATTGACTTTAAAAATACCACCATCCTGCTGACCTCTAACGCCGGTTCCGGCGCCATCATGCAAAGTTGCCTGCCGCTGCCGGTAGATGAATGGCCAAGCGCAGAACAGCTGATTGAAAAGCTGAAACCAAGTTTGTACAAGCAGTTCAAACCGGCCTTTTTAGGACGTATGCGGATTGTGCCGTATTACCCATTGCATGATGATTTGCTGGTGCAAATTATCCAGCACAAACTCGGTAAAATTACCGCGCGTCTGGAACAGCAGTACCAGACCAAAGTCAGCTATTCCGACGATTTAATTGAATTACTGCTGAGTCGCTGTACCGAAGTCGATAGTGGTGCACGTAATGTCGACAATATTCTGAATTCTTCGGTGCTTCCGGCCTTGGCGACAGAAATCCTGATGGCACTGGCCGAGCAAAAAATTCCGCAACTGATTCATATTGATGTCAAAGACGATGAAATCATCTATCAGCTCGATCCGGAACAAAAAACGGCCAAAAAACGAAGCAGTAAAAAAGCAAAGATGACTGAAGCGTGATCAAGGATTCAGAACAGCAATGAACCTCAACCTCGATGTATTGTTACACCCCATTTCGGCTGAACAGCCTTGCGGAGAAGATTATTCTTTTTCCAATGAGTTTCATGCCATTAAAAAGGCCAAAACTCAGGATGATCCGCTTCTCGATCAGGGCGATTGGGTCTCCGAACCCAAACAGGCCGACTGGGGTTTTGTACATAGCAAATCGACTGAATTACTGGAAAGTAAAACCAAGGATATCCGTTTATATGGCTGGCTGCTGGAAGCATGGAGCAATTTGTATGGCTTTGAGGGCATTGCTCAGGCTATTCAACTCAGCCATCGAAGCTTGAATGAATACTGGTTGCAGCTGCATCCGGAAATTGAAGATGATGATCTGGATCAGCGTATTGGTTTATTGCAAGGTTTGATTAACCAGATTCCGGTGCTGATTAAAACCGTGCCGATTGTGACTGCACCTCACTTGAGCCTGCGTGATTATGACAATTTTCTGTATCAGGACAATTTGCGTCGCAAGCAAAGTGAAGATTCATCTGATCAAGCAGCCACGCCACAGCTGGAGCAGTTTGATCAGGCGCTGTTGAATACCTCGAAGTCGCTGCAATACCAGAATTACCAGCACTTTCTGGACATTTTGCAGCAGTGGTCAAGTTTAAAAGAAGTACTGGATCAATTAATGGGCCTGGATGCGCCAAGTTTTGCCGCCATTGACTCACAGCTTGATTCGATTCATTCCACGCTTAAAAAATTATATAAAACAGATGCCTTTGCCGCGCAGACTCTGGTTGAAGCACCTGAACAGAATAACATTGTGACTGCTGATGCCATTAATACTACAGCAGCCCCTGCCATAGCGATGCCCATCATGAATTCACCGACCGGTTTTCAACCGCAACCTCAAAACCATCTGGCCAACCGTGAACAGGCAATGCAGGTTTTACAGGAAATTGCCGATTATTTTCAGGCCAATGAACCCCATAGCCCGGTCAGCTACATGCTGCAAAAAACTATTAAATGGAGTCAGATGCCGCTGCATGAATGGCTGACTCAGGTAATTAAAAATGACAACCCACTTGAAAATATTCAGGAATTACTGGGTGTGCAAAGCTCTAATGAAACAAATAGTGATTGGTAAGTGCCATGTTTAAAGCAGATAAAATTCTTTGGGGCGAAGGCTTGTTTTTACGCCCGCAACATTTTCAGTTGCAAGACAGCTATCATGAACAGCGCCTGAACCATACTGTTCGTTCCACTATTCCATTTGCTTATGGCGTGCAATCTATAAAGTTTGATGAAGCTCAGCTAAATACCCATGTGCTGGCTTTAGAAAGTATTGAAATGCTGTGGCAAGATGGAGAAATCTATCAGGCGCCAGCACGTGATTTACTGCCTGAACCGGTACAGCTGGATGATCTGAATCTGCGTGGTGAAATGCTGGTTTATCTAGCGCTACCGATTGTACAGCCAAATAAAAATAATGTGGTGTTTGAATCTGGCGCTCAACCGGGCCGTTACCATTCACATCTCACTCAAACCCATGATTTATTCACCGACGCTACCCCGGCAGATATTACCCTGCTGAAACGCCGTGCCGAATTTAAACTGCTGGATGCCCAGTTTGAACCAAATCATGAAATGGATGGCTTTATCTATTTGCCGGTGGCCAAAATCAAACGCCACAGTTCCGGCCATTTCGAGTTTGAGCGCAAATTTATTCCACCAATTTTACATATTGAATCGAGCGACAGCTTGCTGCAAGGCCTGCGCCGTACCTTGAATGTGATTAAAGCCAAAATCAAAACCATTCAAACCAATAACCGGGAAAATGAACAAAAACTGATTGAATTCCGTTCTGGCGATATTGTTTCGTTCTGGCTGGTGAATGCCTTAAATACTGCACATGCGACTTTAAGTCATGTTCTGCAATATCCTCAGATTCATCCGGAACGTCTATTTTTTGAATTATTACGTTTAACCGGTTCTTTGCTGACCTTCTCGACGGCCTATGAAGTCGATCAGTTGCCGCGTTATAAGCATCATCAGCTACAGGACAGTTTTGAACAGCTGGATGTCATTCTGAGAGAATTGCTGGATACCATTATTTCCAGCCGTTATATCAGCATCGCCCTGAAAGAAATCCGTCCGTCTTATTGGGTCGGCAGTCTGGAATCCGACAAGATTACTCGCGATACCCGTCTGTATATTGCCGTGTCCAGCTCGATGATGCAGGCGCATGAACTGATCCAGATTGTGCCACTGCGTTTTAAAGTCGGTAATACGGTTGATGTTGAACAGCGCGTGATGGCTGCCTTACCGGCTATTCCAATTCATCACCTGATGCAGGTTCCGACCGCTATTCCGGTACGTTCCGGAGTGAGCTATTTTGAAATTGAGCCGAATAATGACCTGTATCAACGCATGCTCGACTCGGAATCGATCTGTATCTATGTGCCGGCCGGCTTCCAGGATCTTTCTATTGAACTTATTGCTGTCATGAACGGTTAAGGACATTTTTTCATGAATACTCCACATCATGCACCTTCCTTATTTGATGATGGTCAGATTGGTACTGGTCTGACCCCACCACAGGTCAACCCGAAAATTAGCAATAGTGCCAATCTGGTCGATTTACTTCATGACGGCTTCTATATTGTGTTCTTGATCAAGAACCAGTATGTGCCAGGCAATGTTGAAGCATTCCGTGAAAAAATCATGGATATGCTGAACCGCTTTGAAACCCAGGCAAAAAAACTGCAGTTTTCAGCCGATGATATTCACGATGCCAAATATGCGTATTGTGCCTTGCTGGATGAAACCATTGTGACCCAGCAGGACCCGCAATTTTTTGATTTGCAGAATCACTGGCTGATTAATCCCCTACAACTCAATCTGTTCGGTTCGCAGCTGGCCGGCTATCGCTTTTTTGAAATGCTGGAACAGCTCAGAAGTCGTGGCAAAGAACGTCTGGCGGCTTTAGAGGTTTATCATTACTGCATGCTGCTGGGCTTTCAGGGCAAATATCGTATTGAGTCGATGGAAGCGCTGAACCATATTGTGGCGCGTGTTGGCGATGAAATTGATTATCTGAAAGGCAAGAAAACCGCGTTTTCGCCTTTTGCCGCCTTACCGGATCAGATCAAACATATTATTCACCGTGAATTACCTTTTTTCTGGATTTTGCTGTTCTTAGCCCTTTTTGCCTTATTGTCCTTTGCCGGCCTGCGTTACATGCTGTCCAACCAGAATAATAGCGCAATGAGCCAATATCAAAACGTGATTACTGCACCAACGGAACAGGCGCATATCACCATTCATTTACCATAAAATTTAGATAAAACATGGCAAACGAAAAACAAACTTCATTACGGATTTTACAAAGTAACAAGCCAAAATCGCCGTCGCCACTTTTATATAGTCTGGGCGGTTTTGTGGCGGGGGTCGTGGTCACCGGTTTAGCCGGTTATGCCTATTTTTATGCAGGCCAGCCATCGACAACACTAGCAGAGTCCACTCAGGCAATGGCCGCGCCAGCGGTTACTCCATCGGAACTGCCGGCAGAACTGGAAGAATTAAAAAACCAGATGACCGATCACTCTAGTAGTTTTGAAGAACTCGAAGATGTGCAGACTGAACATCCGGTTGAATTTCAGCAACCCAATGATGGTGATTTAAGTAAAATCTTTGCCCATCAACCAGCAAAAGTTGCTGCCCAGCCTGCGCCAAATCAAGCGCGTGTAGCTCCGAACTTTCCGCAAGACATGGCCAGTACTCCTGCGGCGACAGCAAAACAGCCGCCTGCACCAAAACCAGCTCCAGCACCAGCCAAAGCTGTTCCTGCTAAACCGGCTGCACCGGTCGTGGTACCAATGGCCGCCGTAGAACCAGAAGAAACACCACAGGCCAGTGTCCAAATTTCGGTCATCCGTAAACCGGTAGAAAAAGTTGAAACTGTAAGCGTACAGGACACTGCTATTCATCCATGATTGCGGTTATTTTTATTGCCTTTGTGCTTGTTGCCTGCAGTTTGGCACTGCTATTGTCTTATGAACTGCGGGCCAAGGTATTATCCGGTTTTCAGTCACTTATTCCCAACAGCAAAAAACAGTTGAGCTCGGTGAAAAGTCTGGCTCAACAGTTTAATCATGCGGCTGCAGCAGAACAGACTCAAACCCATTGGCATATTCAGCAATGGTGGATTCTGATTGCCGGATTTTTTCTGTTTTCCAGCATCATCCTGTTTGCCTTTACCCGCCCGATTAGCGCCACCAAAATTGAAGCTGACTATTTAAGAGAAGTCGATCCTCAAGTTTATGCCCTGCTTGAAGGTGAAATGCTGTCGCCACCACCTGAAGTAGAAGAAGCACTGGTTGAAGCCGCCGTGGTTGAGGCCATGCAACTGGAAAATCAGTGGGCGGCTGTGCCGGCAGATCAGCATAGTTATGATCCAGCGGTGGAAGATTTACATGCTCATTCTCATGTCAATCCATCAATTGTGAGCGCTGACCGAAAGTGGCATAAGATGAATCCGCGTTATAAACAGCGCCTGCTGATGGTGTTTAAAATCATGAAAGAACGCCACGGCTATGAGCTGGTGCTATTGGAGGGTTATCGTAGTCCGGAGCGACAAAACTCGCTGTCCAAAAATAAAAACACCACCCGTGCCCGTGGTTATCAAAGCTATCATCAATTTGGTTTAGCCGCCGATGTGGCCTTTAAACGCAATGGCAAAGTGGTGATTTCCGAGCGTGACCCGTGGGCAATGCGCGGTTATGAACTGTATGGCGAAGTGGCGGAGTCGGTTGGTCTGACCTGGGGTGGCCGCTGGAAATCCATTAAAGATTATGGTCATACCGAATACCGGATGCCAGGCTTAAAGAAAACCCGGGAAATGGCGGAAAAGCTGACCTCGGAAGGTCAGCTGATGGCCAATGCACTTGATTAAAACAATACCGGGCTTATGCAGATAAAAACTGCTGGATTTTATCAACCACTTCAGCAGTTTTCTCTGCATGCAGCCAATGGCCAGCATTTTCAACAGTTTCAATGCTGGCCTGACTGAACTGCTGTTCAATGGCAGCATAGTGTTCCGGTTTAGATAAATACGGAGAGGCGCCGCCACGAATAAATAAACTTGGCACATCCACCTGAACTGGCTGCCAAGATAAAATTTTCGAATAAGATGCATAAAGCGCATCGACATTAAATAACCACTGCCCTTTACTAAACGATTTCATCAGAAACTGAATCACCGCATCTTCACGCAAATGCTGCTGCATAATCTGGGTGGCATCCTGGCGCGATTCTACTTGTGCTTTTTTGACAGCAAATAGCGCATCAAACACCTGATCATGATGATTTTCCTGATAGGCAAATGGTGTCATGTCCAGCACCACCAGTTTTTCCACTCGCTCTGGTGCAAGGTCAGCCAGTTGCATGGCAATTTTTCCACCCATGGAATGGCCAATCACGATAAATTTTTGTACCTGAATCGCATCCAGGGTTTCCAGTACATCTTGCGCCATCTCGGTATAGCTCATGCTCTGGCAATGTTCCGATTTTCCGTGGTTACGCACATCAATCTGAATGACCGGATAACGTTCCTGTAACGCACGTGCCAGCATACCTAAATTACTCAAGCTGCCAAATAAACCATGAATAAGAACAACCGGAATGTCGGTGCTTGATAGATGTTGTTGTGAAGTCTGGAAATTGAGCAGCATTTTTGATTCCTTGAATGCATCGGTTTTGGCTATCTCGATATTATAGGATAAGTGTTTTATTAAAATTGTATTTTTGCTTAGGCTATTTTGTATCGGTTCAAAAATATCGGCCAGTTGCACGAAAGCATTGGCCGATCCAGTTTATTTGTTGAAATAATTGAGTGGCAGTTTCAGATAGCGCGTGCCATTGGCTTCCGGTTCAGGGAAATGTCCGGCCACCATATTGATCTGAATGGCAGGCAGAATCAGTTTTGGCATCGATAAACCGGCATCACGGCGATTACGCATTTCTACAAACTCAGCTTTTTGCGTACCATCGTGAATATGGATATTCTCGGCTTTTTGCTGCTGGATACTGGTTTCGTGTATAAAGACCTCACGCCCTTCAGGCAGATAGTCATGACATAAAAATACCCGTGTCTGTGCTGGCAACTTATACAGTTTTTGCACAGAATCAAACAGTTGCTCTGCACTACCCTTCGGGAAATCGCAGCGTGCAGTACCATAATCCGGCATAAACAAGGTATCGCCGACAAAGACTGCATCACCAATCACATAGCTTAAACAGGCCGGTGTATGCCCTGGTGTTGGAATATTGTAGGCCGTTAATTCACCAATACTGAATTGCTCATGATCATCAAACAGATAATCAAAGGCTTGATGCGCATTCAGATATTTCAAATCCAGATTATAAATACGGCCAAACGTATCCTGCACCACAATAATCTTGTTACTGATGGCAATTTTTCCACCCAGCTTTTCTTTTAAATACTGGGCTGCGGTCAGATGATCTGCATGCACATGGGTTTCTAAAATCCACTCAACGCTTAGGCTATTTTGCTGAATATAGCTAATGATTGCGTCTGCACCTTCAGTCGAGGTAGATGCTGAAGCCGCATCATAATTCAAGACGCTATCAATAATTGCACATTGCTGCGTGGCTGGATCGGTCACTACATAGCTGAATGTATTGGTCTCTTTGTCAAAAAAATGTTGTACAACTGGCGTAGCGGTCATGATTTTTTCCCTAAAAGTCGATGATGGAGATACATGCCATACATCATCGCAGCAATAAAGTACAGCGCCTGATAATAGCCCAAACCAATTAACGTAAAGCTAGGTGCAGGACAAATGCCGGCAATTCCCCAGCCAATCCCAAACAAAGCGCTGCCGATAATCAGTTTAGAATCTAGCTGATTTTGCCGCGGTAACTCAATGGCCTCATGATACACCGTCTTAGGTTCGGCCTGACGTACTGCCTTTTGAAACGGAATAAAAGCCACGGCGATGGCACCCATCATCACAAAAGCCAGACTGGCATCCCAATCCCCAAAAATATCCAGAAAACCTAGTACTTTTTCCGGATTGGACATACCCGAAATCATCAGGCCCAATGAAAATAATCCGCCAAATAGAAACGCCCAGATATTTTTCATTTTAGAATGCTCCTGTGATATGGCGGATGACATACACTGTCAATACGCCCGTCAGCATAAAGGTCAAGGTCGCTACCATCGAACGTTTGGATAAACGGCTGATTCCACAAATACCATGACCACTGGTACAACCCGAACCTAAACGGGTCCCAAAACCAACCAAAATACCGGCCACCACCATCATGAGTGGTCTGGCGTCAAGTTCAATCTGTGGCTGCTGCCAGATTCCATAAATAAACGGCGTAACAAACAGTCCCAATAAAAACCACAGCGCCGGTGTTTTAAAGATGGTGCTTGGCTGCATCACCTGAGCCAGCAAACCACTAATCCCTGCGATTCGTCCGTTCACATATAAATAGCCGACCACGGCGGCCCCTAATAAAAGACCACCTAAAAACGCAATCAGGAAATCATGCATCGCCATACACCCAAAACATTATATGTTTTTATAATATATAAAATATCAATAAATAGCTATCCTTTCTTACAAAGAGCTAACCATCCTCCCCCCTTCCTTTATTCTGGCTTTTGCGTTGTCATTTGCTGATTAAGGAGAGTATTGCTTAGGCTATTTTAGGGATAAAGGAATGAGAATGAAGCGTTTAAAAAATAAGGAAAATAAAAAAGCTTCCACTGACTAGAGGCTTAGCGCGGCCAGCACATCTCTAAAAATAGGACTTGGATAAAGACTATTTTAGTTTAATAAACCGCCTTACAGGTCGTAAATGGAAAACAGTTTGCTAGAAAAATCATGTGAATTAATTAGCTGATCTTGATAGTTGGGCAAATCCCCCGAATATATCCTCGGGGAATTTTGTACTTCGGCAGAATATTATGTAGTTTGGCTTTAATTTCTTGGCGTTTTAAAGCTGCTGATCAGAAATAGAGATGAGTACCCATCCAAGTGAACTGACTTACTCAAAAGCATTTAAAACTTTCTCTACAAACCACTCTGGCAACACCTGCGCCTCGGGATTTATTTTTAACAGCTCGGCATTTTCAATCTCGGCCAGAAAAGATGCGGCTTGACCATCCGTCGAGTTATCAAAAAAGTAGGTTCGATCTGTGGCATCCACCGCCTGCATTAATAAATCCATACTGCGGTAGTAACGCTGTTTAATCTTCTGTTCAGGCACGCCATGCCCGCCCTTCTCTACGCGATACTGCACCCGTGCAATATTAATCAGCGGATCAACCGTGGAAACATAGTACAGATAGGTTTTAAATCCGTGGCGTTTTGCCTCATGTAAAAATTCTACCTTGGAAATATGCGACATCACTGTTTCAAAGGTAAAACTCACCTTTAAACGTAAAAACTCCAGGCGAATATAATCAATAATACGCGCGCATAAATAGGAGTCGATTTCCGCAGGATCAAACTGTACGCAGCTTGCACTAATCAGTACCGGTGGCTGACGTAATAAAGGCACCCATGTATTTGCCTGCGGTCGTTGTTTTTGTTCTAGAAAGGAAATTAAAGCAGCTGCATTCAATGCCCGATGATAATGGTCCAAATGCAAAACTGCAGAGTGTTTAAGCTGATATTCGAGTTCATCTGCATTTAAATATGCCCCAATATGATGGGGCAACAAATATTCCTTAATGGTACTTTTTCCTGAACCATTCGGACCTGCAAACATCCTGATGCGGGGTTGTGGCATAAATTAGTGAACGGTCTGTAATTTCTTTTTACGTGTCAAGGTTTTTGGAAGATGCTGCGCACTACGATAAGCCGCAGATACATCCTTCATTACGCTTTCCTGACCATTCGGCTGGCGCTGTACCAGTTGCTGATCTTTCACATACACCACAGTTGAAGACGCACATGCCTGCTTAAAAGCATCACGGAATGCGTGAATCGCCAGTTTTGGAATCATATCATCCTCCACCTTGCCTGCTTTCATAATCGTATAAGCTGTCATTGGACAACTCCTGTTCACACTGTGTGTAATATGTCTTTATCTTAGCACATCAGGGCTATTTGTCTATTTATACAGCACTTCGCCGATACAGAGTTGTCACAGGCTGAATTAGATAGATCTGTCTTACTTAGGCTAAATTAAGATATTTGTCGCTTTTAAGAAGATTTCCCCTTAATTAAAGCAATACTGTTATTTTTTAATTCTAAAATCAAGGCCCTACTCGCCAAACCAGTTTAGGCAATACGTGAACTATCAAATTTTGCCAACCTTGCCTGAACGGCTTTCGTACAGAAAGACACAAAACTGTCTTTTTCAATGAAAGAATTGGTCAATGACTTCCTGAAAATAAATCTAACGCTTTTGACTTCAACCTGCTCTCGTGTTCGTCACAATGACTATCCATGATCAGGATTGCTCTTTTCCTATTGGTGCTTTAAATACTCGAATACACCCTCTATCTGAAAGATCAGCCCAACTATTAAGCACATGCTAAACTGATCTAAACAGCACGCTAATGACTGATCTAAGTACTATATCCCAAGCACAGAATAAAGATAAATATTTGTAATTCAATAATAAATAAAGATAGCAACACGGTAGTTTAAAGCCAGATAAAACAGAATCTATAGCGGCAACCTCTCAGCAGATATATTGAATGGTATAAATTTTAAAACGCGGCCAATTCAATATAGAAATCAGGAGGAGGATAAAAACTCCCCAAATTCAGGGATAGCATTCCGGGGGAAATCCAGAGATAAAACCGGATGCACATGCAGGCCATCTACTTGGGCTTAAACTCATCAAACTATTTTGCGGCAAACCTGTGAATGGTTTTGGTCAATTCTCATTACAATGTAAAAAACCGTAATTTCGTGCAAATTTGGAATCTTTTAACATTGCGAATTGTATGCAAAGTTTGCATGATATAGCCATATTTTGCGACATGCTTTTCACGTAAATTTAAAGAAATTATAAAAAAAATGTGGAATTTCATGCCATAATAAGCAAACTTTGCAGACATCTTGCAAAGACTATTTGCAACTTATTAATTGGAGCAGGCTGGATGAGTTCAACCATTTTGGTTATTCATGGACCGAATTTAAATTTGCTAGGAAAGCGAGAACCTGAGGTTTATGGACACCTTACCCTTGAGGATATAAATCAGCAGCTCATGACACAAGCGCAAAATGCATCATTTTCGCTAGAAACTTTCCAGAGTAACTGGGAAGGTGCCATTGTCGACCGAATTCATCAGGCAGGTCAAGAAGGCGTTCAATTCATCATTATTAATCCTGCAGCCCTGACCCATACCTCAGTCGCAGTACGTGATGCACTTCTTGGCGTTGCCATCCCGTTTATTGAAGTCCATCTGTCTAACGTGCATGCACGTGAAGCATTTAGACATCATTCATATTTGTCCGATAAAGCTGTAGGCGTGATCTGCGGATTGGGTGCAAAAGGCTATGCTGCTGCACTTGACTACGTTATCGAAAAAATTCAACTCACTTCGCAATCTTAATTAGGAATACTGTCTCATGGATATCCGTAAAATCAAGAAACTCATCGACCTGATGATTGAATCTGACTTACAAGCGATTGAAGTTAAAGAAGGCGATCAGGCGATTGCGCTTACTCGTCGCAGTCCAGTAGTAGCGGCAGCAGTTCCAGCAATGCCTGCTCCAGCAGCAGATCTGCCATCAGCACCGAAATCTTCTCCACGTGGCGCAGTTGAAACTTCTCCAATGGTTGGTGTGTTCTATGCAGCACCAAGCCCAGGTGAAGCACCTTTTGTGAAAATCGGTCAAACCGTTTCTGCAGGTGAAACCTTAGGTATTATCGAAGCCATGAAAATCATGAACCCGATTGAAGCGACTCAAAGCGGCGTGATTGAAGAAATTCTAGTTAAAAATGGTGAAGTGATTCAGTTTGGTCAACCACTCTTCCGCTACCGCGCTTAAGACCACGGGGACTCACAATGTTGCAAAAAGTTTTAATTGCAAACCGTGGTGAGATTGCGCTTCGCATCACCCGGGCCTGCAAAACTTTAGGAATCAAAACTGTCGGTATCTATTCCGATGCCGATAAAGACCTGATGCATTTACGTTTCTGTGATGAAGCCGTGTGTATCGGTCCGGGCGCGAGCAGCGACAGTTATCTGAATATTCCTGCGATTATTACCGCAGCAGAAATTACCGGTGCTGATGCCATTCACCCGGGTTATGGTTTCCTGTCTGAAAATGCGGAATTTGCCGAAATTGTAGAAAGCTCAGGCTTTATCTTTATTGGTCCGCGTCCAGAACACATCCGCTTAATGGGGAACAAGGTTTCTGCCATTACCGCCATGCGTAAAGCCGGCGTACCGACGGTACCAGGTTCTGCCCATGCAGTAACACCACAAAATGCCCTGGCTGAAGCCAAAGAAATCGGCTTTCCACTGATTGTTAAAGCAGCTGCCGGTGGTGGTGGTCGTGGTATGCGTATTGTTGAACGTGTCGATACCCTGCTGGAATCGGTACAAGCGGCGCAGCGTGATGCGGAAATGTGGTTTGGTGATGATACGGTCTATATGGAACGTTTCCTGCAAAAGCCTCGTCACGTTGAAGTGCAAGTACTGGGCGATGGTAACGGCCATGCCATCCATCTGTATGACCGTGACTGCTCTTTACAGCGTCGCCATCAAAAAGTTCTGGAAGAAGCACCAGCACCAAACCTGCCAGAGCAAGCACGTGCAGATATTTTAGAAGCCTGTGTCAACGCCTGTAAGATGATGCAGTATCGCGGTGCCGGTACTTTCGAGTTCCTGTTTGAAGATGGCGAGTTCTTCTTTATCGAGATGAACACCCGTGTTCAGGTAGAACACCCGGTAACTGAAATGGTCACAGGTATTGATATTATTGAACAACAACTGCGCGTTGCCGGTGGTTTAGGCCTCGACATTCAGCAGGAAGATGTTCAGGTGAAAGGTCATGCCATTGAATGCCGTATCAATGCGGAAGATCCATCAACCTTCCTGCCATCACCAGGCAAGATTGAAAACTTCTACGCGTCTGGTGGTGCCGGTATCCGCTTAGATTCACATATCTATCCGGGCTATAGCATTCCGCCTTATTACGACTCGATGATCGCTAAACTGATTGCGCATGGTAAAGACCGTAGCACCAGTATTGCGCGCATGCGTCAGGCGCTGGATGAAATGATTTTGACCGGTGTGAAAACCAATATTCCATTACATAAAGATCTGATCTTGCAAGATGAAAACTTCTGCAAACAGGCAATGGATATTCACTACCTGGAAAAGCATTTGTTAAAGCAGCTTGAAGGTGCCAACAAGGAAGCCTAAGCGTTTCCTTGTGAAAATAAAAAACCGCTGATTTCAGCGGTTTTTTTATGGCTGAATTTCAGCTTTAAGGCAAAACACGGCGCAAAGTGGCAAAGCACTGTTCGGCTTTTTCATTACTACAGAAATGAATAGTATGCGGGTTTTTCCATTGCACAAAATATTGTGAAATCTCCCCGGTCTGATCTTCCTGATAACCGGAACAATCGACCTCATTATTGTCATATTTAATTTGCATGATTAAGGCAGGTAAACTGCTGGCCGGATCTTCTGCCGGCTGATAGTCATAGATGCCAGACGACCATTCCTGACCGCTTTTGATAATGACATCGTTATCACCCCGAAAATTATAATATTCAATACATTTGCGGTTATTTGGAATTTCCATGCCCCACAATCCCACAATTTCAGGACGGGTAATGACACGAACGGTATTGGCATTGACAGGCGCTTTTGCAGCGGTTGCGGCAGCACTATTTGTTGTTGTCGTTTTTGTTTCATTGGCCATCACGGCAGTGCAACATACTAACATTAAACTGGTGAGATAAAGTTTTTTCATACATTGATTCAATGATATAAAGTACCCGCTAACGTTAGCATATTTTTTGCAATAAACTTAGTGCATAAACATAACTCAACAATTTTTTTAAGCCCAAAAATCGCTGATTTTTACTGTTTAAATTTTAATCTCACCTTGCAACTTTGCGCAAAATCTCTTACAACAGTTTCTGACAATTTATATTTTCAGGATTGAAAATGAAGTTACAAGAATATTTAAAATATGATGGTCTGGGGCTGGCCGAATTAGTGGCAAAAAAAGAAATTCAGGCATCGGAACTACTGAAACTGGCCATACAACGTGCCGAACAAAGCAAAAGCCTGAATGCAATTATTATTCCGATGCATGAACATGCCCAGCAACGCGTACAAGGGCCATTGTCGGGTCCATTTGCTGGGGTACCCTTTCTGGTCAAAGACCTGTTTCAGGAATACGCTGGCTACCCGACTTCTTATGGCTGTCAGGGCTTAAAAAGAATGGGCTATATTCCCGAAACAAACGCTGAAATTGTCAATCGTTGGGAACAGGCCGGAATTGTGACTTTTGGCCGTACCAACACTCCTGAATTCGGAATCAAAGGCATTACCGAACCGGATGCTTGGGGCAGCTGTAAAAACCCGTGGCATTTAAAACATAATAGTGGAGGCTCATCGGGTGGTTCTGCGGCTGCTGTGGCCGCCGGTATTGTGCCACTGGCCGGTGCCGGCGATGGCGGTGGCTCGATTCGTATTCCTGCCTCTTATTGCGGCTTGTTCGGTTTAAAGCCGAGTCGTGGCCGTACCCCATGGGGACCGTCCATGAGTGAAGCCATGCACGGTGCTGCCATTCAGCATGTGTTGACGCGCAGTGTCCGAGATAGCGCTGCCATGCTTGATGTAACCCACGGCGAAGAACACAGCTCTTTATTTAAGATTCAGCGCCCGGAAGGTCAATATCTGCAGCTGATGCAGCAAGCACCAAAAAAACTGAAAATTGCATTTAGCACCCGCTCTCCAATTGGCACCGCTGTATCTAAAGATGCTATTCAGGCGATTGAGCACACTGTAAAACTCTTAACCAGCCTTGGGCATGAAGTAATTGAAGATCAGCCAGCTATTGATGGCATGCAACTAGCCAAAGATTTTATTACCACCTGGTTTAGCCAGTTCTCTTATATGCTCAGCCAGATTCGCGCGCAGTATCCTTCACGTGATGATGATTTTGAACTGGATTCACTGGCGCTGGCCGCATTTGGCGCCAAAACCTCTGCGCTGGATTATATTCACAACCTGAATAACTGGGGCGTTTATACCACGCAAATGAACCAGTTCTTTGACCGGTATGATTTATATCTGACCCCAGCCACAGCCTCGGTGGCGCCCCAGAATGGCGAAGTCAAAACGCCAGCCTGGCAAAAACCAGTGTTAAGAGCCTTATTGAAAGTCGGTCAGGCGCATCTGTTAACCCAAGGCAAACTGGTCGATCAGATTGTACGGGAAAACCTGAAATGGGTACCTTTTACCCAGCTGGCCAATATTACCGGCTTACCGGCGATGTCTGTGCCGCTGTACTGGAATAAACAGCACTTGCCTTTGGGTTCACAGTTTATTGCACCTTTTGCTCGTGAAGATGTATTACTACAACTGGCTGCACAACTGGAACAGGCTCAGCCGTGGTTCCCGCAATATCAACACATCAAAATTTAAAGACTTGAATAGCCTGATTCAACAGCCGGTCGGTATGACTGGCTTTTGCTATGCCTGTTTTTGTAGCTGTTTCGGTAAACCAAAGACCAGCAACAAACCCAGTAATGTAGATAAGCCAGCCCAGATAAAGACCGTTTGCCCTGAAAAAATATCCCAATAATAACCGGCCAGAATACTTCCCAACGCCACACCCATACCCCACATGGTGCTATAGATGGCTTGTCCTCGCCCTTGCTGCCCCAAGCTGAAATTCTGAAAAATCACCCGCATCGCAATCACATGGAATAAGCCAAAACTAAAGGCATGGATGGTTTGGGCAAAAAACTGGGCGATAAAACTGTCAGGTAGCATACCCACAATAATCCAGCGTAAACCGGTCAGCAGCAAACAGGCCATCACCAGCGTTCGCCATGACCAGCGCGACAGGAAAAAGGTTGCATAAGCAAACATGATAATTTCCGCAATCACGCCTACTGACCACAACAAACCAATTATTGAAGTACTAAAACCAGCCTGACTCAGATAATTGCTATAAAAACTGTAAAACGGCGCATGCGAAAACAGCAGAATAAACTCAATCAGGAAAAAACAGGCCACTACAGGCCGTTTTAACACTGGCCACAAAGGTTCCAGCTGTTTTTGGGAACTAGGTGCAGCGCTGGGTTCTTTAATGCTAAAAGACCAGATAAATGCCAGAAACGCGATACATAGCAACAATACTGGCAGCATGGAGATTGGAATAATTTCCAGCAACGCGCCGATACCAAATACCGCAACAATAAAACCGACCGATCCCCATTTACGCACCTTGCCATACAGCTGTTCACGTTGATCGCCCAGCCAGAATAAGGTCACTCCTTCAAACTGAGCCAAAATGGCATTCTGGAAAAAGCTGAAAATCAGCATCAACAATGCCACTGACTGGAAACTATTCGGAATGATAAACAGCATGAACCAGATACAGGCTTCCATCCAGGTGGCAATACGCACCAGCAACATGCGTTTCCCGGATTTATCGGCAATCCAGCCCCAAATAAAAGGGGCAAAAAACCGGGTGATAATTGCAATGGAAGACAGAATCCCGATTTCCTGATAATTAAAGCCCTGATCTTCCAGATACAGGCTCCAAAACGGCATGAAGGTTCCAACAATGGCGTAGTAGAAAAAGTAGAATCCACTTAGTTTGTGTCGAATTGGAATAGGTTGCATTAGCTTGCATATCCTTGTATTTTCAATAACTTAAAATATTCAAAGGTTGCATAGCCTTGCATAAGTTTGTCCTTGATTGCAGTTCAACTGTCTACAAATCAGTCTACAAACTTTAAAAAAATATTTTTCCTAATTTTTTGTAGACCGCAGTATATGACAGAAATATTGTTAATTTTATGATTAAATTTGATGAAAAGCACGTTGCATTAAGTGAGGTGATGGATTGATGGGGTTCTTAGGTGGTTTATGTCGCACTTCAAGTGTTACTCTGCCTACTATCAATTCTCCGTTTTTTCCTCTTTATTTTCTTCCCTTGCATCCTCTTTAATCTTATTAGTTACAGTTAGTTTTTTAACTTCTGTTGTCTCAACAGTTTCTGACGGTTTTTTATTAGGCTCTACACTTGGTGGCGTGGCAGCAACCATTTTAGTGGTAGTTTCATTAGTTACAGTAAATAAATGCTCCTTATTTACGTTATACATACCAGCCAAACTTATTAGTAAAATTATTAGGAATGATGAAACTGACTTGCTATAAAAATCCCATGTCCATGGCTTCCAAACACTGATTTTACCAATCGTAAAACCATCATTTCGATTCTGATTCTCCAATGCTCTTTTTAAATTACTCATCGAGTTAATCCATTTAACCAACGTATTCAATAATGTCAGTAAACAGATCATCAATAGTGAAATAATAAAGGTTAAATACGGCCATCTAGAATTTACTTCTAATAGCTTTACAGTTGATCCAATAAGGTTTACGCCACCAAAAAGCGTGAAAATAATGGAAGCGAATATGCCTAGAATAGAAATATAGTTTGCTATGGTTGATTTAGCTTGAGCGTCTGCTTCATTTGCTAATTTCTCAGATTTCTTAGCCAATAATTCCGCTTCAGTTGAGATTTTTTCTGCTCTTCTTGATATTTCTTGTGCAGATATTGCAGTGTTTCTCGCAATTTTGGCCTCTTGTTGAGTGACTTTGTTAATGTAATTTTTTTGAGTCGCAGCTAAATATATGTGTCTTCTAAACTTAGTTAAACACTTATGTTTAGGATGCTTATTGCCATCGTCTAAGAGGGGATATAGCTCCTGATATCGGCCTTCAAGTTCTTCCATCATTAAGTCTAACTCCTCAAGACTAATATCTTGAGAATAGTCATAAATCAACTCAGTGATGTCATCATATGGAATATCAAAGTTTGGCAAACATCTAGTTTTAATAATAACTTGATCAAAAATTTTTATTAAGCTTCTTATGGCTTCATCATGAGCAGGGCTAGATATTAAACGTGATACGAAAATATTGAGTATATCGGTTTGCGTATCCAAAACTAACTCTGCCTAAGTTTAATAAGATTTTTTTGAAAAAAAGTCTTTAATTTCTTGATCTGTATAAATCAAGCCCCTTTCTCCAGCCAGGATCCGAGCTTCCAAAAGCCTCCAAGGTTCTTCTCCATGCGTTCTTTCAACCAAATCAAAAGGCTTTTCATTTATTAAAGCTTTAATCGTTGAATGAATTTCATCTTGAACTTCAGGATTTAATGAAAGGCTATTTGGGTCAAATTTAACTTCCTTTAAGGAAAAACCACCATTTTCTTCATCTGAAAATTCAAATGTTGAAATAGTAGAGTCTATGTGGCCCGTTCCAAACATTTTAAAACTATGATAAACGTCGCTTACAACTGGTCCAAATTTCCATTTCTCAATCGGTTGTTCAAACAGTTTCTCGTTACGATTAACCAAGCAGTTTACATAGACATAATATAGAATTTTTTGTAATTTAATAGGCGTCAAAATACCTTTCATATCTGGATTATTATTTACAACATCTACAATATAGTTTGCAATATCGATTGCAGTAGTTCTTTTATTCATTATTCACCTCCAAAATTAACACTTAAATCAACAAGACCCAGATCGAAAAATCTAAGGATTAACATTGTCGGAATTCAGTGAAGGTGTTCATAATATTTCCAAAATCAATATTTTATAGTCAAAAAAAGACAGATCGGAACTTATTGTTCACTATACTGCCCTTCACTCTATTTAATAACATATACCGCAAATATGCAATACTGTGGAACATACATATTGTTTCACAGACCACATTATGGTCAAACTTAACACTATATTTTTTTACTCGGACACCCCTTGGAATGTTGGGGTTTCTACCATGTGTCTACTACCTAGCCGCCAAAAGCCTATCAAAACAACTTAAAACTCGCTAAATCTTTCGATCTTGATGAAGAATTTATGATTGAGCGCTTAAAGGAAATTACTGCATAATTTGAAGAACAGCCCGCAATCAGCGGGCTTTTTTAATAGAAAGAAATTAATAAATAATACCATCCCACCAACCACGCACATCTCTGTTGGTTGTATATGAGGCAGTGTTACCTGGTTTCAGTGTGTAGTTGCAGGTGTAAACTGTTGCATACTGACGGCCAGTTCTTGCATGTGTCAGATAATTGGTTTGTACCGCTCTTCCAGTAGAACAACCAGATAAGCTCAAGGCTTCTGATAATGTCGTATAGGAGGTTGATAGTCTTTGTGTTGGTCCATCACATTGATATTTACCTGAATTAGTCTCCCAACAAACTGCAAGTGCTGTATTAGGAGAGTCATCAGCTATTACTTGCGTGGATCCAAAAATTGAAAAACACATAGTCATAGCTGCAAATAATTTTAAAGTCTTCATCTTTAATTCCCCTTAAAAAATTAACTCTGAAATGCTGCTTAAAATTTCATATATAGCATGACTATTTAAATAGGGATACTCCCAATATTAGGATGTCTTTTGGATGACGCTTCGATTAATTTAGTAAAAGTGTTGCTATAAAGGGACTTAAAAATGAAAAAAAATATTCTGGGGATAATAGCGCTTTCGGTTATATCCATGTGTACATTTGCGGCTACAGATGGGGTGTATGCTATTCAAAATGGCTACTACTCTATCAATGTTAAATTCGCAGAAAATAGTCTCACAATTGTTGAGCCTAATAAAACATCCACTTATCTAAAAGATACGAGTGGAAATTATATTTTCACAAATCCAACCAACAACATTACTTATGGTATGCGTGTTGTGGATGACAAAACCATAGAGGCATACAAGCCAGGTGTTCCAAACTCAACAACGGTTCTCACATTACAATCTGCATCAGCCAAAGCCTCAAGTGAGGATAAAGGCAATCAGATGAAAGCTCTTGCTGATAAATATTTTAAACTTGCGGAATCAGACAGTAACAATGTTCACACGTGGGCAAATTGTGCCTCTGTAGCTTTGGCTTATTCGAGCCTGTCTTTGGAAAAAGCAAAAGAAATGGAGTTACAAGCAGCGACTTTAATTAAGTTAAGTCAATCGCCTGTAGCAAACTCATCTCCTTGCTCTGAAGTAATATCTAATAAAACTTGGACATCCGCTCCAAGCTATTAATAAACAAAGTTAATTTAAGCAAAAGCCCTCACTTGAGGGCTTTCTTATACGCATTACCAAGCTTCACATCATAAGAGTTTTTAGCATAGGCCGCACCATTGTAGCCACGTGCAAATGCTTTCCAATCCTTATTTTTGAGTGCATTAATGAGCTTATTTGTCACAATAAATCGACACATCGCATCATGTACTAGCTCAAACCTGATCTGACAGTTACCCATTTTTTATTGTGCCTGTCAGGTTAAATTTGAGCTAGTACACTTAAACTGTCTGATATAAATAGGACAATCCTGTCATAAATAAAATACTTTTGTATATAAATAAAACCCACGCCTCTCTTTATTCTATTTAAAAGCATGTAACCGTTTAATACGACGTGAATATCTGCCGCTGATTTGTATCGCTTTTATTGCTTTTCATCTTTTGTACGATAGCTTGCATTAGAGTGAAAAAATCCTGTTCTTGAGGCAGCAGTATGGCCAAGTTTCGTCATCATGTGCAACAACATGCGGAGGTCTTTACCGCTAACGGCGTTCATCTGGGCCAAATTGAACAGTTTCTGGATTTAGATCGAATCCAATTAAGTCAGGATGCCGAAGGCAAAGCACATCTGATCCCGCTATCGTGGGTGGGTGATATTTGTGAGCAGCGTATAATCCTGATTAAAAACCTGCAAGAAGTACAAGAAACCTGGATTGAAATACCGCAATAAATTTTGACATCAACCGGACTTTATTCGAGGATCTGCTTATGAATCAGCTGCCACATCTTTCATCCATTCAACAATCTTCGCTTTCAATACAGGCCTGTCTGGAATGCATTGTTGCTTGTCAACGCTGCGCAGATGCCTGTTTACACGAAGAACATGTGCAGATGATGCGAACCTGCATCCAGCGCTGTTTGGACTGTGTTGAAACCTGCAAACTCTGTGTTACCTTTGAAGTTCGCAACTCGGAGCTACATCATTTAGCCATGGACCTGTGTGCCAAAGCCTGTGAACTGTGTGCCGAAGAATGTGGCCAGCATGAAGATGAACATTGTCAAAACTGTGCCCGCGCCTGTCGTGCCTGCGCAGAAGCCTGTCAGATTGAAGGTTAATATGGTTTAACGAATCTCAACTGGAAAATAAAAACCACCCGAAGGTGGTTTTTATTTTTAAAAGAGCACGACTCTGGTTTGCCCTAATAAGTAAATCAGACAGGTGATAATACATGAAGCACTCACCAGAACCGTAATATCTAAAGACCGTCGTGTATTCACTTTCATATCCATACTCCTTTCTTATTATTGTTCTGTTCTTATACCAATAAATAGTGATATGACCAATTGCATTATATTACAAAAGCTCACCTATTTATAATATACATCCCCTACATGTATATAAATCCAGAATACTTGGTAATTTATATTAAATTTATATCACCAAAATTAGCAAAAAATAACATTTACTTTTTTTATCTATTTAAAAATACGGATTATTCTTTTTCCACAAAACTTAATTCATACTCATCTTGGGTCACTTTTAGCTTGATTCCACGATAACGGCGCTTGTCCGGATCGAGTGCAGAATCTCGGACTTCCTTGGAAAAACGCATATCATGCATAAAATGCGCATACAATTTATAGCCCAAACGTAGTTTTTTCGGTTTCTTGCCCTCTTTTAGGCACTTATCAATGGCCTGATTTAAAAACTCCAAGCTGACATCGTTCATCTGCTTTAACCTCACTTTAACCTTTATTCATTAGTTTTAAATATAAGTAGCAAAAGTTTCATTTTTAAGAATATAGAAAAAATAATATATAGATATATAATATAAAAAATATCAGTTATTTAGCTTTGCTCGATTTTTACCATTGTTTAAAATATTTTAATAAATTACATTTCTATTAAAATCCAGGCAAAAAAAGAGTCCATACGAGGGATGTATGGACTCAAACTCATAAAGAGAAAAGTCAAGAGAAAATAAGAATTTACAGCGCATATTTCCTGATTAAAATTGTCCTATTTTCCTGGATTTCCAGCATTGGCAAAAGCTTCCATTTTTTATTTTTTTTAAACGATAAGTCATATTTTTCAAAGTAATTTCAAAACGTTACTTATCACATTTTATTGACTAAGGTGCTGGCGTTAGCTGATAACCCAAGCCTTGCGCCGCACCCAGTTGTGTTGCCGAAATGGTAAAGATGGCAGTCTGGCCGGTACTGGCACCACATACGGTAATATGTACCAGACCATCATGCCCGAGTGCTTCATTATAAACTTCTATCCCGGCCTGCTGCAGTTGCTCTTTCAGCTGCTGTAAACGCACTTTGGGATCATCCCCCTCACACTGCTTTAAACCTAAGGACTTGGTCACATCTACCTGTTGTGCTGGTGTAGAAGGTACGCTTTGACATGCCATCAGCGTACAACTGGCAAACATGCCAAATAATAAACCGATCTTCATCTTGCATCTCCTTGATCAAACTGCTGCGAGCTCTGCGCTATACTGATGCTTCCTGCCCTGCAACACGTTTGATTGAACTATGAGAAATTAGGAGCTGATGGATAAACATCCCCCAGACTTAGCGCTGTACGGCGGTATCCTGTTTATCTCTTGGATGTTGTGGATGCGGATTCTTTTTATTTGGAATCACTTGTGAATCGGTCTTGGGCTGAGGTTGCTGTTGCTGGGTCTTTTCATTCGAGTTTTTTTCTGGTTTAGCCATCATCGACTCCTGTCTTTATTGTTGTGTTGAACTGTTTTTATTGTTCATGATTTAAGACAGCCGCGCTGTATGGCTTTGGTCAATATTTCAGCTTTCTTGTTAATTCAGGCTTTGTTCTTGCAACAGTTTTTAAAAATAAGGTAGATAAAAAAAGCCGCCCGCAGGCGACTTTCCGTGTTATGCCACAGTCACGACTTTGACAATAATACGTTGTAGGTTTTCTGGCTCTGCTGCATTCTGGACGCGTTTCAGTTCTTTACTAATCACTTTAAACTGATGGTTCTGATAAGAAATTACTTCAGGAATCTGGTCAAAATATAAAGCATCGGCCTGTAATTCTTCCTGGAAAAGTAAGGTTCCTAACTGGTAGTCGAGGTCTTTTAAGACCATATATTTCACAATCGTTTTCATTGTATTAACCTACTTTCACTAAGCACTTTATTTTTAGTTTTACCATTCTTTTGCAGCAGAATAAACCGATAATTTCGAGTTTCGCCTAACTGCTATACAATTGAAACCGGAACGCGCTATCTTTAGCGCTAAATGCCTGAATCAGCAACAAGATTGAGGCTGATCTCGCTTAAAATCGCTTGGAAAAGAAGAAGAAATGGAGATTCATCATGCTGAAACGCTGCTGTGATGCGCTGGAACAACAGCAACTGACCATTGCCTTTATTGAAAGTGCCAGTTCAGGCTATTTATGCAGCCAGTTTTCAATTTATAAAAATAGCGGCGCAGATATTTTACTCGGGGCGCTGGTCAGCTATGACCCAAGTATTAAAGCCAACCTGTTACAGATTGATCCGGCACTGATTGCGCATTACACGGCGGAGTCTGCGGAAATTACCGCGCAGATGGCCTTGCATGGCCAGGCTCTGTTTAAACAGGCCAATATTGTGGTGGCCTGTACCGGCTTGCTAAAACCCGGTGGCAGCGCCTCTGCAGAGAAACCCGAAGGCACTTTTTATATTGCCATTCACTATCAGCAGCAATTGCATAATTTTCATTATCTGCTCGATGGCAGCCCGATTGAACGGCTGGATCAGCTGACCCAATTGGTAGCACAGGAAGTATTGGCGCTTATTTTATCTTCACCCGCCTAGATACACTGTTTCTCATCTTTTCTCCATGATTTTGGCTTAAAGTAAAACCATATCCTGTAATGTGGAGTCGAAGTATGAAACTGATTCAACCATTATTATTTTCTGCTTTAGCCTGTCTGCCCATCATCAGTTCTGCCACCGTCGGCGGCCAGCAACGGATTGAAGTGCTGGGCTATGACCAGAAAGATCAAAAAGTCTATCTGCTGCGCCATTATGAAGATGGCCGTGGCCGTTTGCCGCAGCTGTATTATTACAACTTTAAATCTAAACAGCCGAATCAGCTGGTTCAGGTCAATTCGCTGTATATTAACCCCAAAACCAAAAAGATTGACTATGACCAGCAGCCTACCCGCTTTAATGCCGAGTTGGCCAAAATTAAAAACCGCCTAAACCCCTTAACCAAGCTTAGAACGCAACAGGCACAAATTAAGGTTTTGCACAGTAGCAAACGTCGTGCCGACTGGATTAATGGTACGGAACCAGTGCCGCAGTGGCAGTATTGCTATCGGGTTGATGCGGGGAACTTCCGCAGTACCGTCCAGCAAGCCACCAGTTATAAGCAAGGCTTGAACATTCACCAGGCCTATAACATCCCGCAGCAGTCCAAAATGCTGGTGACTGTGAAATATTTAGGCATTCCGTTTGAAATGGGCTATCCGATTGAAGATCCGGTTCTACTCAGCAATTCTCAATAACAGCAAAAATGGAGCGAAAAAAATATAGCAGCAAAAAATAAAGCCTCAGATGAGGCTTTATTCAAGTACACGGCAGATTAAGCCGCCGAAGTACGCTCTGCAATTGGCACCACTTTACGCAGTTCTGGACCGGTATAATCCGCACTTGGACGGATAATACGGTTATCTGCACGCTGTTCCATCACATGCGCCGCCCAACCGGTCACACGCGACATCACAAAGATTGGCGTGAACAGCTTGGTCGGAATACCCATAAAGTGATAGGCCGAAGCATGGAAGAAGTCTGCGTTACAGAACAGTTTTTTCTCGCGCCACATCACTTCTTCACAGCGGACCGATACCGGATAAAGCACAGTATCACCCACATCTTTGGCCAGACGCTCTGACCAGACTTTAATAATGCCATTACGCGGGTCATTGTCCTTATAAATAGCATGACCAAAGCCCATGATTTTCTCTTTACGCTCCAGCATGCCCAGCATTTCACGCTCAGCTTCTTCTGGAGAGGTCCAGTTTTCAATCATTTCCATGGCCGCTTCATTGGCACCGCCATGCAGTGGACCACGCAGTGAACCAATCGCGCCGGTAATACATGAATGCATATCAGACAAGGTTGATGCACACACGCGTGCAGTAAAGGTGGATGCGTTAAACTCATGCTCTGCATACAGAATTAATGACACGTTCATCACCTGTTCATGCAGCTCATTTGGTTTTTCACCACGTAACAGATGCAGGAATTGCGCGCCAATTGAATCATCATCGGTGTTTTCATCAACACGTACGCCGTCATGGCTAAAACGGTACCAGTAACAGATAATGCCCGGTAAAGCGGCCAGAATACGGTCAGCAACATCTTGCTGTACATCAAACGACTGTTCGGTTTCCAGATTGCCAAGCATCGACACGCCGGTACGCATTACATCCATGGGATGTGAATCGGCCGGAATACGCTCCAGTACTTCTTTTAGTGCATCTGGTAACTGACGTAAAGATTTCAGCTTGGCTTTATAGCTGGTTAGCTGTTCGGTGGTAGGTAATTCACCAAAGAAGATCAGATAAGCGACTTCCTCAAACTGGCAGTTTTCTGCCAGATCCTGCACGTCATAACCACGATAGGTCAGACCCGCACCGCTTTTTCCAACCGTCGATAATGCGGTTTTCCCTGCGACTTGTCCGCGCAATCCAGCGCCAGTCAGTACTTTTCCTTCAGCCATTGTTTTAATTCTCCTGCTTGAACAGTTTATCTAATGTGTTTTCAAAGGTGTGGTAATCTAAAAATTCATATAATTCTTTGCGTTGCTGCATTTTATCCAGCACATGGGTTTGTGTGCCATGCTCACGAATCGACTGCATCACTTCCAGCGCTGCTTTTTGCATTGCACGTGTTGCCGACAATGGATATAACACCATACGCACGCCCTGCTCAGCTAGTTCATCAGTGGTGTAATACGGCGTATCACCAAATTCGGTAATGTTGGCCAGTACCGGTACACCGACTGCATCACAAACAGTTTTGTACATGGTAATGTCGGTCATGGCTTCTGCAAAAATGGCATCTGCACCTGCCTCGACACAGGCACAGGCCCGGTCAATCACCGCCTGCAAACCTTCTTTTTGCAAGGCATCGGTACGCGCCATCACCACAAAGTTGGGATCAGTTTTGGCATCGACTGCCGCTTTAATACGATCCACCATTTCCTGCTGGGTCACAATTTCCTTGTTCGGACGATGGCCACAGCGTTTTTGCGCCACCTGATCTTCAATATGCACCGCAGCAGCACCTGCTGCAATCATTTGCTTGATGGTACGGCCAATATTAAATGCACCGCCCCAGCCGGTATCAATATCCACCAGCACAGGTGTATCGACACGTTCTGTAATACGGCGTACATCTTCCAGGACATTATCGAGGCTGGTCATGCCCAAATCCGGCAAACCGTAGGAATAATTGGCGACACCTGCACCCGATACATAAATGGCTTTATAGCCGACCTGTTTTGCCATCATGGCTGCATAGGCATTGACTGTACCGATAATTTGTAAGGGCTTTTCCGTGTCCAGCGCCTGTCTGAATCTTAAGCCTGCAGATGTTTGTTCTGTCATCGTCCTTTCCACAGTAGTTTCTAATTATTGAGGCTTGAGTATACTCAGAATCTTTGCCTAAACCATGACCAATTAGAATAAAGTCCCTAAAACTTTAGTCAAATATTCAAGTAAATCTGTAAGAAAAAAGTCAATACATTTCCGTCTACGCTATTCCATGCCAAGCGGTCATATATTTGCTACAATTATATTTATTCCTTACCAATTGGCGGCCTGCTCCCTGATTATGCATGATTTGGCTCAGTTAGAACCCTTTAGCAAAGATGTCCCTCCGACCAAGCGTGGGCATGAACGCTGTCTGGCTTTATTATTGAGCGCCAATGACCTGTTTCTGGAACATGGCTACGATGCTGTCTCGCTGGATGATATCGTGCATCATGCCGGTGGTTCCAAGGCCTTTATCTATAAATATTTTGGCAATAAAGAAGGCCTGTTTACCGCCATTTGTGATTATCGTGCGGAAAAGTTCTTTAAAGACATTTGCTTACCCTTTGAATCTTTTGAGGGTGATTTACGGGCTTATTTAATTCATACACTAGATAACTTTAAAAGCCATTTAAGTGTGCCGGCCAATTCTGCCTTTTTAAGGTTAATTTTGGAGCGCACCCAGCACAATGTGGAACTGGCACGTTATATCTATGAACAAGGCCCCAAGCATTTGCAAACTTCCATTGCACATGCGCTGGATCATGCCGCCGCCCAGGGTCTGATTCGCTGTGAGAATTCACTTTATTCAGCGCAGCTGTTCTTTGGCATTCTGCGTAATCTGGAATGGCGGATTTTAATGGGCTTGCCTGTTCAGGATGACCCGCAAACCACAGATGACTATATTCATTACTGTGTCGATCACTTTCTGCAAGGTCACCAAATCGTCTAGTTTTTTGCAATTTCGATTCAATATAGTATATTAGCCGATTCCCTATTTTATTTAACCAACCAACAACTAATTGTTGTTTTGATTTCAATTTCAGCAATTATTGTGGAGTAACGAATGGCTCTACGTCACTTTCTCACTTTACGCGACCTGTCGACTTTAGAACTTAACCAGATTTTGCAACGCGCAATTGAACTTAAACGCAAGCAGCATCAGAATGAAGTTTTCCAACCTTTTATTGGTAAAGTTTTGGGCATGATTTTTGAGAAGTCGAGTACCCGTACCCGTGTATCGTTTGAAGCTGGTATGAATCAGTTTGGTGGTAGCGCAATTTTCTTATCTCCACGCGACACCCAGTTAGGTCGTGGTGAGCCTATTGAAGATTCAGCACGCGTGATTTCAAGCATGCTGGATATTGTCATGATTCGCACCTTTGGACATGACATTGTGGAGCGTTTTGCTTCTTATTCCAAAGTGCCGGTGATTAATGCCTTAACTGACGATCATCATCCATGTCAATTACTGGCCGATATGCAAACCTTCCTTGAGCATCGCGGTCCAATCGAAGGCAAAACCGTGGCCTGGATTGGTGATGGCAACAACATGTGTAACTCGTATATTGAAGCGGCACACATGTGGGGCTTCAAGCTGAAAGTGGCCGCACCTAAAGGTTATGAGCCACAAGAAAAATTCCTGTCTGAATTTGCTCACTGTGTTGAACTGGTCGATTCTGCTGAAGATGCCGCAGTCAATGCCGATTTAATCGTGACCGACGTGTGGGCCAGCATGGGTCAAGAAGAAGAACAGAAAATCCGTGAACAGGCATTTGCCAACTATCAGGTTAATGAACGCCTCATGGATCTAGCGCATCCAGATTGTCTGTTCATGCACTGCCTGCCTGCACACCGCGGTGAAGAAATTTCAGAAAATATGCTGGATCATAAAAATTCTGTGGTTTGGGATGAAGCGGAAAACCGTCTACACGCACAAAAAGCCCTAATGGAATTCCTGATCAACGAGCATTTAAAATAATTGCTAACCGCATCAAGATAAAAAAGCACCGTTCATTCCCGGTGCTTTTTTCGTTTTGATCAAGTCATGAAATCCGGATTAATGATCATCTTTTAAATAGCGCGCTTCACGAGGAATTTGCAGACTATAGAAGAAACAGATCACCAGCATCACAATCACATAGATAAAGAAACTGTTTTCAATACCGGCTGATTTAAACTGTAAAGCCACTGAAGGGGCTGAGCCGCCAAATACTGCATTACCAACCGCATAAGAGAAACCAACACCGAGTGCACGCACATGCGGCGGGAACATTTCCGCTTTTACAATTCCACTGATCGAGGTATACAGACTTAACAGCATCATCAGGAAAATCAACAGCAAGGCCACCATCATGGGTGAATCACTAAAGGCACGCATCCCGATTGCCATAACAGGATAAATGGCAATCGCCATCAGACCACTAAACAGCAGCATCGAATTTCTGCGACCAATCCTGTCTGATAAAATCCCGAAGAATGGCTGCGCCACCATCAGAATAAAAATACAGCCCGTCATGATTAGCCCGACCGTCTGCGAATCAATGCCGATATTGGTCAGATAGGTTTTGGAATAAACCGTAATCACATAGAAACTAAGTGAACCCGCCGAGGTATAGCCCACCACCAGCAAGAAAGTTTTCCAGTGATTTTTAAACAGCTCTTTTAAGCTGCCCGACTCTTCTTTATCGCTGTCTTCATGTGACAACGTTTCTTCCAGACGGCTTCGTACCAGCAGTGAGGCAATGGCAGCCAGACCACCAATCACAAACGGAATACGCCAGCCGCCATCCTGTAACTGCTGCTCGGTCATAAAACTCAGGAAAATTACACCCAGCAAGCTGGCCAGTAACTGTCCGCCGGTTAAAGTCACATATTAGAACGAGGCAAAAAAGCCGCGCTGACCTTTTAAACCCAGCTCACTCATATAGGTGGCAACCGCACCATATTCCCCGCCAACCGACAAGCCTTGTAACAAACGCACCAGCAACAGCAGGAACGGTGCCGCCATCCCGACTTGGTCATAAGTCGGCAATGCAGCAAACAGAAAGGAACTGAAGGCCATTAGGCAGATGGAAATCACCATGGACTTTTTACGGCCATGTTTATCGGCAATACGTCCAAACAGCCAGCTGCCAATCGGACGCATAAAGAAGCTTGCCGCAAATACCCCCCAGACATAAATGGCCTGGGTAGAACTATCCATGTTCGGTGCAGTCAGCGCTTGGGTAAAGTAAACCGCAAATACAGCATAGATATAGAAATCGAACCATTCGACGAGGTTGCCCGAGGCCGCCCCGATAATTCCCTTAATTCGACTGGCTTTTTCCTGTTTGGTTTAAGCTTGGCCCAAGGTTTATCTTCCTCATTTTTAATTTATTGAAATTTCTCATGTAGAGGCGATAAGCTCTTGCCACATAAGGAGATATTTTTGCTTAGATACAGCATAAGCACGTTGCTAATATAACTTTTAATGGAAACTTCACACAAAAAATAAAATGTAATTTTTAATCAATTTTTTAGTTAAAAAGTCTTTAAAAACAATAATTTATAGATAAATAGATTATATATTTCTTAAATTTATAGAGATAAAGCCAGATCGGATGGTTGCTTATCCGCCCTATTCATGTTGATATAAATGTCTAGAATACAGCTCATAATGTGTGACTCGAATGAACAATAAAATCTATTTGTCGACAGTTTTAGCCCTCGGACTCAGTGCCCTTTCATTCACCAGCCATGCCAGTGAACTGGACCAGTATCTGCAACAAAAACAGATCATTGATGCCGAGTACAAAATCAAGAATACGACCGGACTTAATGAAATTCTGAATATTATTAGTGTGGAAGATTCACGCACCCTGCCGTATCAGGTCGATCAGAATACGATTATTGAACAGATGCAGCTATTTGCAGACCGAGTTGAAGTGAAAGGTTTGATTAGCAGCCCGGATTTCGAGCAGTTTGCTCAGGATGTTGGCCATAGCGAAGTGAAAAAAATCATGAAAAAGAATTTACTGCAGAATTGCGAGATGATTTTTGAGCATCAGTTCCAACGCGTCAATCCCTACCGGATTGAGCTGCAGTTAAGCTCGGCGCAGCAGCAGTATCAGTTACAGCTAAAAAATTCGGAATGTCAATTCTAAACCAACCCGATTAATCACTAACTGCGGTAGTAAATCCTGCCGCAGTAAATTCCCATTTTCAGCCCACAATGACAATAGAAAAATTAACGCACCAGTCCTTGTGGCTGCAAAATAATAATCAGCGCGCCGCACATCACCACCAGACCGCCCAGCAGATCCCAACGGCTCAAACTGACCTGATCAACAAATTTCAGCCACATCAGCGCGGTAAAAATGTAAATTCCACCATAAGCGGCGTAAATTCGCCCTGATGCTGCCGGATGCAAGGTTAACAGCCAGACAAATACCGCCAAGGCCAATACTGTTGGTAACCAGAGCCAATGTGATTTCCCCTGATTCAAAATTAAATAAGGAAAGTAACAGCCCAAAATTTCCGCCACCGCCGTCACCAAGAACAGACAAACCGTGGTCAGAATTTTAGTGATAGAAAAATCCATAAAAACTCACAATACAAGTGACGCGCAGCTTTCCAATAGAAAGGTAAAAAGATAAACCTTAAACAAACAAAAGCCCGTGCATACACGGGCTTTCATATTCAAGTACAGGATTAAGCCGGTTCAGCGGTTTGATCTTCAAATACTTCAAGTTTCAAACCGGTGGCTTTACCGTTTTCTTTCTTGACAGATACGGCTACATTGCCGCCATGTTCCGCCAGCTCACCAAACAGGATCATCTCTGCCAGTGGTTTCTTCAGGTGTTCCTGAATTAAGCGCTGCATTGGACGTGCACCCATTAAACGGTCATAGCCATGTTCAGCCATCCATTCACGTGCATCCTGATCCACTTCAAGAATAACTTTTTTCTCATCCAGCTGGGCTTGCAGTTCAGTCAGGAACTTGTCGACCACGCTTTCAATCACGCTGGTCGGCAAGGCTTTAAACTGAATCACACTGTCCAGACGGTTACGGAACTCAGGCGAGAAGGCCTTTTTCATTGCTTCCTGGTTGTCATTACTGTTGTCCTGTTCCATAAAGCCAATGCTGACACGAGAAATACTTTCTGCACCAATATTGGTGGTCAGTACTAGCACCACATTACGGAAGTCTGACTTACGTCCGTTATTATCGGTCAATGAGCCATGATCCATAATTTGCAGCAACAGGTTAAACACATCCGGATGGGCTTTTTCAATTTCATCGAGTAGCAGCACACAATGCGGATTTTTATGAATCGCATCGGTGAGCAAACCACCCTGATCAAAACCGACATAGCCCGGCGGCGCACCAATTAAACGGGACACCGCGTGGCGTTCCATGTACTCCGACATATCGAAGCGGACCAGCTCGACACCCAGCAATTTGGCCAGCTGCTTGGTGACTTCAGTTTTACCCACCCCGGTCGGGCCGGCAAATACAAAACTACCCACTGGTTTATCAGGCGATTTCAAACCGGCGCGTGACAGTTTGATGGCAGATGCTAACGCTTCAATCGCTTCATCCTGACCGAACACCACACGTTTCAGATCACGTTCCAGATGCTCAAGCACAGTCTTGTCATCTTTAGACACCGTTTTCGGTGGAATACGGGCAATTTTCGCCACAATATCTTCGATATTTTCCACGGTAATCAGACGATCTTCCTGCTCATCTTTCAGACGGCGCTGTGCACCGGCTTCATCAATCACGTCAATGGCCTTGTCTGGCAAGAAACGGTCATTAATGTATTTAGATGACAACTCAACCGCAGAAACCAGTGCTTTATCATCATATTGGACATGGTGGAAATCTTCAAATTTTGATTTCAGGCCACGTAAAATATCAATGGTTTCAGGAATTGATGGCTCATTGACATCAATTTTCTGGAAACGACGCGACAAGGCATGATCTTTCTCAAAGACCTGACGATATTCCTGGAACGTGGTCGAACCGATACAACGCAAAGTGCCATTGGCTAGCGCCGGTTTAATCAGGTTCGAGGCATCCATGGTGCTGCCCATGCTGGAACCGGCACCAATAATCATGTGGATTTCATCAATAAATAAAATCGCTTCCGGCTTTTTCTTTAACGCATTTAACAGCTGTTTCAGGCGTTTTTCAAAATCACCGCGGTATTTGGTTCCGGCCACCAAGGCACCAATATCCAGACTGTAAATTTCTGAATTGAGCAGTGGTTTTGGCGCTTTACCATTCACGATTAACCAGGCCAGACCTTCGGCAATTGAGGTTTTACCCACCCCCGGATCACCGACCAGCAGCGGGTTGTTTTTGCGACGGCGACATAAGATTTGCGCGGCGCGTTCAATTTCTTTTTCACGGCCAATCAGTGGGTCAGTTTTGCCCTTCACCGCTTCATTGTTGAGGTTGGTGGTATACAGCTCCAGCGGACCGCTATTGGCCGAAGTTGAGCTTTCCCCATCGAGTTCTTCAATTTCTTCTTCGGCTTGCGATTCTTCTTTACGCGTACCATGAGAAAGATACTGAGTTAAGGTTAAACGGTTAATTTGATGGCGTTTTAATAGATATACGGCAAAAGAATCCCGTTCCGAATACATCGCAACCAGAATATCTGCGCCTTCGACTGTGCGATCACCACCACTGGATTGCACATGGAAAATTGCTCGTTGCAAAATACGGTCAAAGCTTTCCGTTGGATGCGGTGCCTGATCGCTGTTTTCACCGAGTTTAGGGGTATGTTGTTCTACATATTCTTCAAGTTCTTTGCGCAGCACAATAATATCTGCCCCGCATGCTTTTAGCGCATTTACTGCAGAATCATTGTCGAGCAAAGCCAATAATAAATGTTCTACCGTCAGAAACTCATGTCTCTTTTGACGAGCCATGCTAACAGCCAAACGTAATGATACTTCTAATTGACGACTGAGCATGTAACCCCCTTAGTTTTTAGGCTCAATCTGACAAAGTAATGGATGACCTTGAGATCGAGCGTAATTATTGACTTGGTTTGCTTTGGTCTCTGCGATGTCTCGCGGATAAACCCCTGCAATACCTTTTCCTTCGTAATGTACAGTTAGCATTACTTGAGTCGCTTGGTCAAGATTCATTGCAAAGTATTGTTGTAAAATTTCAATTACAAAGTCCATTGGGGTATAGTCATCGTTCAATAAAACGACAGCGTATAGTGGTGGACGCTTTAATTCAGGCGGCGCCGTCTGTACGGCAATGTCTCCGTCCTCATGCTCATTCGGCTCATCCGTACTTAAACGCGGATTAAAATGCCAGTCCACCATGCCAGACTGCTGAAAAGACTGTTTGATTTCGTTTAAACAAATTGGTCGTTTGTTACTTCGCATAAGAGATTTATTTCACAGTTATTGCGCAGTGGCTTCTGCTTGCGGTATTTCAGAGATAAAGGCAGAAGGCGCTTCCGTGGCTTTTCCACGTGCCCAGCTGAATCGCTTGGTCACAGGGGTACTACCAGTTAAACGCACTTCAATAAATTGCGGACTAAAGCCTTTTGGCATGGTCCAGCGGCCGGTTAGGCGCTCATAATTATCAAAATTGAAATTATTGTCTTCCATGGGCACCACCAGCACCTCGGTGCCCTGAATCAGACGCAGTTCAACATTGCCTGAAGCACGGCGCTTATTCGGGCTGATTTGCACCAGATCGAGCTGATATTCATAGGCATTATCGGGTAAAGGTTTAATCCCAATATTCTGGATGGTCAGACTTAAACCACCCCGATTACGCAGCACTTCACGGTATAAATTGCCCATGCCATCGGCCTGGATTTTATCATTACGTGCCTGATTCAGGGCCGCATACAGGTCATTGGCATTGCTGACCGCTACATCACGCTCCTGAACCGCTGCATTCAGGGTTTTATTCAGGCTTTCCAGACGAACTTTCTGTTCCTGTACGACTTCAACCAGCTGCTCTGCATCGGCATCATAACCGACCACAGTCAAACCCTGACGATGCCCCACCGAATAGCCCAAAAAGCCGCTGCCTAACATTAATACAGCTGCACCGAGTACGAGAGGTAAATTGCTTTGCATAAAAGGTTTTTTCGGTGGCGTCGGTTGTGACGTGGTATTGGTATCCGTATTCTGCATCGTCATCTCTTGTTTTGATTGCATTCAAACCACACATTTAAATCGAAATCTAAATGTGTGTGAAGTCGAAAAGCGTTTCTTATGGTAATAGACCAATCACCTCTAGGCCAGCCTGCTCTGCAAAGCCAAACATCAGGTTCATGTTTTGTACTGCCTGACCTGCTGCACCTTTCACCAGATTGTCCTGCGCCACCAGCACCACCAGTTTCTTCGGTTGCGGCTTGTATAGGGCAATACGTAACTGGTTGGCGCCGCGTACTGAACGTGTTTCTGGTGAGCTGCCTGCTGGCATTACATCTACAAACTGCTCTTGCGCATAAAACTGTTCATACAGCGCCTGTACATCTGCCGCATCCCCTGCATCGGTCAGGTCAATATACATGGTGCTGAGCATGCCACGAATCATCGGTACTAAATGCGGCACAAACACAATGTGGTTAAACACATCTTTTTGACCAGAAATGTTTTCCAATGCTTCCACAATTTCCGGATGATGACGGTGACCTGCCACCCCATAAGCCTTGAAGTTATCGGCATTTTCAGAGTAAATCATGCCCAGGCTGGCTTTACGGCCGGCGCCGGATACGCCCGATTTGGCATCAATAATAATACTTTCAGGCTTAATCAAGGTTTCAGCAGATTTTAATAATGGTGCCAAACCTAATTGCACGGTAGTTGGATAACAGCCCGGGTTGCCAATCACCTGTGCTGTTTTAATCTGCTCACGGTTCAGTTCAGATAAACCATAAACTGAATCTTTAAGAATGTCCGGACACGCATGTTCCATGCCGTACCATTTTTCGAATTGGGCCAAATCCTGTAAACGGAAATCTGCCGCCAGATCAATGACTTTGGTATTGGCCGCAACCAGATCGGCCGCGTGTTTCATGGCAACACCGTGCGGCGTAGCAAAGAACACCACATCACACTGTTTTAAATCTTCAATATTTAAATCTGAATAGCATAAATCGGTATGACCACGCAGACTTGGGAACATATCATCGACACGGCGACCAGCTTCAGTACGTGAGGTTAATACAGTGACCTGTACCTCTGGATGTCGTAGTAAAAGACGTAAAAGTTCAACGCCTGTATAACCTGTACCGCCGACAATACCTACTGAAATCACGTTCATACCTCAATCAAGTGTGCTATGTTCAATAAAGCAGTAGTATGACAGGAAGTTTGTGCTTTCTAAACCTTTTTACTCGGTATTGATGGTTTTTTGTCTTATGTGCCTATTGGATCGATCAGAGTACTGATTTTTCAGAAAAATGAACGAGGAATGGGTGAGTTCAACAAGGATGACCCGGCACCCTCACCCCAACCACCAATACGGCAACTGAAAGCGTTTTAAAAATTGTCGATGCTGCTGAAACTCAGGATCATGCCGCGCCACCTCTGCCCAAAAGCGCGGGCTATGATCAAAATGGCGGGTATGCGCCAACTCATGCACACAGACATAACGACAAATCGCTTCTGGCATTAATACCAGCGCACTATTCAGCATAATATCGTGGCGGGCCGAGCAACTGCCCCAACGGGTTTTCGGCTGGCGGATATTACAGCCGTTAAAGTTCAGCCCAGTATCCAGACTCAACTGTTTTAAATACAGCGGCAAATGCTGCTTGGCATAAGCAATCATAAAGGTTTTTAAATAAGCTTCAGGATGCCGATCACTAATCCACAGCTGTAAAGCAGATTCATCCCAGATAAAATTCTGTTTCTGGCTCTGATAACCAATCTGAATGGGTGTATTGAGATTAAACAGTTGTAATTCAGCAGGCAGGCTCTGATCAACCCGCTGCAACTGGGCCTGTTGCGCTTGCCAGGTTTTTAACAGCCAGCTTTCGGCATCGGCAATAAATTTCTGGATTTGACGATTGCTACAAAAAACAGGCGCCGTGACTTTAATCTGCTGACCATCGACACGTAAACGCAGTCGCGTCGCACGAACATTACGGGTGATTTGAATTTCAGGAAGGTCGGATAATGTCATTATTGTTCTTTTTAGAGAGTCCTCCCCGACCCTCCTTTAATAAAGGAGGGAGAAAAGCCCCTCTTTTTTAAAGAGGGGTTTGGGGAGATTAACTCTTAAAGCTGTTAAGTTTAAATTGCAGTACGCTCTTCGATACCGTTATTGGTTGCAACAATAGCAATATCAGCTTTGTTTAAAGCAAAAATACCGTTACACACCACACCCGGAATATCATTGATGGTTTTTTCCAGTTCCAGTGCATTTAAGATATTCAGGTTATAAACATCTAAAATCACATTGCCGTTATCGGTTACCACACCTTCACGGTACGCCGGATCACCCCCAAGTGCGACCAGCTTGCGTGCCACAGCAGAACGCGCCATTGGAATTACTTCAACCGGTAGCGGGAATTCACGGCCCAACTGTTCAACCCATTTTGAATCATCGACGATACAAACAAATTTTTTCGCAATCGACGCGACAATTTTTTCACGGGTTAACGCCGCACCGCCACCTTTAATCATGTGCATATGACGGTCAATTTCATCTGCGCCATCGACATAGGCATCTAAACCGCCCACGCTGTTCATATCCACGACTTCAATACCCAGCTTTTTCAGGCGCTCTGCCGTTGCTTCAGAACTGGCTACAGCCGCTTCCAATTGCAATTCAGGCAATAAATCGATGAGGAAATTGACGGTACTGCCTGTGCCTACACCCAGAATCCCGCCTTTAGGCAAATGTTTTAAGGCTGCTTTTGCCGCAGCTTGTTTCTTCTCATCTTGGGTTGCATACAGACTCATGACTTCGCTCAACTATTTTTTGACATTTGATGCTGATTTTACAGCCCAAATGTACAGGGGTTTGTTACAATAAACCCCTATTTTAAACTGTTAGATGGAAGATTAACATGCTGTCTCGTTTGGTTCGACAAATTTTACAAGCAACAGTCTACGATGTTGCAATCGAAACCCCACTCGAAGCAGCGCCACGAATTAGTGAACGACTGAATAACAACATCCGCTTCAAGCGGGAAGATTTACAACCGGTCTTTTCTTTCAAACTACGCGGTGCCTATAACCGTATTAGCCAACTACCTAAAGCGCAGTTAGAACGTGGCGTGATCACAGCTTCAGCCGGCAACCATGCTCAAGGCGTGGCTCTTTCAGGAAAAAAACTGGGGATTCGTGCCATTATCGTGATGCCTAAAACCACGCCAGATATTAAAGTACAGGCGGTAAAACGTTTAGGTGGCGAAGTAGTACTACACGGCGATTCGTTTGATGTGGCCAACAAATATGCCATTCAGCGTGCCCAGGATGATGGCATGACCTTCATTCCACCTTATGATGATGAACTGGTCATGGCCGGCCAAGGCACCATCGCCAATGAAATTTTACGTCAATGGCGCGATGTCGATTATGTCTTTGTTGCCGTAGGTGGCGGTGGCCTGATTGCCGGTGTAGCAGCGTACTTGGGTGATGTCGCTCCGCATGTCAAAGTCATTCCAGTGGAATATGATGAATCGGCCTGTCTGAAAGCAGCCTTAGAAGCCGGTGAGCGTATTGTTCTGCCTTCGGTTGGTCTGTTTGCCGATGGAACCGCCGTGGCACAGATTGGTGAAAAACCATTTGATGTGATTCGCCTGCAAAAATCAGACAACTCTGGCCCGATTGTCGAACCGGATGTGGTGCTGGTGAATACCGATGAAATCTGCGCTGCAATTAAAGATACTTTTGATGAAAACCGCAGCATTGTGGAACCATCAGGTGCTATGGCCTTGGCCGGCATCAAAAAATATGTCGAGCAGCATGAGCTGATTGGCAAAAATATCGTGTCAATTGTTTGCGGCGCAAACATGAACTTTGACCGCCTGCGTTATATCGCCGAGCGCACTGAACTCGGTGAGCGCAAAGAAGCGATTTTTGCGGTGACTATTCCAGAACAGAAAGGCTCTTTCCTGAACTTCTGCCGCGCCCTGCAAGGCCGTAATATTACCGAGTTTAACTATCGTGCCAGTGATGCATCGGCCGCACAGGTCTTTGTCGGCATTAGCTTAAAAGGCGGTGAAAAAGAACGTCATGACATCTTTGAGGCCTTGAAAGTGCAATATGATGTTGATGATCTGTCCGATGATGAAGTGGCCAAACTGCACATCCGCTATTTAATTGGCGGTCATGCCGATATTGAAAATGAACGTCTGTTCCGGGTGGAATTTCCGGAGCGTCCAGGCGCCCTGCTGACCTTCCTGGAGCGTTTAGGCCCGACCCATAACATCACCCTGTTCCATTACCGTAACCACGGCGCCGCCGAAGGCCGTGTGCTGGTGGGTCTGGAAGCCAGCGATGCCAAACAGAACCCGGACGGGCTGATTGAAACCCTGGAAAGCATTAGCTATCCATATGCGGAAATTAGCAATAACTTAGGTTATCAGCGCTTCCTGAAATAAAATCTAGTTTAAAAAACCGCCATTTGCTGGCGGTTTTTTATTGGTTTACACAAACACCCTAAGAAAAATGATGTAAATATCCACCTGATCTTTAAAATAAATTTATATTCACGCTAACCATAAAAATGTAATTAGGAACACACTATGGCGCAATTTGCAGTCATTGGCTTAGGCAGTTTTGGTGCCACCGTTGCCACGCAACTGGTCAGCCTGAAACATGATGTGATTGGCATCGATATTAATAAAAAATATGTGGAAAATATTGCCGAGGAAATTACCCATGCCGTGATTGCCGATGCCACCGACGAACACGTGCTACAGGAGCTGAATATCCAGAACTGTGATGCGGTGGTGGTGGCCATTGGTGAAGATATTGAAGCCAGTATTTTATGTGTGCTGCATCTGAAAAATATGGGGCTGGAAAAAATTTATGTCAAAGCCAAGTCCAAAGCCCACCACATGATTCTGACCCATCTGCAGGTCAGCAAAATTATTCATCCGGAAGAAGATATGGGTGTCCGCATTGCCCAGTCACTGAGTTATCCGATGGTCAGCCGCTATATGGCACTGGAAGATGATCACTTTATTGTCAAAGTCGAGGTGACTGAAGCCTTAAATGGCACACGCTATCATGAATTTATCGGTCATGCGCCAGAAGTAAAAACCCTGTTGCATAAACGCGGCAGCGAGATTCAGTTCAGCCTTGATCCGCAGTTAATTATGCAGCAAGGCGATATTCTGGTGCTTGAAGGCCAGGTTGAACAGCTGAAACGCTTATCCAAGCATTTTAAATAGCCATGAATCACATGACGAAGAATAAGACTGCCTATAAAAATACGGCGAAGCCCAGCACAGCAACCACGGTCAATTTAAGCCCGCCGAGTCTGCTCGCGCTGGGATTTTTAAGCTTTATTGTGATCGGCACTCTATTGCTTAAACTGCCCTTTGCCCATGAGGGGGACCTGAGCTGGTTACAGGCTTTATTTACTGCCACCTCTGCGGTGACCATTACCGGCTTGTCGGTGGTCAATGTCGGCGAGGCCTATACCGTATTTGGCCAGATTGTGATTATGCTGTTGCTGCAATGTGGCGGGCTGGGCTTTATGACTTTCGCAATTCTGGCCGCCATGAGCCTGTCACCGAAAATTGGCTTAAAACAGCAGATGATGGCCCAGGAAACCATTGGTCAGACCAGTCTGGCGACGGTAGGCTTTACCATCAAAGGCGTATTACTCTATTCGCTGTTTTTTGAAGGCATCGGCACCTTTATTCTGACCCTGGCCTGGTTGCAAGATTACGATTTTCTGGAAGCCTTTTTCTATGCCGCCTTTTATAGTGTCTCGGCTTTTAATAATGGCGGATTTTCATTATTTCCCAACAGTTTAATGAGCTTTGCCGACCAGTACCTGATTACCTTTACCATCAGCATGCTTTACATTATTGGCGGTGTGGGCTTTGTGGTGCTAATGGACATTAAAAAAACCCGGCACTGGCATAAACTCAGCGCCAACAGCAAGCTGATCCTCTCCACCATTCTGGGTTTAAACCTGTTTGCCTTTATCACCATCTGGTTACTCGAAGCCAGTAACCCTGCGACGCTGGCCGCCATGAGCCTGACCGATCAGGCCTGGAATGCCTGGTTCCATGCTACCGTACCCCGTTCTTCCGGCTTTAACAGTCTGGATATTGCCAGCATGAGTGATGCTTCCAATTTACTGACCATGTTCCTAATGTTTATTGGCGGAGGCTCTTTAAGTACCGCCGGTGGCATTAAAGTCGGCACCTTTATTATTGTGGTATTAAGCGTGATCAGCTTTTTACGACGCGCCGATGAAGTGCGGGTGTTTAATTATTCGGTACCGGAAAAAACCACCTTTAAAGCCTTGGCTGTGGTGTCGATTACTGCATTTTTAGTCTTTGCCGGGATTTTCAGCCTGTTGCTGCTGGAACCTGAACATGAGTTTATGGACTTGCTGTTTGAGGCGGTTTCTGCGGCCTGTACCGTAGGTTTATCTCGCGGGATTACAGGGGAATTACAACCCTTAAGTCTGGTGGCCTTAATGCTGCTGATGTTTGCCGGCCGTTTAGGCCCACTGACCCTGGCCTATTTAATTGCTACCCCAAAACGCAGCCGCCTGCAACATCCCACCACCGATATTCAGATTGGTTGATGCGCGAGTTCCGTTATCAACTGAAATTAAAAAAGCCACTGTCTACAGTGGCTTTTTGCGGGTGCATGAATTTAGAACCAGTTCATTAACGATACACCTAGGCCGACATAGGTCGCGCGGTGGTTATAATCAATCAGGCTTTCTCCATAGCCATCAAACAGCTGGAAATGCCCTCTTAATTTGCCGCTAATCGGGAATACCCAGTCAAACTGGGCAGCGCCATGCGCATCATCTCCACCTTTTAGGCTATGCCGTAACATCAGCGAGAAATCATGATCTTTCCAGCGGTAGAATGCCAGCATATCGCCACGGCCAATATAGTTTTTAATATCCGGGTTGTTGTCATCACTGCGGTCTTCTTCAATGCGATACCACGGACGCAACATCAGCGCAAAATTGTTCTTTTCAAAGCCCAGATTCAAAATGACCCGGTTCCAGCTCCGTGACAGCGGATCGGAACGGCCATTGGACTGATGGTTCAAGGTCAGGCCTAACAAGCGCCCATTCAAGCCCAGAATCTCATAATTAGTTCTGAACATTAAACTGGCTTCAGGTTCATAATTGGTTTCACGAAATGGGCGTGATTCTTCACCATTATAAACCTGCCAGCGTGAGGACTGGGTATAACCGAGCCAGAGATCGCCATTATCGCCCAACAGGTTTTCAACCGCTTTGGTTTTTAGTGACAACTGGAATTTGGCTTCGGTTGATGTCAGGTTCTGCTGCTGCGCTTCAGTAACGGTATTGTTTTCATTCGGACTGGATGGACGTTCGTTTTTATCGGAGGTCCAGAAGCCCGGCATCAGATACACCGGTTGATAAGCCCGGATATTCCAGGTGCCCAGCTTGCTTTCGGGTGCCAGTTCCCAGCGTTTATCCAGTAACGACACGTTCGGATCAATATGTGAGCCTTCCAGCGAAAACAGGTTGTTCACCCCGGCCACAATTTTTTCTTTAACGGTTTCTGGTGGAGGGGCCAATTGCTGCGCTGCCTGACGCTCGGAAACCAGATCTGCCTTTTCCGCTTCCGGCAGCTTGAATAAAGCATCATAACAGGCTAAACGCTCGGCATTGGACTCCAGCGCCACACAGGCTTCCGGTGTCGGCGGAATGGTGACCACCGTTGCTTCCAGCGCCTGTACATGTGTCACAAACAAAGCGCTGAGTGCAGTAACACTCAGCGACCAGCTTGTGCGCTCAACAGGATTGAACGCCATAGAACTTCCTCTATTGTTTTTTTAATTGACTTGTTTGATCTGGAAACCTAGCTCCTGCAGCGCTTCACGTTTCGCCACCGGTGCCACCACCGATTTCACCGGGGTTTGCTGACGTAAATAAACGTCGGCCACACGTTTCAGATCATCTAAAGTAACCGCCAGTAAACGTTCACGCAGTTTGGTTCTAAAGGCCGGGGTGCGCGCATGCAATAAGGCATAACATGCGGTAATTGCTTCACCGGCTGGAGAGCCTGGTTTATCCATACTGGCAATCAAACCTAGAATGGCTTCTTCCAGCTGATGCGGTAACTGCTCGGTATTCAGTAACCAGTCCACACTGGCGTCAAAATCCTTAAAGGTTTCAGCCAGACGCGGGTCACGGTAGCTATAGAAACGGAACGAGCAGGCATTGCCATCATAGCTGGCACCGCCACCATAGGCGCCGCCTTTTTCACGGATGGCACTGTGCAGGAAGCCATTGCGCAAATACGCCGCCAAGACCATCAATGGTGCTGCATCTGGATGCGATACTTCCACCGCAGGATACGCTGCCGCACAGAACTGTACATTGGCCTGAATCAGCCAGGCTTCATCTGCATTGTTATTTTCAACAGGCACTTGAGTTAAAGCTGCCTCGTGCGGTTCAATTGCCAGCTTGTCCCACACGGTTTGAATTTCTTCAATCAGACGGTCTGATTGTGGCTCTTCACAGACCAGCAGGAACTGTTTTGGCGCTTGCAGCAACATACTGTGAATAAGCTTAAGCTCATCCATCAGCGCATCAAAAGCAGCATCATCCTGTTCAATTTTGCTGACCAGCTCGCTTAACCAGTTCAATGCGCCCAGACCAGTATTATGATAATCACGCAGCGCTAAAGCACTGTGGTTACGTGAAGCGGCCTGCATGGCATAGCTATGTCCTGCACCCGATACCCGGGACTGCCAGCGCGTTTTACGTTGCTGTAATAGCTCGATAATCCGGTCTTTTTCATCAAAACGCAGTTGCTCAAAGGCAATTTTTAGCAGGCGGATGGCATCAAAATTATTCACCAGTGATTTGGTGGTTAAGGTCAGCCAGGCACTAATCCGGTTTTTGTCATCGACCTTAGAGCGTAAGGATGCCCCCATACCCAGACCGCCACTCACTGCAGTTTGCAGCTGTTGCAGTTCCAGATAATCATATTCACCGGCACCGACTTCACCCATTAAAATCGACAGCAGATTAAAATAAGGCGATTTCACGATCTCATCGGGAATACGCACCAAGACCTGCTGGTAATAAATACCGTTGGTACCGGCATGATACAGGTTTAATGGTGTATCAATGCGGTTGCAGATAATCTCACGTAGCTGCCCCTGTACAATTTGCAATTCTGCCGGCACATCTTCGAGGCCGACTTTTGGCAGCAGGTTTAAATCATCCGGGGTATCCTGACGCACTTTTAGCGCTTCGGTCTGGGCGATAATTTCTGCTTTTTGTGCTTCGGTCAGCTGCGCACCAATTTCAGCCAGACGGGCTTTTTCAGCTTCGGCATCTTTGGCTGATTTGCTGGCATCTGGGACCAGGGTCATTTGGACGCGATGCGGATTATCAATCAAGTGCTGCTGAATCAACTGAGACAGCCACATTGGATCTTTCAGTTCTTCTTTAACCTGTTCAATGGCACTGTCAACATCCCAGACATGCACCGGATCACTATGGTGAATCGCGCTGCTCAAGCCGTTTAGAATCAGGCTTAAACCGTATGGCATACCATCGCCGTTAATTTCACGCTGATGCAGCTCGATCTGGTGTAAAATGGCATTGACAGTATCGCTGTCGACCGGTTTAGACGCCACTTCTTGCAGTACCTTGAAGACGCCCTCTTTAAAGGTTGCTGCATGCTCAGGATTAGAACCTTGAATGGCACAGAAGAAAGTCATTTCAAAGTTGGAATCATCCACGCCCATAAATGGCCCGGTTGATTGCGCATAACCACAGGTTTCTAAATAATGACGCAGTGGTGAAGCCGAGTTTTCCAGTAACACACCTTCGACCAGACGCATGCCCAAACGCAGTTTAATATCACTGGCTTCTGGCAATAACCAGCTTAGAACATGGTAAGTTTTGTCTTTTAAATCTTCAGCATCGACCGCATAGCTTTCAGTTACGGTCACTGGCGCAGCCAAACGGCGCTCAGGTTTTGAATACAGGGTTTCGCCCTGTTCAAACTTGGCTAAAGCCAAGCTCTGGAACTGTTCTTGCAAGTCATACGCTGACTGATTACCAAAAGTCATAAATACCGCATTACTTGGGTGATAATGGGATTTATAGAAATCCACTAACTCTTGGTAAGTTAAGTCTGGAATATCTTTCGGGTCACCACCGGAATTGTAATGGTAGGTGGTTTCCGGGAACAAATGATGTGCCAACTGGTGATACAGCTGATCTGAAGGCGAACTCATCGCGCCTTTCATTTCATTAAAGACCACGCCTTTATATACAGGCTCACCATTTTCCAGCTCGATACGAATCCCTTCCTGGGCAAAATCCAGTGGATTCAGGTTAGCTGCAAAGGCTGCATCCAGATACACCTCCAGCAGGTTCTGGAAATCTTTCTGGTTTTGGGTGGCAAATGGATAGGCCGTCCAGTCGGCTGCGGTAAAGGCGTTCATAAAGGTGTTTAATGAACGGCGAATCATCAGGAAAAACGGGTCGCGTACCGGGAATTTTTCAGAGCCACACAGTGCAGTATGTTCCAGAATATGCGCTTCGCCCTTGGAATCCATGGGCTGGGTACGAAATGCCACCAGAAATACATTTTCATCATGATTGGTGGCCAAATGATAATGCACCGCACCGGTAACCCGATGCTTATATTCAGACACTAAAATGTCTAAGGCTTCAACATGGTGTTGACGTACCAACTGAAACGCAGGATGAACGGTTTGAGAAATGGTTTCAGTGACATCTACAGTCATGCGATCTCCTAATCATCAAAATAAAAAAACTAAAGCCATTATAGCTTTAGTTCTTGATATAATTCACGCTTAAATCCCGACTAAAATTATAGAAATTTGCAAACCAGGCAATTTTCAAACCCCAGTCCGAAGCTCATGCTGCCGTTTAAACCAAATATTTAAAATAATTATAATTGGGATGGTTTTCGACATAGACATAATTCTGCTTCTGGTAAAAATGCGCCGCAGATTTGGTTTCGGTATCCAGACACAAGGCCGAAAAATGAGGACGCGCCTTTTTCTCTAAGTATTGCAATAACAGCTTGCCCACGCCGTGTTTACGATATTCAGGCAATACATAGAAACGGCGCACCCGGCCAATTCCCTGTTCCACTTCCTGATCATTCCACTGCTGATTCAGGCCGCCACAGGCAATCAGCTTGTCCTGATCATAAGCAAAAAGTAAAAACTCCCCAGGCTGATCGAAACGATTCTTGGCACTCTGATACTCATCAATTAAACGCTGTACAAAAGCAAAACCCTCTTTCGATGCCTGTTTTTCAAGCTCTACAATTTGCTCTGGTAATCCTTGCGCTTCTTTTATCTCGATATTCATTTCACTATCCTGATCTGCTTTACTAACTTTCCTCAATGAATAAAACCGTCTAAAAAATGAATTTTATTCACAAATCTACAGCAATCCTGAGCATTGGTGTAAACTTAGCATTTATTTTTTGATGTGATTGAACGACATGGCAACTGTTGACCTCTTTGCAATTGGTAATGCACTCATTGACCAGGAATTTCAAGTCTCTGATGACTTCCTTACTCAACAAAATTTGCAAAAAGGCACCATGCAGCTGACCGATGGCGAAACCCAAGCAAATTTATACAACAACTTACAGCAAACGCAAAGCTATAAAGGTCAAGCTTCAGGCGGTTCGGCTGCAAATACAACAGTTGCCTTTAGCGCATTGGGCGGTTCTGCCTTTTATGCCTGCCGCGTAGGTAATGATGACTTGGGTGAAATTTACCTGAATGGCCTGAATGATGCGGGCATTCGCACCACCGCAAAATCGGTCAGTGAAGGCGTAACCGGAACCTGTATGGTATTAGTCAGCCCGGATTCTGAGCGCACCATGCATACCTATTTGGGTATTACTGCAGAACTCACCGATGCACAAATTGATTTTGAACCCTTAAAAACCGCGAAATGGCTGTATATCGAAGGTTATTTATCGACTTCGGACAGCGCACGTCAGGCGGTAAAACAGGCGCGCGAAATTGCCAAAGCTCACCAGACCCAAATTGCCTTAACCTTATCTGACCCGGCAATGGTGCAATATGCGCGTCAAGGTTTAGATGAATTACTCGATGATGGCGTGGACCTGCTGTTCTGTAACCAGCAGGAGGCCATGATGTATACCGGCACCGAAACGGCAGAAGCCGCTTTGGAACAGCTGAAGCAAAAAAGCAAATACGTTGTCATTACAATGAGCGCACAAGGCGCAATGATTTTTGATGGTCAACATACTTTTAGCGTTGCAGGCCGTCAGGTGCATGCCATTGATGCCAATGGTGCGGGTGATGCCTTTGCCGGTGCATTCCTGTATGCCTTGAATGCCAACCTTGGCTTTAAAGCCGCTGCCGAGCTGGCCATTTTAATTTCCAGTGAAGTGGTATCACAATTTGGCCCACGTCTAGAGGTTGAACAGTACGCAACCCTTCTTCAGAGCTATAACAAGGAATGTGCCTAATGCATAAAATCTGCATGACCGAAGATATCCCTGAACGCGAAGCACGCTCGTTCGAGCTTCCAGATGGCGATACCATTTTTATTACCCAACGTGATGGCATGTTCTATGCCTATCAGAACCTGTGCCCGCATTTGCAGGTCGAGCTTGAATTTCTGGAAAACCAGTTTTTAGACCGGGATCAAGAATTTATTGAATGTTCGACTCATGGTGCGCTGTTTGTGGTTGAAACCGGGGAATGTATTTCTGGCCCATGCCAAGGTCAAGCACTTGAAAAAGTAGAGATTACCGTGCATTCTGATGGCGGAATTTACTTAACAGAATAATTTTAAGCCCCCATCTGCAGGTTACGCCATGCTTGAGTTTGTATTAGACATCGACTTAATTCCTTTTCATTTAAGTCTGATTGCACTTGTCTTGCTCAGCCTGGCGGAAATTGTGGGGCATTATTTTAATCTCAAGCCCAGCGCGATATTCAAGCAACTGTTTCCGCAGCGGCTGCTAGACTCTCCCTTACTCAATGTCAAATTCTCCAAACTGCTAATTTTCGTGTTTCTGCTCCTGAATTTTAGTGTTGCAGGCTATTTCCTGCAGTTTGCGCTCTATTCGCAGCAGCAAAGTTTTGTTCCATCGTACTATCTGATTTTACCGGCGCTTATCATTGCCCTGTTTTTTACCGTGTTTATGATTCACTGTCTGGATCAGGTGATTAAACCGCAAAAAACCATTCAGCATGTCAATTTGCTGGGCCGACTGGCCACCATTTCTAGTGGCAATGCCCGTCCCGGTTTTTCGGCTCAGGCTCGGGTTCGGGATGAATACGGCCAGCTGCATTACGTGCAGGTCGAACCGGAATTTGGTGAATTGGAATTTCAGGCACAAGTCATTTTAATCCGGCAAAAAAAATCCTATTACATTGCCAAGAAAATTTCCGCTTCGAACAATCTGTTCTATGGTGAAACTAGCAGCTGATTTAAGCTCGCTCATCTTTCAGCCACGAGTCAGATACACATCCTTACTTTGTCCAAGATAAAGCTACAACGCCATGTATCTCGCAGCTTTCCCTTCTTCCTTGCCGTGTACGTTCGTTCTTTCCGTTTAAGCTGCTCGATTCACTTTCTCTTGGCCTCAAGATCAGCTGTTCTGTGCATTGTGACTATCTCTATGGTTGTTCGCTGTAGTTATTCACTCTGCCCTCCACGTTGAATACGAAAAAGAAATTTTCCGTGTCACTGCTTATTGCACTTTTATCGCACTTCACTGTGCATATTTGCTACAAATTGCTTCATTTTGGTGCTTGATTGTTTTCCGCGCAAATGCTTACACCTCAAGCCTTACAGCCATTTTTTAACACCTAACTATTGAATAAAAGTTAAAAATTAAAAGCTGGAATTTTTAATAAAATCGTCAAAATTTTTAAATATAACTATTTTAGTCGGAATTAAATTTTAATTCAAACTATTTTAGTCAGAATAATCATTATTATAAATACAAGCATTTTAGTCAGTTTTTTAACTGGAATACTTTTGATTAAAAATTAAAAAAACTTTTTATAAGTGATTGTATTTTATAATATAAACAATATATTTTTATTTTAACTGTGCAGACTATTTATTTTTTGTATTATTTTGTTTAATAATATAAGACACAGTTTAAAAAACAGGCTTGTTTCTATGAGCTTAGTCCCGAAAGATTTGAACCGTCGCGTAACCCGAGAAATAGCAGCCATTTTAATAATTAAGGTTGTTATTTTAATGGCGATTAAAAATATCTGGTTCGATGCCCCTACCATTCCTGAAAATTTTGACTCTCAAGTTGCTGAGCGTATTGCTAGCAATCCTTCCCAAATCAAGGAGACACGTTGATGATTTCTGAAAGCGTGGTCGATCTCTCGCGGTTCCAGTTCGCAATGACCGCGATGTATCATTTTATTTTTGTTCCACTGACACTTGGTCTTGCTTTTATTCTGGCCATTATGGAAACCACCTATGTGATTTCCGGCAAAGAAATTTATAAGGACATGACCAAATTCTGGGGAAAACTGTTCGGTATTAACTTTGCTTTAGGGGTAACTACCGGCCTGACCATGGAGTTCCAGTTCGGTACAAACTGGGCGTATTACTCGCACTACGTGGGTGATATTTTTGGTGCTCCGCTGGCCATTGAAGGCTTGATGGCTTTCTTCCTTGAATCGACCTTTATTGGTCTGTTCTTCTTCGGCTGGGATCGTCTGTCCAAGGTACAGCACTTGTGTGTAACCTGGCTGGTGGCCTTGGGCTCAAACATGTCGGCACTGTGGATTCTGGTGGCTAACGGCTGGATGCAAAACCCGGTCGGCTCTGCGTTTAACTATGAAACCATGCGTATGGAAATGATTGATTTCGGTGCGCTGATTTTCAACCCGGTGGCACAGGTTAAATTCGTCCATACCGTTTCTGCCGGTTATGTTACAGGTGCGATTTTCGTTCTGGCGATTTCGAGCTACTACCTGCTGAAAAAACGTGACCTGCCATTTGCGCGTCGTTCTTTCGCGATTGCGGCTATCTTCGGTCTGGCATCTACCCTGTCTGTAATCTTACTGGGTGATGAATCTGGTTATGAACTGGGCGATGTCCAAAAAACCAAACTGGCTGCAATTGAAGCGGAATGGGAAACTCACCCGGCACCGGCTGCATTTACTCTGTTTGGTATTCCAAATCAGGAAACCCAGACCACCGATTATGCGATTAAAATTCCGTATGTGATGGGTCTGATTGCAACACGTTCAACCACTGAAGAAGTGACCGGGATCAAAGACCTGATTGCCCAGCATGAAGTGCGTATCCGTAACGGTATGGTGGCTTATCAGCAACTTGAACAACTGCGTGCAGGTGACACCTCACCAGAACTCAAAGCGGCATTTGATGAATCTCAAAAAGACCTGGGTTATGGCCTGTTACTGAAAAAATATACACCTAACGTGGTAGATGCGACTGATGAGCAAATCAAACTTGCTGCAGCAGACACTATTCCACACGTTCCAAGCTTGTTCTGGGCCTTCCGTGCCATGGTGGCTTCTGGCTTCTTAATGCTACTCCTGTTCGTTCTGGCAACACTGGCTGTAGCAAAACGTAATGCAGAAAACAAACCTTGGTTATTAAAATTCGCCCTGATTGCCCTACCACTACCATGGATTGCTGCGCAAACTGGCTGGTATGTGGCTGAAGTAGGTCGTCAACCTTGGACTATTGGTGAAGTTCTACCAACATATCTCTCTGCATCTAGCTTAAGTACTGGCGATGTATGGGGTTCAATCATTGCATTAGCATCGTTCTATACCGTACTGCTGATCATTGAAATGTACCTGATGATTAAATTCTCTCGTCTTGGTCCAAGCTCGTTACATACCGGCAAATACCATTTCGAAAAATTGGAAGCTGCCAAAAAAGCATCTGAGGAGACTCAAGCATGATCGAATATGAATTACTCAAAATCATCTGGTGGGTACTGGTGGGCGTACTGCTCATCGGTTTCGCCCTCACCGATGGTTTCGATATGGGCTCTATGGCGATCATGCCATTCGTTGGAAAAAATGATGAAGAACGTCGTGCGGCAATCAACACGATTGCCCCACACTGGGACGGTAACCAGGTCTGGTTCATTACTGCTGGTGGTGCTCTATTTGCTGCATGGCCAATGGTGTATGCAACTGCCTTCTCGGGCATGTACTGGGCGCTGCTTTTAGTCCTGTTTGCGCTATTCCTGCGTCCGGTCGGCTTTGACTACCGCTCCAAGCTGGAAAACACTAAATGGCGTACTGCCTGGGACTGGGGTCTATGTATCGGTGGTGCAGTACCTGCGCTGGTATTTGGCGTAGCGTTCGGTAACATGTTCTTGGGTGTACCTTTTGAACTGGATGAGACTGTACGATCCAACTACACCGGCAGCTTCTTTGCCCTGCTTAACCCGTTTGCTTTGGTCTGCGGTATCGTGAGTCTGGCCATGCTGTGTGCGCATGGTGGTGCATGGTTAATGTTACGTACCGATGGTGCTTTACGCGAGCGTTCTGCTAAAGCCACCAAAATCAGCGGTATCGTGTTCCTGGTCTGCTTCCTGCTGGCAGGTGCATGGTTATACTTCGGTGGCATCCAAGGTTATACCCTGGTTACACCATATGACACCGGTAGCGCTGCAAACCCGTTAGCCAAAGAAGTGATGACCAATGCCAACCCGGGCTGGATGAACAACTACTCGGCTTACCCGATCACCATGATTGCACCAATTATGGGTATTCTTGGCGGTATCATTGTGATTCTGGCAGCCTCTAAAGGTAAAGCAGGTTTAAGCTTCACTGGTTCTGCACTGGCAGTAACAGGTGCGATTCTGACTGCAGGTTTTGCCCTGTTCCCATTCCTGATGCCATCGAGCATAGATCCTGTATCTAGCTTGACCATGTGGGATGCGGTATCTAGTCAAAATACTTTAACGGTAATGACTGTTGCAGCCTGTATTTTTGTGCCAATCATTTTGCTGTACACCACCTGGTGTTACTACAAGATGTGGGGCGTGATTACCAACAAACACATCAAAGAGAATTCGCATAGCCTGTACTAAGGCTATGCTCTAAAGGAGTAAAGATTATGTGGTATTTTGCTTGGATTCTCGGTATTTTGATGGCCTGTTTTGCAGGTGTACTGAGTGCGCTCTATATCGAGCATCATCAAGACCTGGATGAGGAATAAGTCATGACAGAGGTTGTAATGGAAACTCCAGTAATCGAAAAAAAACCGAATAAACTTGCGATGGTCATTTCTTGCTTATTGGCCTTTCCATTGGCAGCCGTGTTATTACTTCATCCAGCTGCCATGTTGGATGCCGATGGCAATTACAGCCACAGTGCCATGATGTATATAATGATTGGCATTTCCGGCGGATTTATCCATGGTGTTGGTTTTGTCCCACGTTTCTGGCTGTGGAAATGGCTGTTTAGTCCATTTGTGGCCTGGCCATTAATGATCTGGGGCTATTACACCTGGTTCTTTTCTTGATGAAACAAGCTCCCTTCGGGGAGCTTTTTAATTTCTGGGAGATCCATTCTGATACAAAATGGGATCAGCACAATTTCATCACAAGATGATTTCCCACATCCTTTAAAAAAGATCAGCCCGATCTCTTTTAAAAATTAAAATCTATTTTTATCCAACCCCGCTTTTTATTTATATCTGAATTGATGTCTATATGGATGCTTAATTTAAGGTGGTGATAAAGCAACTAATATTTAGATTCAAGCTCAATCAACTTCTGTATTTATCTCATTGATCGTGGTATTTTCTTAGGAAATTTCAAACGGATACAACCTATCGCCATAAAAAAAGCCGGACATTCAGTCCGGCTTCTTTAATCTGGGATAATTAAGGCTCAATCGGTGCAAATGGCGCCACCACATCGGCATTTTGTGCACGGTGACGTAAGAAATGATCCATCAGCACAATCGCCAGCATCGCTTCCGCAATTGGTGCAGCACGCACACCCACACATGGATCGTGACGGCCTTTGGTCAGTACATCGGTATCTTCACGATCAATAGTAATAGTTTTACCCGGTGTGGTAATAGATGCGGTTGGTTTAAGCGCAATCGCCACACGAATGGTTTGACCACTGGAAATACCCCCCAAAATACCGCCAGCATGATTGGCCAGGAAACCTTGGGTAGTCAGTTCATCACGGGTTTCATGACCGAACTGTTCCGCCACGGCAAAACCATCACCAATTTCTACGCCTTTAACGGCGTTAATCGACATCATGGCATGGGCAATATCGGCATCTAAACGGTCAAATACCGGCTCGCCCCAGCCCACAGGCACTTTTTCGGCCAGAATTTCCAGTTTGGCGCCACAGCTGGTGCCTTGTTCACGTAGTGAAGTCACCAACGCTTCAAAACGTGGCACAGCATCGGCATCGCCACAGAAAAACGGGTTATTCGGCACTTCATTCCAGTCCAGCTTTTCCGCTTTTTCTGTACCAATTTGGGTCACATGACCACGAATCAGAATCCCGAATTTTTCTGCCAGATATTTTTTGGCAATCGCACCGGCAGCTACACGCATCGCAGTTTCACGGGCACTGGAACGACCACCACCACGATAATCACGGAAACCGTACTTTTGGGTATAGGTGTAGTCGGCATGACCCGGACGGAAAGTCTGGGCAATGTTGCCATAATCCTTGGATTTCTGGTCGGTATTGCGAATCAGCAAGCCAATTGGGGTACCTGTGGTTTTACCTTCAAATACCCCAGAAATAATTTCAACCTGATCCGGCTCTTTACGCTGGGTTGCAAATTTGGAAGTCCCCGGCTTACGGCGGTCCAAATCGTGCTGTAAATCGGCTTCAGTCAGTTCCAGGCCCGGCGGTACACCATCAACAATGGCCATCAGGCCTACACCATGCGATTCACCACAAGTCGTGACACGGAAGAGTTGTCCAATACTATTACCTGCCATGTGCAACGACTCCTTTATGAATTAACAGATTGAATGAATAAATCGCGGTATTGACGGCACTGTGCTGCGGTTAGGGCAAAAATGCCTGAACCACCTTTCTGGAATTGTAGCCAGTGGAAATCGACGGTATTAAAGTTCTGTTTCATGGCCCATTCAGAGTTACCGACTTCAATCACAATCAGACCATCTTCGGTTAAATAGTCTGCGGCTTGGGCCAGCATTTTACGCACCAAGTCCAGACCATCCTGACCGGCAGCCAACGCCAGCTCTGGCTCATGACGGAATTCATCTGGCAGGTCGGCCATGTCTTCGGCATCGACATATGGTGGATTCGATACAATCAGATCATACTGATTTTCTGCTGGAATTTTAGAGAACAAATCCGACTCAAGCAGCGCCACCTGATACTGCATGTTGTGATGTTCGGTGTTAATGGCCGCAACTTCTAAAGCATCTTTAGAAATATCGGTCGCATCCACTTCTGCATCCGGGAAAGCATAAGCCAATGCAATTGCGATACAGCCTGAACCGGTACACATATCCAGAATACGACGTGGCATTTGCGGCTTTGGGTTGGCTGGCAAGTTATTATTGGCTTCACCCATCTGGCCATTTTCATCCAGACAATATGGCGCAAAACGGTTTTCGATAAGTTCAGCAATTGGCGAACGTGGAATCAGTACACGCTCATCGACATAAAACGGCTTGCCATAGAAATAGGCCAGATTGAGCAGATAAGAGGTTGGCGTGCGTTCATTAATACGACGCTCCAGCAGACTTAAAAATTCCTGCTTTTCGCTCGGCAGTAATTTGGCATCCAGAATTTCTGCATCGGCATTCCAGTCCAGCGACAGGGTTTGTAATACCAACGCGGAACTTTCAGCAAAATAATCTTCTGTACCTTGACCTAGATGTGCATCATATTGACGTAATGCTGTTACACCAAAACGGATAAAATCACGAATGGTGACTAATGTTTCAGCGGCTTCCTGCAAATGTTCAGGGCTAATAGTCGGTCGATCCACCTAAGGTCTCTCCAGAGTCAATTTTTTAAAACGCCTTATGATACCTTGTTTTGTGCGCTTTTATAATGTCTCTGTGCGTAAAAGCCGGATTTCAATCTGATAAATTGATCTCAACTTTCACGGCCTTAGCCAGATTTGGAATAAAGCCCTGAAATGGTAAGTACACGATTAACGGGCAATAAATTTGCTCTGATAATAATTGGCCTGATCAATCACCTGTGCCAGCGTACAACGCGATTGCTGCAATTTGGCAACATCACCGTTCATGCCCCGATAACATTGCTGCTTTAAACGCTGCTCCCACAGCGCATGTTGCTGGGCAATATTGGCCTGATGCATCCCACTGGCCCGATAATAGGACTTATAGCTTTTCTTTAAGCGTTTTTGCTGCTGTTTCAGCTCTTTATCGACACATTTTTGCAAGACTGATGGTTGCCCATAGGCATGATTGCTACATTGAATATACTGTTTTGAATAACTTTCCTGCGCATAGGCCGAACCCGCCAGCAGCGCCCAGGCCATTCCCCCGATGAATGCTAAACGCATCATATTCCCCTTGCTGCCAAACACAGCGATCATCTTTGTTTTAATTTATGTAAAGCATATTACTGAACTTCAAGCAAAAAACCTATAGCGATGAACAGGATAGAATTTCCAGATCTTCACAATTTCCTGCCATTTTGCGATTGAATCTGCAAAAATAGACCTTATATTGACTATGAGACTCCCGTGAACCTGTTGATATGAGTTACAAACACAATAACCTGCTGGCCATGCGTCAAAACTACTGGAATGACAACGATTCACCGCGTGTCTTGCAGGAAAAACAGTTTTTACAGCAGATGCTGGTGGAACGCGGCATTTTTCAGGATGCGACTTTGGATGATGCCAAATATCTGTTCTTTAACCTGCCCAGCATTATTATTGTCAAAGGCTATGCGCATGGTTTTCTGCATGAATCGGTACAAAGCCTGATTTTAAAATACATTGATGAAAACAAGCAGATGCTGCAACAAAAAAGTACCCTCAAGATTAAATTCCGGATGTGAGTGAGCGAAATTGCATCTTTATAGATTTTGCTTAGGCTATTTCATAGAGAATGCAAAACTTAACTCGACATTCAGCAACTTGAACTTTTTTAATACGTTAAGACCCGTTAATATTCGTTAAACTATGACCTTTCTGCGAATTGCTGATTGAAGGATTAAATTTACATGTCAGATCAGAACGATAAGCTTAAACAATTGAAAACTTCCTCTATGGATCGACGCTTATCGATCGCGAAGGCATCGTTGCTGGCCGGGACACGTTGGGCCGCCTCCAGTGCCGGTTCAATCTTTTCCAGTGAAGAAGAAAAAGAAAAGAAACGCAAAAAAGCCATGAAAGAACAGGCCGATTATCTGGTCGCAGAAATTGGCAAACTGAAAGGCTCTATCGTTAAAATTGGCCAGATGATGGCGCTTTACGGCGAACATTTCCTGCCTGAAGAAATCACCCAAGCCCTGAATACCCTGAATAACCAGACTGTTGCCCTGGCCTGGCCTGCGATTAAAACCCAGTTACAGGACCAGTTAGGTTCCAAACTTAATGATCTCACCATTGACCATGAGCCTTTAGGTACCGCCTCTTTAGCTCAGGTACACCGCGCCACCCGTAAATCTGATGGTATGGAACTGGTATTAAAAATCCAGTATCCGGGTGTGGCCGATGCCATTGATTCGGATATGAGTCTGTTTAAAAACATGCTGAAACTGACCCGCATGGTGCCGCAAACCCGCGAATTTGATCAGTGGTTTGATGAAGTCCGCGAAATGATGCACCGCGAGGTCAATTATCGGATTGAGGCAGCCACCACACGCCGTTTTGCCGAGCGTTTAAAGCAGGACCCGCGCTATATCGTTCCAACCATTATTGAAGATTACTGTACCGATCAGGTGCTGTGCATGACCTTTGAACGTGGCGTACCAATCAACAGTCCGGTGATGCTGTCTTTACCACAAGAACGTCGTAACCTGCTTGGTGAAGCCTCTTTAGAAGTGGCAGTGCGGGAAATTTTTGAATGGGGCGAAATGCAGACCGACCCAAACTTCGGTAACTATCTAGTACGTCTGGGCAATGGCGCAGATGTACAGGATAAAATTGTGCTGCTGGATTTCGGTGCCATTCGCCAGTTTGATGACAACCTGCTCTCGGTCGCACGTAACCTGATTCAGGCCGGCTATCAGCATGACGCGGAGATGATGGTGAAAGCCATGACCGGTTATGAGTTTTTTGACTCCATTCCGCAAAGCATTAAGCCGGATATGGCCAAAGTCTTTTTACTGGCCACCGAAGCCTTTAGCAGTCCTGAAAACAACCCGGATTTACCAGCCGGTGTGATGGATGATCAGCATCGTTATGACTGGAAAAAAAGCCAGCTGCATAGCCGGGTGATGCAACAGGCCTCTAAATCCATGGCTTCACGTTATTTCAGTGTTCCGCCGAAAGAGTTTATGTTTATTAGCCGTAAATTTATTGGGGCTTATACCTTTATGACCGTGATTGATGCCAAAACCAATGTGCGCGACATGATCAAAAAATTCCAGTAAAGCCACACCCGACCCGAATGCAGCTAATGTCATTCGGGTCAATCCTCTCCCTTCCCCGCTCTTTCCAAAAATTAAAAATATAAACAGAAGCAACTATTTAGATTCCTGTTTCATCTTGCAACAACCGTTTATCTTTGACAATTGAGTATGTCAGTTCTGACATGGTTTTTTAAACAGCCGCGTGTCAGCATAAAAATAATCACCCGCATGATGGAACAACAACAATGACCAATATGGTAAACAAGGCCCAAGGATTTGGACTGTCGCTGCTCACTCGGCTTGCCAGCAGCGAGGTTTTAGACCAGCTCAAACTGCGTAAATTTGTAGAAAAATCTTTATATCAGGGGGCCAAAGCCGGCTTTAAAACCTTAAGCGTGACCCAGAAAGCTTTTCAAAAGCACGATGAGGTACCCAGACAGCGTTTACCCCATCAGCAAAAATCCCTGTTTGATTTAAGCCTGAGCGAAGAACAGCAAATGACGGTAGATACCATGCAGCAGTTTGCCACAGAGGTGCTTTATCCACTGGCGCATCAGGCGGATCATCTGGAACAGTTTCCCGAAGTGTTATGGCGACACAGTCAGGATTTGGGCCTGAATGATTATGTACTGCCGGAGGCTTTGGGTGGCGTGGCCAGCGAGCAGAATATTGTCACTAATATTCTGATGGCCGAGCATTTGGCCCGGGGTGATTTCAGCCTGACCGCAGGTTTATTGTCGACCTTTGGGGTAATCAATGCCCTGACCCGCTGGGGTTCTGAAAGCATCCAGTCACGTTATCTGACCAGTTTTGCAGAAGATTCGGAACTGCGCGCCAGCTTTGCCGTGCAGGAAGCTACACCGGCTTTTGATCCGCTGCGTTTAAATACACAAGCCACTTTTAGCCAGGGCCAGTACTGGATTCAGGGTGAAAAAACTCTGGTAATGCTGGGTGAAACGGCGGACTTGTATCTGGTAAGTGCTGAATTCAATGGCCAGCCAGAAGTATTTGTGGTGAAACGCGACAGCAGCATTCGTGCACAAAAAAGCCCGGCAATGGGGCTGAAGGCCACAGAAACAGTCACCCTCAGTTTTCAGCATACCCCAGCCGAACGTCTGGGCGATGATGATTTTGACTATAGTGCTTTTATTGATTTGGGTAATTTAGTCTGGTGTGCCATGGCGGTTGGGTGCTGCGAAGCCGTGAAAGCCTATTGTATTGACTATGCCAACCAGCGCACGGCCTTTGGCGAGCCCATCTCACATCGTCAAAGTGTGGCTTTTATGATTGCCGATATGGCGATTGAAATTGATGCGATGCGCATGCTAGTGCTGAATGCTGCCAGTCTGGCCGAAGCTGGACAGGACTTTCATCGGGAAGCCTATCTGGCACGCTTGTTATGTGCAGAAAAATCCATGCAAATTGGCACAAATGGCGTGCAGATTCTGGGCGGTCACGGCTTTACCAAAGAACATCCGGTCGAGCGCTGGTATCGTGATCTGCGCGCGACCGCGATTGTCCAGTCTGGCCTGCATGCCTAAATAACCATAAAAATAAGGAACAGCCCATGAATTTACAGAACCCGAAAAAATTTAAACTGCTGATAGATCAGGCACATGAGGTTGCCCTGAATGTCCTGCGTCCAATTTCACGTAAATATGATAAGGCGGAACATGCCTACCCGAAAGAACTGGATATGCTAGCCTCAGTGGTCGATGGCATGAATGCAGGTGGCGATGGCATGAACGCCGGCGCTGCGGTGAATAAACGTGGCGATACCGCCAGTGGCAATAAAAATGGCGTCAATATGTCCACCGCTTTAAGTATTGTCGAAATGTGTTATGGCGATACCGGCCTGCTGCTGAGTATGCCGCGTCAGGGTCTGGGGAACTCCGCCATTGCTGCGGTGGCCAATGACGAGCAGTTACAGCGTTTTCACGGCACCTGGGCCGCCATGGCCATTACCGAACCCGGCTGCGGCTCCGATTCAGCGGCAATTCGCACCACAGCGGTCGCAGATGGCGATGATTATATCCTGAATGGCGAGAAAATCTTTGTGACCTCGGGTGAACGCGCCGATGCCGTGGTGGTCTGGGCCACGCTGGATAAAAAGCTCGGCCGTGCTGCCATCAAGTCTTTTGTGGTGCCGAAAGGCACGCCCGGCATGACCGTAGAGCGATTGGAGCATAAACTCGGGATTAAAGCCTCCGATACTGCAGCCATCAGCTTTGTCGATTGCCGGGTGCCAGCCAGCAACCTGCTTGGCAATGCCGAGATTGATGTCTCCAAAGGCTTTGCCGGGGTGATGGAAACCTTTGACAACACCCGTCCTTTGGTCGCGGCCATGGCCATTGGCTGTGCCAAAGCATCCCTGGAACGGATCAAGCAGATTTTTAAACACGAGCTGGATGAGCATTATCAGACCACCTATTTACACAGCTCCCAGATAGCCGCGCAGATTTATCGCATGGAAGCCGAATGGGAAGCAGCGCGTTTATTAATGCTTAAAGCTGCCTGGATGGCCGATAACAAGCAGCCTAATTCCAAAGAAGCCTCAATTGCCAAAGCCAAAGCTGGCCGTGTCGGGAATGAAATTACCCTGAAGTGTGTAGAACTGGCCGCCGCTGTGGGCTATAACGAAGATGAACTGCTGGAAAAATGGGCACGCGATTCCAAAATCCTGGATATTTTTGAAGGCACCCAGCAAATTCAGCAACTGATTATTGCCCGGCGTGAACTGGGTAAAAACTCCAGTGAACTTAAATAAGATACCGAATACAGCATCAAGCGACATTTAAAGTCCAACAAATGTGCCTCAAATCTGCTCAAGAGATGAATATTTAGTGATAAAATTCATCTCTTTATCTTTTAGCACTGCGCTTATGTATTTTTTACGCCCGATTCAAGCCCAAGACAATCCTGCACTGGCCCGTATTATTCGTGAGGTTTCCAAAGAATTTGGACTGGCGCCAGAATCCGGTTTTGCCGTGGCCGATGCTGCGGTCGATAATTTATATGCGGCGTATTCACAGCCACACGCACAGTATTGGGTCGTTACCAATGATCAGGGCGATATTTTTGGTGGTGGCGGAGCTGCGCCTTTACAGGGCGATGCAAGCCGCCTAGAAATCCAGAAAATGTATTTTCTGCCGAAGGTACGCGGCTACGGGTTTGCCAAACAGATTCTGGAACACGCTTTTGACTTTGCCCAACAGGCTGGTTTTCAGTCCTGCTATCTGGAAACCACAGCATCACTGTGGCAGGCAGTAAAACTCTATGAAAAGCTGGGGTTTGTACATTTATCTGCCCCACAAGGCCAGACCGGTCATAGTCATGCCTGTGAAATCTGGATGGAAAAGAGCTTTAAATGCAGATAAATCTGCATAACATCAACCGCCTGAGTACAAAAAAGCCCTACTCACCATAGGGCCGATTAAAACAGTCGAATGGATTTTTATACAATTAATCTGCCTTCAGGCCGAACTTTTTAAACAGGCTTAAACGGCGTTTCGGCTGGATATTGGCTTTGTTTAAATCACCTTTGTAATGCTTGAACACGCGCTTATCCATCATTTTAAACCACAGCGGTGGAATCAGCGCCGGCAGCAACATACTGGCATAACCGCTTGGCAATTCAGGCGCTTCATCAAAGTGTCGCAAGGCCTGAAATGGACGGGTCGGATAGGCATGATGATCAGAATGACGCTGTAACTGATATAAAAACAGATTGGTGACAATATTATTGTTGTTCCAGCTATGTTCCGGCTGGGTACGCTCATATTTGCCCTGCGCATCTTTTTGTCGCAGCAAGCCATAATGCTCAATATAATTGACCAGTTCAAACAGGCTGATGGCATAAAAGGCCTGCGTGCTTAAATACGGCACAATGCCTTTCCCAAAGCTCGCCAGCATTCCGGCATGAAACAGCGCACTCATGCCCCAGCCTTGTAGCAATTCATTGTCTTTTGACCAGAAATTCTTGCCTTTGCGTTTTAAACGCTGGGTTTCAATTTCAATTGCCGATTTAAACGAGCCTTTCACCGTGCGTGGCCAGAATTCATAAAAGGTTTCTCCCATACGGGAAGACGCCGGATCTTCTGGAGTTGCAGCGCGTTTATGATGCCCATACGGATGTTCAATCCGGAAATGGTTATAACCCGATGGTACCAGTGCCAGATGCGACAGATAATGCTCCAGTTTGGAGGATTTATGACTCAGTTCATGCGCAGTATTAATCGCCACCCCATTAACCAGTCCCATCGACGCGCCCAGAAAAATTTTATCCAGCAGTGAAGTCTCTTTACGCGATACCAGATAGGCCGCATAAATATTGGCGATATACTGCAAGGGAATAAAACTTTTTACCAAACGGGAATAATACGGGTCCTGCTCCAAGAGCTTGACTTCTTCCGGGCTTGGATTGTGCTCGTCTTTACCGACCAGGGTATCAATGCTGGGAATAATCACATGAATTAACAGTGGTCCACCTAGAGCAAATACAGTTTTAAATGGTTTCGGTGCAAACTGGTAACCGGCCAGAATCCCTATGCCTAAAACCGGTAAAAATGGGCTAATCAGCCATAAATAACGTTTTTTATCTAAAGCCAGACCGGATTTTTCAAGTAAAAATTGCTGTTGTTGTTCTGTGAGCTGTAGCGGAGCATTCATTGCCTGCACTTCCATCCTGCTTAACTTATCTATATATTTCAGCAAACAAGCCACAGAGAACAGTTGCAAACGTCCAAAAAAGCTATGTAAACGTCTTTGGCCCACATTGCCTGAAATTGGCCTTTCATCACACGATAAATTCAGGCTTAATGACCAAATAGCTAGGCTCAAATAAGAAGATATCAACCCGATATGGATGCTTTAAGTAAAATTTTTGATGATATTCATCTCAACAAATCTGAATTTATCTATTTGAATCCACAGGGAAACTGGGCATTTCAATATCAGGATCACAGCGCCATTATTGCCTATGTGGTACTAAGTGGTGAATTATATCTGGAATTATCGACCCAGCGTCAGGTCTATGCGCAGGCCGGTGATATTGTGCTGATTCCTTCCGGCGGTAGCCATGTTGGCAAAAGTAGCACGCAACTGGAGTGGCTAGATGCCCTGGATATTAGTGACCTGTTTCAGCAGAAACGCCAGCAGACCATCGAGTTTGGTGAAGCATCCGGTGAAAAATCATTTATTTTAGCCATGCACGGCACAATGGACAGCATTATGGCCAAGCCGCTGTTAAATGCCTTGCCGGACTATATGCATATTCATCATATTATGAGCAGCACTGCGCCGGAATGGTTGCAAATTGGCTTACAGTTTCTGGCAGTAGAAAGCCATCAGATCCGGCCCGGCCGCGATAAAATTCTTGATCATCTGATCAGTATTTTATTTATTGAATGTGTGCGTGATTATATTGCCCAGCTGAGTGATTCTAATAACTGGCTCAGTGCCCTGACCCATCCGGAACTGTCCAATGCTTTAACCGCCATTCATGGACAACCGGAAAAAAGCTGGACCGTCGAAACCCTGGCCGAACAATGCTGCATGTCGCGCTCAAAATTTGCCAATCTGTTTGCCCAGATTGTTGGTGAATCGCCACTGGCCTATTTACAGCAACATCGCTTAAGACTGGCGGCTCAATATTTACGTCATGGCCAGCTCTCAATCCAGCAAATTGCCTATAAAGTTGGCTATTCTTCTGAAACCGCCTTTAGCCAGACTTTTAAAAAACAGTTTGCCCTGACCCCAAGCCAGTACCGGCAGCAGTTTCAGCAGGCTCTTATAAAATAGCCAGAATCGCCGCTACCGGGTCTTCACAATTGCCGGATAGCAGCTGTTTATGCATGGTACGATGCTGCATCACCTGAATTTGTGCAGCTTCAATATGCATCAGCTTTTCAATTTCATGCGCCAGACGCTCTGGTGTAGCCTCTTCTTGAATCAGCTCTTCAATCACTTTTTTGCCGGCAATAATATTCGGTAGCGAGTAATACGGAATTTTAACCAGCAGTTTGGCAATCCAGTAGGTAATCCGGTTGAGCTTATAAAAAGTCACCATTGGACGATGCAATAACATCGCTTCCAACGTTGCAGTACCTGAAGCCAGCGCAACAATATCCGCTGCATTCATGACCTGACGGCCAATTTTTGATTCTGTATCGGTATTTTCCAGCAGACTAACCCGTGATCTCAGATCAGCAGCACAATGCTGTAATAAACTTTCAATCTGCTGTTTACGCGCATCGTTAATGGCGGGAATTAAGAAGTGATAGTTTGGATATTTCGCAGCCAGAATTTCAGCGGCTGCCAGAACCAATGGCCCTAAACGCTCAATTTCACCACGACGACTACCGGGCAATAAGGCAATATGCTTTTGCGAAGCTTCCAGCCCCAGTTCCAGTTTGGCATCGGCCAGATTATTATCGACAGGCAACTGACTCGCTAATGGATGCCCGACAAAGGCAGCCGGAACCTGCCATTTTTGATAAAAGGCTTTTTCAAATGGAAATAAACACAGCACCAGATCAATATTGGCTTTAATGCCGTGGACACGGCCCTGACGCCATGCCCAGACCGAAGGACTGACATACTGCACGGTTTTAATGCTTGGACTTTTCTGCTTCAGGCTTTTCGATAAACGCAGGTTAAAATCCGGCGCATCAATCCCAATAAAAACATCGACCGGCTCCTTGCTCCACTGTTCAACCAGTCCATCACGCACGGCAAACAGCTTTTTAATGTCTTTTAAGACTTCAACAATGCCCATGACCGACAAAATATCCATCGGATAATAGCTTTTAAAGCCTTCAGCAATCATTTGCGGGCCGCCAATACCTTCAAATTCAGCCTCAATGCCTTGCTCACGAAAACGGCGGATCAGTCTGGCACCCAAGGTATCCCCAGAAACTTCTCCCACCACAATGCCTATTTTCAGTTTTCGTTTTTGCAAGACCTTGCTCCTTCAATTGCTGCGTGGAATTTTAACATATTCTGCTTGAAGTGACTGTAACGACTGTTTGTCCTGAGCTGAGAAAAAATTCAGGTTTTTCTATATTTTAACTGCTTTGTTTTTATACAGCATGACTATCAGGTTTGATTTATGATGCTGTGCTGGGCCCATTCATTTATCACGCTTTCACCGCTTTATCTCACTCTATTCCACCTGACTTGCAGTTTCATGACCATTAACTGCTTTTTATCATGCTGAAAGATTGATCAAATAAAATCCAAAACCCAACACATGTCATCCCTATGTAATGACACTGAATACACAAATAATAATTTTAAAGTGAAATTTCCTGCTATTTTTAATCTTTTTATCTTTCCATTTTGCTGCGCTGTCATCACAAAATCCGTCTATTCGGCCCTGCACATCCTGATCTTTTTACTAAAAAATCCCCTTTTTTTCAGCTTTAAATCCAGCAGATTTCAGATAGATCTACTCCACGCTGTTTCACTATAAATGTTGATCTTTTTCTCATCTTTAGCATTTTTTAGAATAAGCAAATCATTAATCATGCCAACGACTTATATCCGAAAGTCATAAGATAAGCACGTTTTTTGATGTATGGCATATCCCCATGTTTGGTGCAGTTGAGTTTATTTTGGCAGGTGTTTTGGTTGGCTTCTGTGTAGGTGTGACCGGTGTAGGCGGTGGTTCGTTAATGACCCCGATTTTAATCAGCCTGTTTAAGATTGAACCGCACATTGCCATTGGTACCGATCTGCTCTATGCCGCAATTTCCAAATTCTGTGGTTCACTAGTCCATGCCAAAAAAATGAATATCGTCTGGCCAATTGTGATCTGGCTGTCTGTCGGCAGTATCCCGGCGTCTTTTGCAACGCATTGGGTACTCGACAACTATTTAAGCCAGTCCACGCATTATAAAGCTGTGCTGACCATGGTCTTGGGCTTTATGCTGACCCTAACCGGCATATCTATTATTTTCCGCAGCCAGATTGAAAAATTTTTCAACAAATATCGCAAACACGAATTGCCAGATATGACTCAAGACCTGGAAAAGGTCGACCTGAAGGCCACCAACAAGCGCGCGATGATTGTGGTGATGGGAATTGTCCTGGGTGTGTTCGTCACCCTATCTTCGGTGGGTGCAGGTGCCTTCGGCATTATGGCGCTGGTGCTAATGTTCCCGAACTTGCCAATGATCCGCATTATCGGCTCCGATGTGGTCCACGCAGTCTTATTGACCTTTGTCGCCGGTATGGGTCACATGACCTCGGGCAATGTCGATTTTGAACTGCTGATGTGGTTACTGGTCGGTTCTATTCCGGCAATTGTGGTCGGTACTTTAGTCAGCTCACGCCTGCCTGAAAAAATTATCCGTAAAGTGCTGGGCATTACCCTGTTCGCACTTGGGGTGAACTTTATGCTGAACCCGGTCAAATCCAAACCGGCACAACCAGTTGAAGCGGCGATGGTGGTGAGCGCTGAAAAAACATCGCCAGTTTAATTTATCTCTGCGATTCATCACTTTTTTTTCAGTAATCTATTGATCTTTTTTATAACAATAGGCTGCTATATTCGTGTTATATTCAGGCTATTAAACAATCTTGTATACGATTAAACCAGTGACGGCAATGAACACTTTACAGTCTAACCCTATTACACCTTCAGATATCGATGATGTGAATATTAAAAGCATCCAGCCACTTGTGACCCCTGCTGAACTCAAAGCAGAACTTCCACTGACTGACTCTGCTTATCACACCGTACTGAAAGGTCGTGAAACCATCCGCAATATTCTTGATGGTAAAGACAAACGTCTGTTTGTGGTCATTGGGCCTTGCTCGATTCATGATCCTGTGGCAGCACATGATTATGCAGACCGCCTGAAAGTGCTGAGCGAAAAAGTAAAAGATACCTTATACATCGTAATGCGGGTGTACTTTGAAAAACCGCGTACGACCGTGGGCTGGAAAGGTCTGATTAACGACCCGGACATGAATGACTCTTTCAATATTGAAAAAGGTCTGCGTATTGGCCGTAAACTGCTGCTGGAACTGAATGAAAAAGGTCTGCCTTGTGCCACTGAAGCACTGGACCCGAACTCTCCACAGTATTATCAGGATCTGATTTCCTGGTCAGCGATTGGTGCGCGTACCACAGAAAGTCAGACTCACCGTGAAATGTCTTCTGGCCTGTCTTCACCGGTTGGCTTTAAAAATGGTACCGATGGCGGCTTAACTGTTGCGACCAACGCAATGCAGTCTGTAAAACATGGTCACAGCTTCCTGGGGCTGAACGAACATGGTCAGGTGTCGGTAATTCGTACCAGCGGTAACAACTATGCGCACGTGGTATTGCGTGGTGGTAATGGCAAGCCAAACTATGATGCCGGTTCAGTCGCCGATGCAGAAGCAGCGCTAATTAAAGCCAAAGTCAGCACCAAAATCATGATTGACACCAGTCATGCCAACTCCAACAAAGACCCGTACCTGCAACCACTGGTCTTAAAAAACATCACCGAACAGATTTTAGATGGCAATAAATCAATTGTCGGGATTATGGTCGAAAGTCATTTAAAAGGCGGTCGTCAAGATATTCCTGCAAATCTTTGCGATTTGGAGTATGGTAAGTCTGTTACCGATGGATGCATCGACTGGGAAACCACTGAAAAATCCCTGCTTGAGATGCATGAAGCATTGAAAGAGGTTTTAGCCAGCCGCTAAAACTGACTCAAAAACGCCATCGTCAAGATGGCGTTTCCATTTCAGTTGCAGGAAATTTTATCTGATGAATGAAATTGAAACCGCTTTAAGCCAAATTGATCACTTTCAGTTTGTGCATGAACACCTGTACACATCCGGCCAGCCGAATGCGGAACAGTTACGTCAGATTAAAGAATATGGCATTACCACTGTGGTTAATGTCGCACTGAGTGATGCCGAGCAGCATCTAGCCAATGAAGATAAAATCTGTCTGGAACTGGGCCTGAACTATGTACAATTACCGATTTCTTGGGAAACTCCATCTGACGCCCAATGTCTGCTGGTTTTAGACCTGATTGATCATCTGGTGCAGGATCAGATGGTGTGGTTGCATTGCGGTACCAATCAGCATGTCAGCAGCCTGATGTATTTATATCGTCAGTATTATATGAATATGGACATGCCTACCGCGCAGGAAATGTTGCACCAGATCTGGGAGCCGAATGAAACCTGGACCGGTCTGATTCACGCTGTTGCCTTACAACTTCAGGGCCGTAAAGCAACCCAGGAACTGCAAATTTCCTTAATGAAAACCGATCACTTTGCGTGATAAATTAACACCGTAGCTGTAGCCAGAATTCCTTCCTGACGGCCGGTAAAGCCTAATTTTTCCGTGGTGGTGGCTTTAATGCTGATTTGAGTCACATCCACATCCAGCACATCGGCAATACTCTGGCGCATTTCCAGATTGTGCTTGGCCAGTTTCGGGCGTTCACAGGCCACGGTAATGTCGGCATTATTCAATAGATAACCGCGGTCTAAAATCAGCTGATAAACATGCTTCAGCAACACCCGGCTGTCAGCGCCCTTAAATTCAGGATCGGTGTCGGGAAAATGCTGTCCAATATCGCCCAGTGCCAATGCACCCAATAAGGCATCGCATAGCGCATGTAAAATCACATCCCCATCTGAGTGGGCTTTCAGAGCATGGGTATGTGGAATTTTAACCCCAGCCAATGTCACAAAATCGCCTTCTTCAAAGGCATGTACGTCTATTCCCTGCCCAATTCGTATTTGTGCAACCATATTCAACTCCTTCAGAAATAAACGATTGAAATCTTGTATTCACAGTTTCTCTTTCGCTATAGTTAGCTTACGCAAGCTAATGAAAGTATAAGCGATCATGCTGTTGAAAACCGAGATGAATCTTATAAAAATCATTGGAACCCTGTTGTTTTTGGGCGCCGCGGGCACCCCGCTGTCGCATGCACAGAAAATCAATTGCGAGCAGGCCAACACGCCTGCTTTCAATAAAATCTGCCATGCCGATTTACAGGAGATTCGTGAGCAGCTCAATGATCAGTTTCTGACAGCTTTTCTGGTGACCGATGCCCCGCTGCGTATTCTGCAAGATACCCATCAGCTCTGGTTTAAACGTGCGCAGCAGTGTAAAACCACCGAGTGTTTTAAACAACAGTTTGAAGCGCGTCTGGATCAGTTAAATTTCTTTAGCTCGATGAACCAGAGCATGACCCAGCATTATCTGAAATTTGAACAGGGACAACTGGCCAAGCAACCGGTACATTTGCAGATTCATCAACTGAATAAAGACAGTATTAAAATTGAAGGTGTGGCCTATCGCAGTCCAAACAACAAGCTAGATACCCAAACCATTTCCTTACTGGCTTATACCTCACCGCAGCAAAAGCAGCATATTATTGACAATGAACATGACTGCAATTACCAGCTCGACTTTCAGAAGGCTTATCTGGCGGTGCGTACTGAACAAAAAGGCTGCGAGCGTTTTAGTGGTATTTATCGACTCTATGATTAAAACCTGACAGCGCTTTACATCACCCACCACAAAATCAATGGCAAACTGAACGCCGCACACACAGTCTGCAGGCTAATCACACTGGCCATCAGCTGGCTATCTCCCCCCAAAACTTTGGTCAGAATATAAGCCGATGAGGCCGTCGGCAAGGCAAAAAACATCACCAGAATCTGGGTATGCAGGGCCGGCAGATTCAATGCCAGACAGGTCGCCAACGCAATCATCGGCATCAACAGCAAGCGTCCAAAAGTGTTTAATAACAAGGTCCGCAGATCTTTACGCAGCCCCTGAAACTGTAATGCTGCACCAATACACATCAAGCCCAATGGCAAACTGGAAATGGCAATCTGTTTTAAATAATTTTCAAAGCCAATCCATAAGCGTAAATTCAGCAGATTAAACACCCCGCCTGCAATACAGCCTAAAATTAAGGGATTTTTCAATAATGATAACAGGATGGATTGCAAGCGCATCCCTTCTGAATTGGTCAGGGCCAAAACCGAAAGCACATTGACCAGAGGAATGCAAAACACCAGCAGAATAGCAAACAGCGCCATACCCTGCTGATAAAACAAAGACGCCGACAGCGCCAGACCGATATAGGTATTAAAACGCACCATGCCCTGCATATACACGCCAAAACGTGCCGCTGCAGTGCCATACAGCGCCTTGAGGATATATAACAGACAAACCGCAATCAGCAGGGTCAGACCCGCTCCCAGCATCATGTGGCGAATTTCGCTGGCCTGAATTTCAGCATGCGCCAGGCCCAAAAACAGCATCACCGGGAACAGCAGATAGTAGTTGAGCTTTTCTGCACCGTGCCAGAATTTATCTTCTAAAAACCTAAAGCGCTTGAGTACATAGCCCAACGCAATCAGAAAGATTAAAGGAAATAGCGCAACCAGAATTATATTTGCCATCGTTTATCCATACATATCGCGGTCTGCCCAGGACGGCAGCATCTCAATCCATTTTTTTAATGGCAGTTCAAAATCTTAAAGCAAAAAGATATTTTATTTAAAGCCTGAGTATAAGCCAAATAGCCCGTTGAATTGACAGCGATTTGCTTCATTTTGATGGATTTATTTTGCCAGAACCCGGCAGATGATCAGCATCTCTCCTAAAGCCCTGTTACTTTAAAACAGAGCTTAACTGAATGTTCTCATTACCCGGTCACCGGATAATGCTGCGCAATTTCCTGACTAATCATCAATGCTGTCGCCGCAGATAAGGTCCAGCCCAGATGCCCATGGCCAGTATTATAAAATACCCGTGGATGCTGGCCCTGCCGAATCACCGGCATCATATTTGGCATCATCGGACGTAAACCTGCCCACGGCACCACGCTTTCGGTTGAAATATCAAAATTCCGCTGCACCCAGCGCACCAGTGGCTGAATCCGGTCATGGCGAATATCGCGATTATAACCATTAAATTCGGCCGTTCCGGCAATCCGCAGCCGATCTGTGCCTAAACGTGAGGTCACAATTTTGGCACTTTCATCTAGCAGACTGACCCAAGGTGCCTGCTTTTGGCTCTGTTCATCCTGTAAATTGACGGTAATGGAATAGCCTTTGACCGGATAAACATTGACCCGATCACCTACCTGTCGCGCCAATTGATAGCTCCCCACACCGCCGCAAATCAGCACGGCATCGGCATGTAAGGTTTCCACCATCGGCTGATCTGCCAGCGGATCTTCAATGGCTGGCCTATAACTCAGCTGTACCTGCTGGGCGTCTAGCTGAATATCATGAACATCCCGGCCGAAAATATAACGTACACCCTGCTGCATGGTGACTTGAGCCAGCCCCACCGTGAATTTATGAATGTCGCCGGTGGCATCTCCCGGGCAGTAAAAACCTGCATAATATTGCCCAGTTAGACTTGGTTCAATCTGTCGGATTTCATCCAGACTGACCTGATAACGCTCCAGCCCCCCCTGACAGAGCAAATCATTGACCCGAATTGCAAAGTCAAAATCCGCTTTATTATGATAAAAATGTAAAATTCCACGTTTTTCCAGATTGAAATCAATCTGTTCCTGGTCTGCAATTTCAAATAAACGTTTGCGTGCCAGAAGTGCCAGGCGCACTGTTTCCTGGGTATTGTGTTCATAGTTGCGGATATTGCTTAAGAACTCGATCAGCCAGCCACACTTATGCAGATCAAATGCAGGATTTAATAAGAGCGGCGCCGACTTTTGCGACATCCATTTCAGGCCTTTCAGTACAGTGGCTTTCTGATTCCAGACTTCTGCATTACTGGCCGATAACTGGCCACCATTGGCATACGATGTTTCCATCGCCGGGTATAAATGCCGGTCAATCACCGTGACCTGATAGCCTAAACGCATCAGCTCGTAGGCTGAAGTGACCCCGGTAATTCCTGCACCAATGACAACAACATGCGGCATAAAACGCTCCTTGGAACAGCTGTTCCAGACGTGATGCCCCATCTGTCAGGGTACCTGAGAGCTTCGATTGAACTGATGTTCAGCCCAACCATCCCCTTCGGTGAGCACTGCGCGTGCTTCTCTCCAGATTTTTGAATTATTACGGTCCTTTTGCCTGAGAGTTTCCGGGGTCGTTGCTCCTTCGGCGAGCACCAAGTGCCGCTCTCCCGCAATAATTTTTATTGTATAGCTTGAATATGAGCAAAATCCGGGCCAAGCACGAGTAGAAATTTGTATCTGATGTTCAAGAAACCTCAAAATCTGGATATAAAAAAACTGCCCCAATTGGAGCAGTTTTTTGAATCAGCTTCAAACAGCGTGTTAGCGTACAATCCCGCGTTTAGACTGTTCTAGTGAATCAATTAAACGCTGTGCTTCCGGCACTTCTGGCAGAATCTCTGCACGGATTTTCTGAATGGCTTCTTCAGTGGTTAATCCTGATTTGTAAATCAGTTTAAAGGCGTCCCGTAATCCTTGAATCACATTTTTCGACCAGCCTTTACGACGCATACCTTCAATATTCATAGCAAAAGCATGCGCAGGATTACCCGAAACCATCACATAGGCCGGTACATCTTTCAGAATTAAAGATGCGCCACCAATCATGCTGTAAGAGTCAATTTTACAGAACTGATGAATACCCGAGTTTCCACCCACCACCACATAATCACCGACATGCACGTGCCCTGCGACACCGACATTATTGGCAAAAATATTGTGATCACCCACGATACAGTCGTGAGCAATATGCGTATTGACCATCAACAGGTTGTGGCTACCAATTTTAGTGATGCCTTTGTCCTGAACCGTCCCGCGATGTAAGCTGGAATGTTCACGAATCAGGTTATAGTCACCAATTTCCAGCCAAGTTTCTTCACCCTGATATTTCAGGTCCTGACAGACTTCGCCAACACTTGCGAACTGGAAAATCTCATTATGCTCACCAATACGGGTATAGCCACCCACCACCACGTGTGAATGCAGCTTTGTACCCGCACCAATGCTGACATTCGGACCAATAATACTATAAGGTCCAATTTGCACATCAGGCGCAATGACTGCAGAGGAGTCAATTATAGCGGTGGGGTGAATGAGGGGGTTATTGCTCATGCTTGCTCTGTTTTCTGATGCGAAATCATAATTTCCGCGGTTGCTGCAACAATGCCATCGACCGTGGCGATACAATTATATTTGTAAATACCACGTTTCTGCATTACTAATTCAGATTTTAATACAAGTTGGTCGCCTGCAACCACTTGTTTTTTAAATCTAACTTTTTCGGCACCGGCAAATAGGAATAATGCACCCGCAGTCGGTTTCTGATTATTCATAATAAAGCCAAGCACGCCTGAAACCTGTGCCAGCGCTTCTACAATCAACACCCCTGGCATAATTGGATATTCAGGGAAATGTCCTTGTAAAAACTCTTCATTAATCGAAACGTTCTTATAACCCACAATCCCATTGTCAGTTACATCAACGATTCGATCTACCAATAAGAATGGATAACGATGTGGCAAATATTCACGGATGGTTTGAATATGCATTGGCAATTCAGGTTTCGTAAATGTTGGGGTATTCGACTCAGTCATCATAATTATTTACGCAATTTTAAAGTTGATTCAAGGGACTCAATTTGAGTCTGCATATGATCGAGTCTTTTCTGCAATTGGGTCAATGGCACATCTGCTAATTGTCTAAAGCGAATCACCGCGCGTTTCCATTGCGCATTTGGTAATGCACCGGTGCCCGAAGAATAGGTTCCTGGTTCAGAAATACTCTTTGTGACCATTGACATTCCGGTTAAAGTCACGTTGTCAGCAATAGAAAGATGACCAGAGACCCCACATGCGCCTGCCAGAATACAGTTTTTGCCAATGATAGTACTGCCGGCAATACCGCATTTTGCAGCGATCGCAGTATTGGCCCCTACTTTCACGTTATGGGCGATTTGCACAAGGTTATCAATTATGACACCATGTTCCAAAATTGTGTCATCCAGCGCACCGCGGTCAATACTACAATTCGAACCAATTCGTACATCATTACCAATCTGTACTGAACCTAACTGTGCAATACGGTGCCATTTGCCCTGATACGGAGCAAAACCAAAGCCTTCACTCCCAATCACGGTATTGGCATGAATGCGGACCCGGTCAGCAATTTTGGCTTCACCAGTGATGGTGACATGCGAATCAATAAAACATTCTTTACCAATTTCAACAAAATCATCAATTTTGCTATGCGATTGGATAATGGTTTTATCACCCACCACACAATTTTCACCCACCACCACATAATGGCCAATATAAGCACTTTCGGAAATGATCGCTGAGGGATGAATTTGTGCGGTACTTTCAATACCGGTTTGAGTGTGCCTACGCTCAAAGACATGGGTTAAAATTGCAAACGCCAAATAGGGATTTGCCACCACAATAAAGTTCTGATGCGTATCAAGCTGCTGCTGTAACTCGGGCGTGACAATTAAAGCACCCGCTTTAGATACTTTTGCCTGCTCCACATACTTGTCAGCATTGACAAAAGCAATGTGCTGCGGTTTAGCAAGCTCCAGGCTCGCTAAACCCTGGAGACCTAAATCGGCCTGACCGACCAGCTCGCCCTGGACCAGACGAGCAAGTTCTTCTAAGCGATAATGTTGATAACTCATTGATTACTTGATTGCATTAACCTTTTGAATCATTTTATCAGTTAAATCATACTTAGGGTCATAGGCAAGTGCTGAGTTTTTGTTCAAAACCACATCTAAATTATTTTCTTTACGCAATTGTTCTGCTGCCTGCTTGATGCGCTGCTCAAAACTGTCATTCATTTTTTGCAGATCAGCCTGCACTTTGGTCTGCAAACTTTGCTGTAAAGTATTAAATTCTTTTAACTTGGCCTGATACTGCGCCGATAATTTCTGCTTATCGGCTTCAGATAAATTTGCTGACTGCTGGGCACGTTGCTGTAATGTTTCCAGCTCTTTACCCAGCTGTTCAAGTTTAGTGGTTTGAGGTTTAAGCGATTGTTGCAATGCACTATTTTGCTGTTTTAAATAGCTGCTGCTTTCAACCACACGCTCTAAGCTGACCACACCATAACCTGCCGCCTGTGCCGCTGCGGCACAGGACAGTGTAAAACCTAAAACAGCCAGTTGTATCTTCTTCATCTTGATCTATCCCTATTTCAAGCATCCATGAACAGACCGTACTTAGAACGTACGGCCAATTTCAAACTGGATATTCTTGGTTTCATCACCTGGTTTTTCATTCAGCGGATATGCATAACTTAAGGACAATGGGCCAATCATGGTAATCCAGGTAAAGCCTACACCGACGCTATAACGCATATTGCCAAAGTCAAAGCCAAAGTTATCTTCACAGTACTGTTTACTACTTACTGAATCCCCATTTACGAAAATATCATTATTAGAAACATTACATTGAGTATCGAATACTTGTGCACCTTCAGCAAAAATCACCGGACGAACCTGACGTGCCCAGTCCCCTTTAAATGGTACCGGCAAAGCCAGTTCAGTACCAAACTGTACTAAAGCATTACCACCCACTTCTTCTGGAGATGGATCAGTCTTTCCAATATCAGAGAAATAAACACCTGGATATTTTGGTCCTAAGGTACTGTTGTCATAACCACGTACCGAACCATAACCACCGGCATAGAAGTTCTTATAGAATGGTAAGTCATTACCATAACCCACCTTACCATAGCCACGCAGCACAAAATCTTTGCCCAGCGGATAATAGGCCTGTGCATCATAGGTAACTTTTTGATATTCCACATCACTGCCCGGTAAAGCAATTTCTGCATTCACCCGATGCGACATCCCCATTGTTGGGAAAATCGGACGGTTAAGGGTATTATATGACCAACCTAAATTTAGGTTATAAGTCAGGAAGTCTCCCTTAAACTCTCGACCATATGGGATGGTTTGAACTAGAGTTCCATTTTCATCCACACACTCCCCATCTGCATTGATATTTGCTGGACAATGATCGCCTCTTTGTGTTTCTCGACCACCATGGCTTTCTAAATAATCTGCCACATAAGTCGATACATAAGGACCAGTTGTCACTTCAGTATTATCAATATTTAAGCCCGCACTAATGCTCTGGTTTTCATCAATTGGATAACCAAAGTTAATTCCGCCACCAAAACTGTCGGTCACATAGTTGTTAACGTTATAGTCATCATCCAGTTTGGTTTTACGGTAGTACATATTATAACCGCGACGCACACCATCAATGGTAAAGTACGGATCGGTTACGCTTAGGTTATAGTAGTCCTGTGTTTCAGAACGCGACAAGTCAATCGACACGGCATTACCGGTACCCAGGAAGTTGGTCTGGCTTAAACCGGCCTGGAAAGTTACACCGCCACTTTGCGAGAAACCCACCGCCAAGGTACTGGTACCTGAATGCTGTTCTTCTACCGCAACGTTAAGATCAACCTGATCCGGTACATTCGGAACACGCACCGGTTTAATATCCACGGTTTTAAAGAAACCAGTACGTTCTAAACGGACTTTAGACAGATCAATTTTTTCGTTACTGGCCAATGCACCTTCCATCTGGCGCATTTCACGACGTAGCACTTCATCGGCAGTTTTGGTGTTACCACTGAAGTTAATGCGGCGTACTGTGACTTGCTGACCCGGGTTGATGTAATAGTTCAGATCAACCTGTTTGGTTTCTTCATTAATTTGTGGCACCACATTCACTTCTGCATAGTAATAACCGGCATTACCATACTTGCGAAGCAGCAGCTGTTTAACCGCATTAACCTTTTCTTGCGAATAGGTTTCACCATCTTTATAGATTTGCAGCGCTTTTAATTCTTCTGGTGCATATAAAGCATCACCCAGGAATTTGGTTTGACCAAATTTGAACTGCTCACCTTCATCAATCGACACTTCAATGAAGATGTGCTGCTTGTCTTCACTTAAGTTCAGGCTCGAATTATTGATATTAAAGTTGATATAACCACGGTTTAAATACAGCGCACGTAAAGCTTCCAAGCTTGCTGCCATTTTCTCACGCGCATAACGGTCATTACGTGAAATCACAGAAGCCCAGCCACTTTCTTTGACTGCAAAGGCCTGTTTAATTTCGCTGTCTTTAAAGACGGTATTGCCAATGATATTAATATCAAAAACTTTGGCCGCTTTACCTTCAATAAACTCAATGGTCAGGTCAACGCGGTTATTCGGACGCGCTGTGGTAATGACTTTGACATCGGCATCATAACGGCCTTGCTGCATGTATTGCTGTTCAAGTTCCGCTTCTAGCGTTTGCAAGGCAGACTTTTTCAGCACTTCACCTTCAGCCACGCCCATTTTCTTTAAGCCTTCTTCAAGGGCTTCTTTGGGAATTAATTTATTGCCTTTAAATTCGACTTTCGAAATGATCGGACGTTCCACCACCTGAAACACCAAGGTATCACCTTGCTGGGCAGCTTTAATATCATCGAATAAACCTGTGGCATACAGGCTGCGAATTGCATTTGCAATGGTGGCATCGTTGACACGATCACCACTATTTACAGGAATCATTCCATAAACATTGGCTGGCGTTAAACGAACAAGTCCGTCAATTTGTATATCTCTTACGATAAATTCATCTGCTGCATATACTTGTTGTACTGCTGCCATAGCACTAACCAGTGCCAGAGGCATAAATAAATGTGTGTGCTGCATGCCAGTCTTTTCCAATGTTAAATTTATTGCCTATCCACGTTGTTATAAACGCATAAAATCATTAAATAATGCCAGAAGCATCATGCTACCGAGCAATACCATACCAATTTTTAAACCAACTAATTGTATTTGTTCAGAAACAGGTTTACCACGAATTAGTTCTATAAAATAATAAACCAAATGTCCACCATCCAGCATTGGAATTGGCAGTAAATTTAGAATACCCAAGCTTACACTCATTAGGGCCATAAACGAAATAAAAGTTTGCCAGCCCATTTCAGCGCTTTGTCCTGCCACCTTGGCAATGGTAATCGGGCCAGACAGGTTATCTAAACCAATCAGACCACGCACCATTTTGACGATAGAGTTCAAAATCATCGAAGAGATTTGACCGGTTTTATCGACCGCCATCATTAAGGCTTCTGTAGGACTATATTGAATGGTTTGTTTATATTCTTCAGGAATTGTTATTTTTCCAGGGTCACTTTGTACACCTAACATACCGGTGGTGTTGCCCATATTGTCGCGTTTGGCCTGCGGCATAATTTCCAGCTGTACCCGCTGATCTTGACGCAACACATCAATGTTCAACAGTTTCTCTGGCGATGCCTGTACCACTTGTACCACATCGTACCAGTCTTTCATGACAACACCGTCAATCGCTAAAATCTGGTCACCTTCTTTCATCCCTTGACGAATGGCAGCGCCATCTTCACTCAGTTTGCTGACCACTGCTGGAATATTCGGACGATATGGCGTAAAGCCCAGCACCTCAAGTGGTGACTGAGATTGATCTTTCAAGAAATCTTGAATCGGTAATTGAAAGTTTTGTGGCTGACCATCGCGGTTGGCCTGAATATGAATGGTACCTGTTTCACCAGCACGATCCACCAGCGCAAAATTCAGTTTTTCCCAGGTGCTGACCTGGGTACCATCGACTGCGGTAATCCGGTCACCCGGCTGCATATTCACTTCAGCCGCAGGCGTTTGTGGCAAGACTTTCCCAACACGGGTATTCAGCTGTTCCTGAGACGGTAAAAACAGAATCCAGAACAGTACAATCGCAAAAACCAGATTAATTAAAGGACCTGCCGCGACAATCGCGATCCGTTTCCACGGATGCTGACGGTTAAAAGCAAAAGGCAGATCTTCTTCTGCCACATTGCCCTCACGTTCATCCAGCATTTTGACATAGCCGCCCAAAGGCAAAGCCGAGAGCTGATATTGAATACCGGATTTCTTCGAGGTCCATTTCAGCACTGTCGGGCCAAAACCAATAGAATAAACCAGGACTTTGACCCCCAGTTTGCGTGCAACAAAGTAGTGCCCAAATTCATGAATTGCAATTAACGGCCCCAACAAAAGAATGGCCGCAACAATAATAAATAAGGCACTCATGTCTTAGCTTCCTGTCTGAATCACACACTGCTGTGCAAAAGCACGGGCATTCTGGTCTGCCTGAAGAATGGTTTCAATTGAATCTGCGGCGCGATTGGCCAGATGATTCAGGGTCTGTTCAACAATTTCTGGAATCTGGGTAAACCCAAGCTGGTTTTGCAAGAAAGATGCCACTGCAATTTCATTGGCCGCATTTAGCAAGGTCGGTGCAATACCACCTGCCTGCATGGCCTGACGTGCCAGCTTTAAGGCCGGGAAACGCGTGGTGTCCGGTGCCTGAAAATTCAGCTGTGAATGGATAAATAAATCCAGCGGCGGAACATGCGTCTGCAGACGTTCCGGCCAGGCCAACGCATGCGCAATTGGCGTACACATATCCGGATTACCCATTTGCGCCAAAGTTGTTCCATCGACATATTGAACCATGGAGTGAATAATACTCTGTGGATGCACCACCACTGTAACAAATTGTTCTTTTACTGCGAACAAATGGCAGGCTTCAACCAGCTCCAGACCCTTGTTCATCAGGGTGGCGGAATCGACGGAAATTTTTTGACCCATAGACCAATTGGGATGTTTACAGGCTTGCGCCGGGGTCACACTGTGTAACTGTTCCAGACTATGATTTAAAAATGGCCCACCCGATGCGGTCAGCAGAATCTGCTGCACACCCAGTTTTGGTTGACCATTACGCTCGACCTCAAAATAGTTTTGCGGCAGGCACTGGAAAATTGCATTGTGTTCGGAATCGACCGGCAATAATAAAGCGCCATGATCACGCGCTGCCTGCATCATCAGGTCACCGGACATCACCAGGGCTTCTTTATTGGCCAGTAGCACGCGCTTACCGGCCTGCACTGCGGCCAACGTTGGCATTAAACCTGCGGCACCAACAATTGCCGCCATCACCACATCCACTTCAGGATGTGAAGCCACAGCTATTAAACCAGCTTCATCACAGAGGATTTCAATATCGGCAAGATTGGCCTGCTGTAACAGCTGTCTTAAGGAATCGACCTGTGCAGCAGGTACCACGGCCACTTTGGGATGAAACTGTTTGCATATTTCAACCAGCTCAGCAATACGACTGTGAGCCGTTACGGCATATACCGAATATTTTTCAGGATGTTGTTGCAGTATTTTTAAGGTGCTTTGACCAATTGAACCTGTAACACCCAATATACAAACAGCTTGTAACATCTATAAATCTACGCCAATAAGTTTCAGTACATACATGCTTGCAGCAAAGATTGGAGCCGCTGCGAGCAAGGAGTCAATGCGGTCCAGCACTCCACCATGTCCTGGCAGAATACGACCAGAGTCTTTAATTCCGGCACGGCGTTTGATCATGGATTCAAACAGATCGCCCAGTACCGAACTAAATACGGTTATCATGGACAGAATCAGGAATAAAATATGTTGGGTCAGGCTTAAGTCCAGATAGACAATTTCCACGAACAGCACAATCAGGATGGCGGTAAACACGCCACCATATAAACCTTCCACCGATTTGTTTGGACTGACATGTGGTGCCAGTTTCTTTTTACCAAACTTGCGTCCGACAAAATAAGCGCCAGAATCTGCACCCCAAACCAGCAGGAACAGATACATCAGCCACCACGGTGAATGGGTCCAGACCGCATAAATGGCAGTCACGGCGGCAGAAATCAGCACAAAGCCAATAAAGTTCAGGCTTGGATTGTACCAGCCATCATATTCAGGATAGGATTTGACCCAATACAGGCTGAGCAGCCAGGTTAAAATCGAGGCTGACCACAGCAATAACGTAATATCACTAAAATATAAAGCAAGCGCGGAAAGAGCGGCGGTCACCAGACCATAACCCCAAGCCATGGGCTTGATGACATATTTTGTTGTTCTTGGCATGAGTTTGAACCACTCATAGCCCGCAACCCCTGCTGCAAAAATCATCAGCACAAACATTGGATAATGGGACTGAGTTGCAAACATACAGCTCAGCACCACAGCGACCAATACCAATGCGGTAATTATCCGCTCTAACATGTATTAATTCTCAAGTTTCTCTTGTTGGATTTGCTCTGAAGTTTTTCCAAAGCGACGTTCGCGTCCTGCAAACACATGAAACGCATCATCCAGCTCTTCCACACTAAACTCTGGCCACAAGGTCGGAGTAAAGTACAGTTCGGCATACGCGGCCTGCCAAAGCAAGAAATTGGACAGCCGATAATCACCACCCGTACGGATCAACAGGTCCACAGGCGGTAAATCACCTAGGCACACATATTGACCGAACAGCGTGCTATCAATCTGCTCCAGCGCGACTTTATTGGCCAGCACATCAGCCGCAATCTGTTTAGCTGCTTCTGCCATATCCCACATGCCACCATAACTGATGGCAATGGTTAAAGTCATGCTACTGAACTTAGCAGTCCTTTGTTCAGCATGCAACATCAAGTCACGAAGATGTGGAGATAAACGGCTGCGATCGCCAATAAAACGCAAGGCAATCTGGTATTTTTCCATGCGCGGCATTTGCTCATGAATCGTGTCTTCCAGCAATTGCATGAGTAAATCAACTTCATATTGCGGACGATTCCAGTTTTCACTTGAAAATGCAAAAACGGTGAGTGCCTGAATGTGTTTGCTGCGACAATAGTCAACAATCGGATCTAGAATATTTTTACCTTCACGGTGACCGTCGCCTTTTTGCAATTGATTTTTCTTGGCAAAACGGTTGTTGCCATCCATGATGATGGCAACATGTTTTGGAAGCGTCTGACAGTCTTCAGATGTGGTCATCGACAATTAGACCTTCATCAACTCAGCTTCTTTAGCAGCCAAACGCTTGTCGACTTCAGCAACATATTTGTCGGTGATTTTCTGGATATCATCACCTGCACGACGTTCATCATCTTCAGAAATTTCTTTTTCTTTCAACAATGCTTTGATATCGCCCAAGACGTCACGACGGATGTTACGAATCGCCACTTTGGCATTTTCCGCTTCAGAACGCGCAACTTTCTGCATGTCTTTACGGGTTTCTTCGGTTAAAGCTGGTAGCGGCACACGAATCGAATCAGCGGTAATCGGGTTCAGACCGAGGTCAGACTCACGAATCGCCTTGTCAATTGCAGACACCATGGTACGTTCAAATGGCTGTACGATTAGAGTACGTGAATCTTCAACACCCACGTTCGCCACCTGGTTTAACGGCACATCTGAGCCATAGTAAGGAACCATCACACCGTTTAAGATTGATGGATGGGCACGGCCGGTACGAACTTTGGCAAAACCTTGCTCCAAAGACTCCAGAGTCTTTTGCATACGCTGTTCGCTGTCTTTTTTAAGATCGTTAATCATATGATCTTCCTTACTTAATTCTTAAAGATGTAATTACTAAAATAGCGTGTAGTATAAAGAGCTTTCAGGCCCACGTACATTAGTTCGTAACGTGAGTTCCTTCTTTTTCACCCATAACCACTGAAAGTAAAGCACCGGCTTTATTCATATCAAATACCTGTAACGGTACATTGTGGTCACGACATAAGCAGATTGCGGTTAAATCCATCACGCCGAGCTTTTCATCTAACACCTGATCGAACGTCAGGGTGTCATATTTCACCGCATCTTCGTATTTGCTTGGATCTTTATTATAAACGCCATCTACCTTGGTGGCTTTCAGAATCAGATTGGCTTCAATTTCAATACCACGCAAGCAGGCAGCTGTATCTGTAGTAAAGAACGGGTTACCTGTACCGGCAACGAATACGCACACTTCACCTTGGGTTAAGTGGCGAATAGCATCACGGCTTGAATAAGATTCTACAACGGTACCAATTGGTAGTGCTGAAAGCAGACGTGTTTTAATGTTACGGCGTACTAAAGCATCACGCATGGCCAGACCGTTCATCACAGTTGCCAACATACCCATCTGGTCACCAGTCACACGACCGACCAGACCGTCTTTTTGTAACTGGCTGCCACGGTACAGGTTACCGCCACCAACCACAATGCCGACCTGCACACCCAGACCGACCAGGTGTGCAATTGCCAAAGACATCTGATCAAGGATTTGGGCATCAATCCCCATATCCTTGTTACCCGCCAATGCCTCGCCTGAAAGCTTCAGCAAAATACGTTCATAACGTGGTTTTTTAGAATCCAACATCATCAAACTCCAAAGTATTTAATTTAAATTTTTTATGTATATCAGTACTTAAGCAGATTTGATCGCAATCAGCTTGGCAAATAAATCGTATTCATCTGCATCGGTAATTTCGACTTCAAGCAAATCGCCTGCTTTAATTTTTGACTTGTCGATATCTTCAACAAACACGTTACCATCAATTTCAGGTGCATCTGCATAAGAACGCGCAACGGCAACCGGGAATTCTTCTTCCAGATCATCCACCAGCACAGTCATGGTCTGACCAATGCGTTTTTGCAGTTTTGCAGCTGAAATTTCCTGCTGCACCTGCATGAAACGTTCATAACGTTCCTGCTTGATTTCTTCCGGCACATGATCTGGTAGATCATTCGCGGTTGCACCTTCTACTGGTGAATAGGTGAAGCAACCGACGCGGTCAAGCTGCGCTTCTTTCAACCAGTCCAGCAACATCTGGAAGTCTTCTTCGGTTTCACCCGGGAAGCCAACCACGAAGGTGGAACGAATCACCAGATCCGGACATTTTTCACGCCATACGTTTAAGCGCTCTAGTGTATTTTCACTGTGCGCCGGACGTTTCATCAGCTTGAGGATTTTCGGACTGGCATGCTGGAATGGAATATCCAGATACGGCAAGATTTTACCTTGCGCCATCAGGTCAATCACAGCATCGACATGCGGATAAGGATAGACATAGTGCAAACGGACCCAGATACCCAACTGGCCCAGGGCTTCACACATGTCATAGAATTTGGTTTTAACCGGCTGGCCGTTCCAGAAATCTAGCTTGTATTTGGTATCCACACCATAAGCTGAAGTATCTTGAGAAATGACCAGAACTTCTTTTACACCAGCACGTTTCAGCGCTGCGGCTTCCTCCAGAACAGAACCGACCGGACGGGAAACTAAATCACCACGCATGCTCGGGATGATACAAAAAGTACAACGGTGGTTACAGCCTTCTGATATTTTCAGGTAAGCATAATGTTTCGGGGTTAAACGGATCCCCTGTTCTGGCACCAGATCAATAAACGGATTGTGCTTTGGTGGCTCCGGCACATACTGATGCACGGCATCCATAACTTCTTCATAGGCTGCTGCACCAGTCACTTTTAAGACATTCGGATGCATTTGACGAATCTTGTCTTCGTCTTTACCTAAACAGCCAGTCACAATGACGCGACCATTGGCATTCATGGCTTCGCCAATGGCGTCTAAAGACTCTTGTACTGCAGATTCAATAAAACCACAGGTGTTAACCACGACTAAATCAGCACCGTCATAATCCGATGCGACATCATAACCTTCAGTCTTTAACTGAGTTAAAATTCGTTCAGAATCTACCAATGCCTTAGGACAACCTAAAGAAACAAAACCGACTTTGGGGGACTTCATGAATCTGCGCTCCACTAGAATGCGCGTATTGTATGACTTTTCTGGCCATAAAAATAGAGAAATAGCCCACTCTTTGCATAATGCACCAAAATACAACCACTAAAGCCGGCTTATACACAATATTGCACCATTTTGATTCACTTTTGGTTTACAGCACTGGCGTTATCCGCTATACCTGAATCAACCCGTCCATTTCAGCGCATTTTTCTCATAAATTGGCTTGATTTACAGGAATTTGAACAAAGTTGGCGTGCATTTTGCTTAATTTGCATCATTAACGTTCTTAATTCAGAAACTATTGCTTTATGAAGATGCCATTGCGCTATTTTAATACAGGATGCCACCGCTAATGGATCAAAGCCCGGCTATCGACTATCGCCTTTTAGTGGACAATTTGACCACTGCCATTTTACTGGTTGACAGCAACCTGAATATTTTTTACCTCAATTCCTCTTGTGAGGCGCTGTTTGATATCAGTTTATTACGTGCTGCCGGACAGCCGGTAATGAATTTACTGCATCTCCCGACCGATGAATTTAATACCTACGAAGCACTACAGAATACTTTAAGCACCGGACAGCCTTATACCCGCCGTGAAGCCACCATTAATGTCAACTTTAAAGACATTCATGTCGATTACACCGCTTCGCAGCTGAATGCCGGCAAAAGCTATCATCCTTTATTGCTGATTGAGCTGAATCCGATTGACCGGATGCTGAAAATTTCCAAAGAAGAAAACCTGATTCAGCAGCATCAGGTGGCGCGGCAGCTGGTGCGCGGCGTGGCGCATGAAATTAAAAACCCGCTGGCCGGCATTCGCGGTGCAACCCAGCTACTGGCGCGCAGTCTGAATGACTCTCAATATGCAGAGTTTACCGACATTATTATTAATGAAGTCGATCGGCTCAGAAATCTGGCCGACACCATGCTCGGTTCACGTCAGTTACCGAGTTACGAACTGGTCAATATTCATGAACCATTGGAACGCGTGCGCTCGCTAATTGCCAACCAGACCAAGAAAAAAGTCAAAATCATCCGGGATTATGACCTGTCGTTACCGGAAGTGATGGCGGATCGTGACCAGCTGATTCAGGTCATGCTGAATATTAGCGTCAATGCGGTACAGGCCATGATGGAAAACAAGGAGTTCTTTGTAGAACATCAGCCCGAACTGATTTTAAGAACTCGTATTCAGCGCCTGGTCACCATTAATGGCGTGATTCATCGCTCGGTGGTACGGGTCGATATTGAAGACAACGGCCCCGGTGTGCCGGAAGAAATTATTGAATCGGTGTTCTATCCGCTGGTTACGGCACGCGCCAAAGGCACCGGACTGGGCCTGAGCATCGCACAGAATATTATGCATCAACACAACGGAATGATTGAGTGCCAATCTGTTCCAGGAAAAACAATATTTAGCTTATATATACCTTGGGAGTCTAACCATGTCGCGAAATAAAATTTGGGTAATTGATGATGATCGTGCCATGCGCTGGGTACTGGAAAAAACCTTCAAGGAAGAGGGCTTTGACGTCACCAGTTTTGAAGAAGCCCAATCTGCTCTGGAGCAACTGGGTGTCGATGCACCGGATGTAATCCTGACCGATATCCGTATGCCGGGTATTGATGGCCTGACCTTCCTCGGTAAAGTCAAAGCCAGCTATCCAGATTTACCGGTGATTATCATGACTGCACATTCGGATCTGGAATCTGCAGTGTCGAGCTATCAAACTGGTGCCTTTGAATATTTGCCAAAACCGTTTGATATTGATGAAGCGCTGGCGCTGGTGAATCGTGCCATTTTGCATATCACCAAATTACAGCAACAGGAATCAGCCAAAACCGCACAGCCCATTCAGTCGACCGAAATTATTGGTGAATCACCGGCAATGCAGGAAGTATTCCGTGCCATTGGCCGTTTATCACAATCGCATATTACCGTACTGATTAATGGTGAATCGGGTACCGGTAAAGAACTGGTGGCACATGCCCTGCATCGCCATTCACCGCGTAGCAGCAAACCGTTTATTGCGCTCAACATGGCCGCCATTCCGAAAGACCTGATTGAAACCGAATTATTTGGTCATGAAAAAGGTGCCTTTACCGGCGCCAACACCCAGCGTCAGGGCCGTTTTGAACAGGCCAATGGCGGCACCTTGTTCCTGGATGAAATTGGCGATATGCCATTTGAAACCCAGACCCGTTTATTACGTGTTTTAGCCGATGGTGAATTCTACCGTGTCGGTGGCCATATTCCGGTGAAGGTAGATGTGCGTATTGTTGCAGCAACGCACCAAGATCTGGAAAAGCTGGTACACGAAGGCCGTTTCCGTGAAGACTTGTATCACCGTCTGAACGTGATCCGGATTCATATTCCAAAACTGGCGCATCGCAGTGAAGATATTCCAATGCTGGCGCAGCACTTCCTGGCGCGTGCCGGTAAAGAGCTAGGCGTGAGTCCGAAAATCTTGCGTCCGGAAACCCAGGAGTATATGCAGCAACTGCCTTGGCAAGGCAACGTGCGCCAGCTGGAAAACACCTGCCGCTGGTTAACCGTCATGATTACCGGCCGTGAAGTCTATCCGGAAGATTTACCTTCGGAACTGAAACAGATTCCAATTGAAAAATCAGGCGATGTACCGTCCAATCTGCATTTAGACCGCGTCTCGATCCATCACTGGGATGAGCTGCTGGGTCAATGGGCCGTACAGAAACTGAAAAACGGCGAAATGAAAATTCTGGACATCGCCACACCGATGTTTGAACGCACCCTGATTAATGCCGCGCTGCAACAGACCCGTGGCCGCAAACGCCATGCCGCTGAACTGCTGGGCTGGGGACGCAATACCCTGACCCGCAAGCTGAAAGAACTGGGCATGGACAGTGCTGATGATGATGTCGAGGAAGAAATTGAAGGCTAAACCAGTCTCATCTTCATGATAAAAATAAGCTCCTTCAGGAGCTTATTTTTAATTGGATTCCGGCACAGCAATGCCGATATAACGTGATAAATCCTGCACGCCCAAATCGGTGCGAATAATCAGATAATGCGGAAAGCTGGCTGTGGTCAGTTCCTGAAACATATTCAGCTGATCATCATATGCGTGAATTTCATCGACACTACGCGCCATGGTTGCTTCAAATACATCGGCAATATATTCAAAACCCAAATCCAGCGCCACAAACAGCGTATGCTCACAGGGCTGAATATACTGCTCTTGTGACCAGTCAATAATCGCCTGCTGGCAGCAAGGACAAATCACGTTGGCATCGGCATCGGGCTGTTGAATCAGTTGATAAGACATGTATTGATCATCTCATGGACTTTATCCTTAGTGTAAAGGATTTGTAGCCATAACTTAAGCTCGCCACGCATCACAAAGGCGAAAAGAGACGCTGCAAAAACCGCACAAATCAAATTGACAGCCCAGAACAATCATAATTTAATCTGCTTATCGTTGCATAAATGGAATAACTACACATGCTTTCGGACCTCGATGATTTTTACTGCTTTGCCCAGGTGGTTGAGCATGGCGGTTTTAGCGCCGCAGAACGTGCAACCGATATCCCCAAATCCAAACTGAGCCGCCGTGTGCACAATCTGGAAGAACGTTTGGGCGTGCGCCTGATTCAGCGCAATTCCCGCCATTTTGCCGTAACCGATATTGGCATGAACGTGTATCGACATGCACAGGTGATGGCCAATGCCGCACAGGCAGCGCATGATCTGGTTGATCATCTGAGTATTCAGCCGCGCGGCCTGATTAAAGTTAGCCTGCCGGTCTCCATTGCCCAGAATGAAATGTCCAGAATTCTGCCGGAATTTTTAAAGACCTATCCGGAAATTAAAGTCCAGCTTCTGGTCAGTAACCGCCGGGTTGATCTGATTAATGAAGGGATTGATCTGGCCTTGCGTGTGCGTAGTAACCTGGATGATGACCCAAATCTGGTGATTCGTACCTTTGAAACCATTGAACAGCATCTCTTTGCCAGTCAGGCCTATTTAAACCAGCACGGTGATCTGAAACAGCCGGAAGATCTGGCCAAGCACCATATTCTCAGTATGGCCGATGACCATGTCGATCAGCATATTGTGGTTTATGATGAACATCAGCAGCAGAAGAAAATTAAAGTCAACCCGACCGTAATGGGCTCGGATCTGATGCTACAGGCACAACTGGCCCGTCAGGACTGTGGAATTGCCCTGCTCCCGGACAATATTGTGGAACCCTATATTCAGTCAGGCGAACTGGTACGCGTGTTACCAAACTGGCGTGCGCCGCACGGGGTTTTTCATGCCGTGTATCCATCCCGTCGCGGCCTGTTACCGGCAGTACGGGTGTTTATTGATTTTCTGGTGGAAAAACTGTCACAGCGTTAAAGCCAACTCAAATTTCAGGCAAAAAAAAGCTTATCCAGGGATGGATAAGCTATAAAAACTAGAAACTACAGCAAGAATCTATAAATACATAATATGTACAAAAGACAGCATTAACAAATAGCTAATTTATATCACTTAATACTTTTAAAGTATAAATAAGCCGTTTTATAGCTAGATTTCCGGGTATTCTCCAGTACCTTCCGGCCACGGCGACAGCACTTCAAAGCCGGTTTCAGTCACGGCAATCATATGTTCCCACTGTGCAGAAAGTGATTTATCGGTGGTCACGACGGTCCAGCCATCATTGAGCTCTTTGACTCTGGAGCCGCCGGCATTGACCATCGGTTCAATCGTGAACACCATACCTGGCTTGAGTTGTAGCCCCTGACCCGGCTGGCCATAGTGCAGTACACTTGGCTGTTCATGATAAATTTTACCAATACCATGCCCGCAATATTCACGCACCACTTTATAGCCGGCCTGCTGCGCGACAGTTTGAATTGCATGACCAACATCGCCTAAAGTCGCACCCGGCTTCACCGCATGAATCCCTGCGACCATCGCCGCATAGGTGGTTTCGACCAGCCTTTTCGCTTCCGGCTTGATCGTGCCGACGTAATACATGCGACTGGTATCGCCGTAGTAGCCGTCTTTAATTACCGCCACATCAATATTGATAATATCGCCATCTTTAAGCACAACCGACGCAGATGGAATACCGTGACAAACCACTTCATTCGGTGAAATACAGGTGGTTTTGGTATAGCCGCAATAGCCAACATTGGCCGGAATCACCTGCAAGGTATTGACAATATAGTCGTGGCACAGGTCATCTAGATATTCAGTGGTCACGCCCGGCTTGATATGCTCCCCGATCATCGCCAAAACCTGAGCAGCCAAACGACCTGAAATACGCAATTTTTCTAAATCCTGCTCGGTTTTAATCGATACGGCAGACGCTCTCATGCTTAAAATCCCCTATGAAACATTTGCTTAGTATAGTCCTTTTCAGTGACTTTTGTTTGATCACAAGCGGTTCCATCTGCCACAAACCCACTACTGCTTAAATATTCAACAATTAAAAACCTTTATATTTATTGACTGTTTTTTCAAATTTATCTTTTGATATTTAACAGTTTTCATCTTTTAAAAATTAAATCAACAATATAGTTTCACTAATTTTTGACAACCCGATCAATTTCCCAAGCCAAGATATAAAAATAATTCATAAGATTTATAAAATAAATTAGCCAAAGCAGTTGCCATGTTCTAGAATCGCTTTCTTTTGTTTAACCGATCTATCTCCCTTATGACGAGTTTACGTACACGGGATATTATTGCCTTAGGTTTAATGACCTTTGCACTATTTATCGGTGCCGGCAATATTATCTTTCCGCCTATTGTTGCACAGCAGGCAGGTGAACACGTTTGGTTAGCAGCTTTCGGCTTTTTAATTACAGCCGTGGGCTTGCCGGTGTTGACCATTATTGCCCTGTCTCGTGTAGAAGGTTCGATCCAGCTTTTAAGTTCGCCACTGGGCAAAGCAGCAAGTCTGATTTTAACCGTGGTGTGTTATTTAGCGGTAGGCCCTTTATTTGCCATTCCCCGTACCGCAACCGTTTCTTATGAAATTGGTTTCTCCTCTTATTTTGGTGCAGCCCCGAGCAGCTTGCTGATTTACAGTCTGATCTACTTTATTGTGGTGACTATTGTTGCGCTGTATCCAAACAAGATTCTGGATACGGTGGGTTATTTCCTGTCGCCCCTGAAAATTTTATCGTTAATTATTCTGGGTGTTGCAGCAACGTTCATTCCCGCGGGTCATATTCCGCCAGCCATTAATAACTATATCAACAGTCCAGTCTCGGAAGGTTTCGTCAATGGTTATTTAACCATGGATACCTTGGGTGCCTTGGTATTTGGTATTGTGATTATTAATGCCATGCGTTCGCGTGGGGTCAGCGATAAAAAGCTGATGACCAAATACGCCATGATTGCCGGACTGATCTCTGGTATCGGTTTAACCCTGGTGTATTTAAGCCTGTTCAAACTGGGCTTAGGCAGTCATGAAGTAGCACCGAATGCAACCAATGGCGCAGTGATCCTGCATGCCTATGTGCAACATGCTTTTGGTGACTTAGGTTCCCTGTTCTTAAGTGCCATGATTTTCATTGCCTGTATGGTAACCGCGATTGGCCTGACCTGTGCCTGTGCAGAATACTTCTCGCAAATTACCCGCATTAGGTATCGTACTTGGGTATTTGTCTTAGTCGGTTTCTCACTGGTGATTTCCAACCTCGGTCTGACCAAACTGATTGCACTCTCAGTGCCGGTATTAAGTGCGATTTATCCGCCTGCGATTGTAGTGATCTTACTGGGCTTTTTCTGGAAAAACTTCCATTCTCCAGCGCGTGTAATTCGTCCGGTCACCGCAGTAGCCTTATTCTTTGGCGTGATTGATGGCTTAAAAGTGGCGGGGTTAGATGGCTTTTTACCAGAAGCTTTACTGAACTTACCGTTAAGCGCGCAAAACCTGGCCTGGCTGATTCCATCTACCATTGTCCTGCTGATTTGTATTGTGATCGACAAGGTTAAACACTAAGCCTTAACCCGAGTCGTTAAAGTCTGGTTTTACCCAAACCCGATTTTAAATTGCTCAATAATGGTCAAGTTTTACCCAAACTGACTCTTATTGTGTCACTTTCTTTCAGTCTGGTTTAGCTCATTCTTGCTCAACTTCCAGGTCAATTGAAGTAAGCTCATCCACTTTCGCTTCTCCTCATTCTCTGAAACCCTTCAATTCAGCGCAATGCTGCTCTTTACCCTCTTTTTGCATACCTTCTACCAAAGCCTAATAGCTGCCCTATTGTTAAGCTGGCATAAATAATGCTACATCTTTACTCACTTCTTTACAGTGATGCCCTAATATTCCGTAAATAAATGAACTGAATTTGAGCATTTATTTATACACACTATGTTCTTTTAAAATATTGCGATAGGCGCTTGAAATACACTGCAATTCGCAGTACAACTAAACAAACTAATCCGATCAAAATAGTCTGTTTTTGATCAAAATACAGGAGGGATGGAGATGTTATCATTACATTTCAATAAGCAAGTCTTCATTAACGCTCTGAAGGCAAATAACAATTTAGTGACTTTCCTCAGCACCACCTTTGCGCTGCTGCTGACGCTGGTCTTTCAAGGATTGATTCAGGGTAACCTGAAACCCGCATACTTTATCTACGCACTAATCGTCTGTATCGCCTTCTATATTTGGGCTGTGGTCGATGAAAAATATCGACAGCCGGCTCCCATTGATCAGCACAACTCTTAATTTTTAACCGACCCAGATGGATGAGCCTTCATCCATCTACTCAGAATCAGAAAAATAGCTTTTTATACTGCTTGGCAACACACCCTTAAGCCCATAAATATAATCCCGCACCCACCACCAGTAGCAAGGTGGCCAGTACCTCACCCAGTACCAGCAGCAACATCGCCAGACTCATTAAACTTTTTGGCAGATGCCATTTGCCCAACTGATGCGGAGTTTTAAACTGATTGGTGGTGTCCTTTAAATAACCATGCAGTGCATAACTCAAGATTGAAAAAGCAAAGAAAAACAGGTTAATTGCCACCAGTAGCAAATTCAGTTCGGTGGACCATACCGAAAAATAAGCCATAGCCGCCAGAATCAGACTGGCCGGCGCATAGAGCAAACTGCTACGATGCGCAATATCGACATAATAATGAGCACGCGCCTGCGGTGAATGCCGAATCTGCCAATATTTCCACACCCCAGTCAGCATGCCCACCCATAAAAATATACCGCTGGCCAGAATCGCCCCTTTCACCGCAACATCAAGATCCATTGCATTCATTTCGTTTTGTCCTTATTTGAATTGCCTTACTGCATGACCCCGAAGTCAGAGATTGCAACCGCATTCACAGCAAACTCCTTTACATTAGAGTCATTCACTTTTTTAATATTCATCCTATGACTTCGTTTGATCCCGTCCATATCACCTGCGCAGATGGCTATCAGCTGAGTGGCCGCTTCTATACCCATCAGGCTGAAAAGCAGCCTTACCCAGTTCTAATTTGTCCCGCCACCGGTATTACTCAAGGGTTTTATCATCCTTTTGCCGAGTGGTTAAGCCAGCAAGGTTATGACGTGCTCAGTTTTGATTTTCGTGGTATTGGCGGCTCTTTACAAGGGAAATTAAAGCACTCGCAAGCCAGTATTGTCGATTGGGGACAACTGGATATTGCAGCCGGTATCGAGCATGTATTGCAACTCAGCCAGGCCGAACAGGTGATTTTATTGGGACATAGTGCTGGCGGCCAGCTGCTGGGGATTTGCCCCAACCATGCCAAGGTAGCCAAAGTTGTAGCGGTATCGGGTTCGACTGGTCATGTCAAAGGTCTTAAGGGACGCACCAAATTACTGGCGCCGCTGATGTTTCAGGTCATTTTCCCAATTGCTCGTATTACCCATGGATATGGCCCGACCCAGGCTATTGGTATGGGTGAAAATTTACCGAAAAATGTGGCCCGGCAATGGGCAGAGTTTTGCGGCAAACCCGGTTATGTGATCAATGCTATTGGTAAAAGTGTATTTGAAGATTTTCATGCTGACATCCGTAGCCCGATGAGCGTGCTCTGGAGTTCCCATGATGAAATTGCCACTGAAGCCAACGTCAAAGATTTACTGCGCCTTTATCCCAATGCTCCTACCCGGATGATTGAACTAAAACCACAGCAGTATGGTCATAAAACAATTGGTCATATGCTGATGTTTAAACGCTCTCACCAGAACCTGTGGCCGGTGATTGCGGCCGAGTTACGTATCTAAAACTGTAACGCTCTTGAAAAAAGATGAGCTTTAAATAAACACCAGAACAGAAAAAGCCCCACATCAGTGAGGCTTTTTTAATTTACCAACTTTTGGCAATTAAGCGTAGGTAATCATCACGGTTTTAATGCGATTACCTTCCAGCTCGGTGACTTCAAAGTGCACGCCCTGATAGTCCAGATGCGTACCGACTTGAACATCACCCTGGGTTTTGTCCAGAATCAGGCCAGCAACACTAATATAGCCTGCATCTTCTTCCACCAGATCCAGCATACCCAGTTCCAGCTCAAGCTGATAAACGTCCAGCATACCGGTCGCTTTCCAGGTGGTCTCGTTAACACGGATTAAATCTGGCTGTTCATCGGCATCCGGGAATTCACCGGCAATCGCTTCAAACACATCCAGCGGCGAAATCAGACCTTGCACATTACCAAACTCGTCACTCACCAGCACCAATGAACCTTTTGAAGTACGTAAAGTATTGATCGCATCAATAACTTTCATTTTTTCAAAAATGTAAATTGGACGATGACGTTTCACCAGCGCCTTAAAGGCTTCTTCATCATCTAGCACATCCAGTAGCTCTTTGGCACGAACAATACTGATGACTTTGTCAAGGCTACCACGACACACTGGGAATAAACTGTGCGGTACCGACAATACCTGCTCACGAATCTGTTCTGGTGTATCTTCAATATTCACCCAGGAAATCTGGTTACGCGGCGTCATAATCGACGCAACCGAACGTTCTGCCAGCGTTAATACGCCGCCAATCATATAACGCTCTTCATGCGCAAAGGTTTCTTGTGCTTCACTTGAATGCATGTCCGTAGTTTCAATACGGCCGCCCATTAACTTCAGAATCGAATCTGCAGTACGGTGACGCAGCGGAATTTTCGCTTCATGTTTTGCCGCATTACGCTGCCCAAACTGGTTAAAGGCTTCAATGGCAATGGCTACACCAATACCTGAATAGATATAACCTTTCGGAATGTGGAAACCAAAACCTTCTGCAATCAGGCTGATACCAATCAACAGCAGGAAGCTTAAACACAAGATTACCACGGTTGGATGACGGTTAACAAAGGCTGTTAGCGGTTTAGACGCCAGTAACATGACCGCCATTGCTACAATCATGGCGGCCATCATCACATAGATGTTGTCGACCATACCAATTGCGGTAATAACAGAGTCTAAAGAGAATACGGCATCCAGGATTACGATCTGGGCAACCACTGCGGTGAAGCTGGCATAAACCACATTGGTGGTCACTTTAACTTCCGGCTTGCCTTCCATCTTCTCGTGCAATTCGGTCACGGCCTTATAGACCAAGAACAAACCACCGAACAGGAGAATCAAATCCCGCCCTGAGAATGTTAAATCAAATATCGAAATAAGCGGTTGAGTCAAGGTGACTAACCAAGAGATTGCGAATAATAACCCCAAACGCATGAGCAAAGCCAAAGACAAGCCAATCACACGGGCTTTATCACGCTGCTCAGGAGGTAATTTTTCTGCCAGAATGGCAATAAAGACTAGGTTATCAATACCTAGAACAATTTCTAAAATAATAAGTGTTATTAAACCAACCCAAATTCCCGGATCTAATAAAAACTCCATTAGTTCATCTCTCCGATAGGGTTAGCGTGTAATTCGAAATGTAGACCTGGGCCCGGCGACGGATCCATAAATTTAACCTTTTCAACTGTAGATAAAAATATTATGCATAATCTTCTATTTTTGTAATCATTTTTTCGGAATTTTTTTGGTAAATTCCTGTATTGGTTAAATTAAGCCAAGTTTTCTGCTTAAAAAAAGTACAAGTTTGTAATTAAATTTCAGGTTTTATTAAAACTTCCAAAGAGAGATAAATGACTGCAATCAGAGCAAAAATCGGGGCTAGATTTCACAACTTAAATATAAATATTTGATTTTTATTATTTTATTAAAAAATAAATTCCAAGATATTATTTTTCTATCTAAAAGACTCAAATTTCTAGTATTGAGATAAATGCAGCCCAGTTTGCAATTTGTTACTTTTACTTAAACGGTTTGAAAGTAAATCCTGAAGAAAGATAAGCAAGTCCCTAACCTCAATGCTTCACTCTTAACATCATCATCATGATCATTTTCATGCAAAAAATAACGAATAAAAATATATGACAATACAACAAATATACGTTTATCAAAGTACTGCGCGAGAGAGGTGTCACGCTCTATCAGTTGCTATTTCAAGCAGAAAAAAACAGCCAATTAAGATCAAGTGAAATTGGTTGTTTTTTAGGAGACAAGACCTTGGGGTGTTTTGGGCAGAATGATTGCTGGATAAAACCTTCATCCTCATTACTCATCTAAACCACTTTAAAAATACGCATCTTTAAGATGAAATACTGAAGTTTACACAGAAGATTATGACCATTTATCAGGACTAAAATAGGGATGATCTCTCCCTAACTATCCCAGTCTAAGCCAGCTGATCTCCCGATAAAAACGCTTTGACTGAGCCTTTTATTGACGAATACGATTAAAACGACTTGCTAAGCATATGACATTTCAAATAAAATGTGATGGGATTTCACACAAATACAATTAAAAATGCAAGGAATAACTAAATGACCAAGAAATATTCCAAATTTCTGCCTTCTACTGAAGACTTCAATATTGAGCAGTTTCCTTATTACTGGGTAACCCAAGTCCATGCTCAATATGTGTTAAATGTCGATCATGCACTCAAGAAATATGGTCTGGATAACTCACGCCGCCGCATTCTGATTGCGCTAAAAGCCAAACCGAATGCCAGCGTTTCCGACCTGTCAGACATGGTGGTATCAAAGATGTCGACCACCACCAAAATTGTCTATCGCCTGAAAGAAGAAGGCCTGGTGGAGACCTACTCCTGTGAAGATGATGCGCGCATCACCCGGGTTATTCTGACCGATCAGGGCCATGCCATGACCGAAAAAATCAATGACCTGACCGGTGTGGTACTGGAACAGTCCTTTGAAGGTTTAACCCCGCTACAGATTGAAAAAATGATGGATAGTTTGCGTCATATTTTTAATAACTTATCGCGTTAATCATCCAGCATTCTGTACACTGTTTATGACAAAGAATCGAAAAAGTTCAGTTGGGGGCTAACTTTTTCGATTTTTATTTTTGGTACATGCGAGCATTCAAATTCTTCAACCGGAAAACCTTCGACAAAACGCTGAATATCCGGCTGAGTTTGGCCAAGCCATTCCTGCAAACGTGCATGTGGAATCACAATCACCGAACGTTTGACATTGCCCGGCTCATGAAAGTCTTTCATCATTGGGTGGTCGATCGCGTCCATGGTAATCATGGTGCAGGAACGAATAATCTCATCCTGAATTTTGCAAATTTCATATAAAGCCGCAATATAAAACGCCTGCCCATCTTTACGGCGCACGCCCCAGCGCTGCGGTTTATTGTCAATATATTTGGATTCATAAAACTCCGTTACCGGAATGACCCCAAACTTGCGTTTCAGCACCGCTTCCTGAAAGCTGGGTTTCTGTAACAGGGTTTCATTACGGGCATTATAGGTTTTATGGGCAATACTCTTATCTTCCGCCCACTTCGGCACCAGACCAAACATCACCTTACGCCATTCCAGTCCCTGTTCAGATTTGAACAGTAAAGGCAAGTGATAACCCGGATAGACCTCATCTTCATATTCAAAAGGAATATCCGGGAGATTTAAATCCTGTCGCTGTTGTGGTGTAAGCGGTTTAAAGTTGGCACACATGACAATATGGCTGCTCAGTTTAGACAGCTCTATTATACGCCTTCAGGCGGTTAAGTTGCGTCTGTGCTTTAACTGGGTAGCGTTAACCAGTGGGTGCGACAAAACTCCTCCAACACCCATTGACCATTAAAACGTCCCAGACCTGAATTTTTCTCACCGCCAAAAGGTGCATTCGGATAATCGGCTACGGTAATGGCATTGATATGCGTCATCCCGACATCAATCTTTAAAGCAAAAGCTTTGGCACGTTCAATATTGGCGCTACAGACCGCGCTCGATAAGCCAAAACGTGTGGCATTGGCCAGCATCAGTGCTTCAGCTTCATTTTGCGCTTTAATCACCGGCAGTACCGGCCCAAAACTTTCTTCTTGCGCCAGACTCGACGCCGGGTCAACATCAATAAAAATATGCGGTGGAATCACATGACCGCGCGTGGCACCTTGCAGTACCAGCGTCGCGCCAGCCTCTTGCCCTTGCTGAATAATATGCTGAATCTTCTGCACCTGATCACGGTTAATAATTGGGCCAATCACTGTAGTATCTTCATTCGGATCACCAAAAGGAATGCTTTTACTGCGTTCAACCAGTTTACCGACAAAACTGTCATGCACTTTTGCATCGACAATAATGCGATTGGTACTCATACAAATCTGACCCTGATGCAAAAAGCGCCCCATCACCGCCAGTTCTACCGCCAAGTCCAGATCGGCATCATCCAGCACCACCAAAGGTGCGTTTCCGCCCAGCTCCAGCGCCAGCCGTTTTAAATTGGGACTGCTCACTGCTAGCTGACCCACGCGCTTGCCCACTTCGGTAGAACCGGTAAAGGAAATCAGTTTCGGCACTTCATGTTCAACAAAATAATCGCCGATTTCACTACCTGCACCTGCCAGCACACTAAGGCTGCCCATCGGAGCACCGGCTTCTTCAAACAGTTTCGCCAGTAGCAGGCCACCGGTAATTGGCGTATCACTGGCCGGTTTCAGTACCACAGTGTTGCCCAGCGCCAGTGCTGCAGCCACCGAACGCATACTTAAATGAAAAGGAAAATTCCACGGGCTAATTACCGCCACCACACCCAGCGGTTTACGTACCGCATAGCTTTGACGGGTCGGATCGGGAGATGGTAGTTCCTGAGTTAACATGCGCTCCGGGAAAGTCGAGCTTTCTTTTAAAATGCCTATTGCTGCATCGACTTCAATATTGGCTTTTAAACGGGTACTGCCCGATTCCTGAATCAGCCAGTCGATAATTTCCTCCCGACGCGCCTGAATAATCTCAATCACACGCAGCAGCAGGTTTTTTCGTGCTTCAGCTGAACTGTCTGCCCACCTTGCAGCATACTCCAAAGCCGCCGCATAGGCACTGTCGACCTCGACAATACTGGCACCTTGTAATTTTAAAATGCTTTCTTGGGTATAAGGATTCAGATTGTCCAGGATTCGGGTTGAAGTGCCCTTGATCCATTCACCGGCAATAAACTGTTGATCAAGAAATTGATACGCGCCCATAACATCTTCCAGATTTTGATGATTTCCCTCACTCTAAAAGGTCTGCACAGAAAGTTCTAGTGCTATTCGGTGTGTAATTATTGCCATAAAAAAAGCCTTCCGAAGAAGGCTTTTTTAGATCAGGCAAATTCAGGATTAGTCACCTGTATAGCCTTTTAATTTTAAACGTGCTGCGTGCAATAGCGGCTCGGTATAACCTGCTGGCTGCTCGCCACCTTTGAAGATCAGGTCAGACGCTGCCTGGAATGCAACGTTGTTGGCAAAGTCTGCTGCCATTGGCGTGTACAGTGGATCGTTGGCATTTTGCTCATCCACAATTTTCGCCATACGTTGCATCACTTCTTCAACCTGTGCACGCGTGACGATACCGTGACGTAACCAGTTAGCAACGTGCTGAGAAGAAATACGTAAAGTTGCGCGGTCTTCCATAAGGCCAACATCGTTGATGTCTGGAACTTTCGAACAGCCCACACCCAGGTCAACCCAACGAACCACATAACCTAGGATACCCTGACAGTTATTTTCAAGCTCTTTCAGTTTCTCTTCGTCAGACCAGTTGGTGTCTGTTGCCAGTGGTGGCGTTAACAGGTCATCTAATGGCAGCGCTTCAGTCGCAAGCAGTTCCTGCTGACGGTTCGCGACATTAATTTGATGGTAGTGAATCGCGTGAACCACTGCACCTGTTGGTGATGGAACCCATGCACAGCTTGCGCCCGCTTCTGGATGTTCAGTCTTGGTTTTGTACATGTCTAGCAGCATGTCTGGTTTAGGCCACATGCCTTTACCAATCTGTGCTTTACCACGTAAACCGGTTTGCAGACCGACCATCACGTTACGGTTTTCGTACGCCGGGAACCATTTTTGGCCTTTGATTTCGCCTTTACGAACGAATGGACCCGCTTCCATGAAGGTATGGATTTCGTCACCAGTACGGTCCATGAAACCTGTGTTAATGAAGATGGTACGGTCTTTCGCCTGTGCAATACAGTTCTTCAGGTTCACAGAAGTACGACGTTCTTCATCCATGATACCAATTTTTAAAGTCTTCGCAGGTAAGCCCAGCGCCTGTTCAGCACGCTCGAATAGTTCAACTGCAAATGCCACTTCTTCTGGACCATGCATTTTTGGCTTCACGATGTACATTGAACCTTTACGCGAGTTCTTGATCGTGTTTTCACCGCGGATGTCAGCCACGGTAAGCAGTGGTGTTACCAATGCATCCATGATGCCTTCATAAATTTCTTCACCATCGACCAGAATCGCCGGGTTGGTCATCAAGTGACCTACGTTACGAAGCAGCATCAATGAACGGCCATGGACCTTGGTTTCACCGCCTTCAACATTTTTGAAGGTACGGTCAGCATTGAGTTTACGGGTAATGGTTTTACCATTTTTCTCAATCGACTCTTCCAGTGTACCTTTCATCAGGCCTAACCAGTTACGGTAGCCTTCTACTTTTTCTTCAGCATCAACCGCTGCAACAGAGTCTTCCAAGTCTTGGATTGTTGTTACTGCAGCTTCAAGAACTACGTCTTTAACACCAGCAGCATCAGTTTGGCCAATTGGGCTGTTGGCATCAATCTGGATGATGACGTGCAGGCCGTTATTTTTCAGCACAACTTCAGTTGGTGCAGCCGCTTCGCCATTATAACCGACAAATTTAGCAGCATCTGCAACAGTCGTAGTTGAGCCATCTTTCAGGCTAACAACCAGTGCATTGCCTTCAACCGCATATTTTGTTGCATCTGCGTGTGAACCTTGCGCCAACGGGAAAGTTTCATCCAGGAAGTTTTTCGCGAATGCGATAACTTTCTCACCACGTTTCGGGTTATAGCCTTTGCCTTTTTCTGCGCCATCTTCTTCAGAGATTACGTCAAAGCCGTATAGTGCGTCATATAGAGAACCCCAACGTGCATTGGCTGCGTTCAGGCAGTAACGCGCATTACGTACAGGGACAACCAGCTGTGGGCCTGCCAGTAATGCAATTTCTTCATCTACATTTTCAGTCGTAATTTGAAAATCTTCTACTTCTGGTAATAAGTAGCCAATTTCAGACAAGAAAGCTTTGTAAGCTTCTAGTTCAAATGTGTTATTGCGATGCCATTCGTCAATCTTCGCTTGCAGATCATCACGTTTGGCAAGCAATGCCTTGTTCTTAGGCGTAAGGTCGACAACGACTTGCTCAAAGTTTTTCCAGTAGGTGTCACTGTCTAAACCAGAACCTGGTAATGCTTCATTTTCGATGAAATCGTAAAGTTCTTTAGCAATCGCTAACTTGCCTTTTTGAATACGTGCAGTCATTGTCTTTCCTGATATTGCTACTTTTTATACAAGAGATTCTAGTATACCGATTTATATTTGGCTGAATAGTATTATCACATTGCTAAATAGTGATCATTTTTTATTAAATAAATATTGTTATTTAAAAATAAAATAATCTTAGGATGTGACATTATCATTAAGCGAAATATATAACCTACAGTGTATAAAGTTTTTGAAATGTCGGAATTAGACTTAAGTTCAGAATTGTAAAGAAAATTCGGCACTTCAGCCCTTCCGGGTTTTATTATTAGCCAAGATTAAGCCATGAATTGAACAAAATGTCGATAAAAGCAGCAAAGATTTTTTGCTACAAAAAAAGCGCCCGGTTGGACGCTTTTTAAATATGTCGAATTCAGTATTAAGATGCTTCAGTCGATGCACCCGCAGCTGAAATCTGACGATGCGCTGCATGTAAATAATCATCTGACTGCATTTCCAGCAAACGTGAACGCGTCCGTTCAATTTCAAAGGCCAGTTTTTCACCTTGGTAAAGTTCAATAATCGAATCTTCTGAGGTTAATAGCAGCTTTACGCCACGATCATAAAACTCATCGACCAGATAAATAAAACGGCGTGTACCATCGGCCAGATAATCGGTTAAATGCGGCACATTACTGACCAGCACGGTATTGTACAGGTTGGCAATTTCAATATAGTCAGCTGGGCTACGCGGTTTCAGGCACATTTCCGAGAATTCACACCACAACACATCTTCAGTATGCGCCACCGTTTCAATTAAACGGTTGTTGATGGTAATGGGCTCATCCGAATGGGTTTGGGTATGAGTCAGCGCATCAAAACGCTGCGCCATCCAGACATTATGGTCATGCGTCAGCGGTGATTTAAACAGTTGCGCCTGTTTTAACACGCGTAAACGGTAATCCACTCCTGCATCGACATTTAAAATGGCACAGTTCTTTTTCACCATTTCAATGGTTGGAATAAAGCGGTCACGGTGAATACCATTTTTATACAAGCCATCTGGCGCGATGTTTGAGGTGGCCACCAAAGTAATACCGCGATTAAACAGCTTCTGGAACAGGTCGCTGAGAATCATGGCATCGGTCACGTTAGATACAAAGAATTCATCAAAACAGATGATCACCGCATCTTTATAAATCTGGTCAGCCACTGTATCGAGCGGGTTACGCTGCCCTGACAGTTTGTTCAGTTCACGATGCACATGCTGCATAAAGTGATGGAAGTGCATACGGATTTTGCGGCGAAACGGAATTGATTCATAGAACTGGTCCATCAGCCAGGTTTTACCGCGTCCAACCCCACCCCACATATACACACCGCGCGGAGATGTCTGACGACGAAAACGGCGGAAGGCCTTTTTCGAGGCTTTATAACGCTGAATTAACTCTTGCCACACCCGATCCAGCTCGTGTACCGCTTCGGCCTGTGCTTCATCTGGCATGAACTGCCCCGACGCCAACGCCTGTGCATAGCGTTCTGCCGGAGACAATGGAGTATATGCTGTGTTGTGGGATGAGTTGAAGTCAGACATATTATTCAGTACTTTTGGGGTTAATAAATGATAACGAAGATAACCGCCGCACAATATACCACTTTGGGTTTAAAATGCTTAGGCTATTTCCCATACTGGCGCGGACTTTGTCCAAACCAGCGTTTAAAGGCATGATTAAAGGCCGCAGGTTCTGAATAACCCAGTAACTCTGCAATCATTTCAATTGAATAAGCTTGATATTCAATTAATCTCAATGCCTTGTCTTTAATTAAATCTTCACGAATCTGTTTATAACTGGTGTTCAGCTGCTGTAACTGATGACGCAAGGTGCGCTCTGGAATCTGTAAGGCCTGCGCGGTTTCGGCCATGGTCGGCATCACGCCCTGCTGCAATTCCAGATAATCTTTGACCCGCTGCACCAAGGTCGGTGCCTGATCTTCCAGTTTTAAGCGCTGCAGCTCTTCAATACACTTTTCTTCAAAGGTCTTAAAGGTAATTGAATCGGCGGATGGAATTTTCACTTCCAGCACCGACTGCTCGAACCAGAACGCTGCATGGTCATGGCCAAAACACAAGTCATGACCATAATAGTCATGATAAGCCACCAGGGCCTGCGCCTGATCTGGCCGTGCAAATGGCAGTTCAATACGGATTTGCGGCACATTCAGGCTCATCATCTTGTAAAGATCCTGAATAAACTTGAAAGTCCCGGAAATTTCACATTGTGCCCGCAGCATGCCCAAATCGCTATCCAGATCATTCGGCAGATATTGCAGCGCCACCCGATCTGCTTCATGTTTCAGCTTTAGCTGCCCGGTCAGATGAGTCAGCCCCTGATACTGAATGCCTTTTTCAATCGCGGTCGCAATAGTGTCAGAGGTCACCAGTAACATCAGCAAGGGACCATAACCGGCCAGTGCATAATGCTGGCCAATAAAAATACCCTGCTCAGGTCGCACCCCGGCGCCAATAATCTTCAGAATATCCAGTTCCAACCGCGGATGAATCACCGAACTGGCATCCAGTGCATCTGCATGCAGCCCGATACTTTGCAAACGCTCATCCACATCAATTCCGGCATTTCGCATACCTTGAATTAAGTACATGAGACCGAGAATGGATCGTTTCATAGGGGCGCTTGAGTCACGTCTGTGTATCTGTTTTACTATATCATTCACTATTTTTAAATTGCCGAAAATATCAATTTTTTTGTCAGTGCTATCATGGCATCTGCACTGACCCGCTTATATGCTAATCATAGAAATAAAAAGAAAAGGATATACAACTATGCATGATGCATTGTCAAATCATGATTTTTCTACAAATCATGCCGTTCAAAAAACTAAAATTGCCATTATTGGTGCCGGTTTTGGTGGCCTGGCGATGGCTATTCGCCTGCTGCAGCAACAGATCACCGATTTTATGATTCTGGAAAAAGCCAATGAGGTTGGTGGCACCTGGCGGGAAAACCAGTATCCGGGTGCGGCCTGTGATGTGCAATCGCATATGTATTCCCTGTCATTTGCGCCCAAAACCGACTGGTCAAAACGCTATGCCGAAGCGCCAGAGATTTTTGCCTATATTCAGGGCCTGACCGATCAGTTCCAGCTCAGAGATTATTGCCAGTTTCAGACTGAAGTCCTGTCTGCGCATTATCAGGAACAGGACTGCGAATGGCATTTACAGCTCAATCAGCAGCGCAAGCTAATTGCCCAATACGTGGTATTTGCCTCCGGACCCTTGCATGTGCCGCAAATTCCACATATTCCGGGGATCGAAAAATTTAAAGGCAAGGTCTTTCATTCATCGCAGTGGGATCATCAATACGACTTAAACGGTAAAAATGTCGCCTCAATTGGTACTGGCGGCAGTGCCATTCAATATATTCCGGAAATTGCCCCACAAACCAGACAACTGTATGTGTTTCAGCGTACCGCCGCCTGGGTCATTCCACGCGATGAACGACTCTATAGCCAGCTTGAAAAAAAGCTGTTTAAAAAGTTTGACTGGTTTAGAAAACTGCACCGCGCCCGCCTGTACTGGTCCAATGAATCCCGCGTGGTGCCGATTGTAAAACCAGGGGTAATGAAATATACCCAGAAACTGGCCGAAGCCTTTTTAAAATATCAGGTCAAGGACAAACGCATCGCCGCCAAGCTGATTCCTGACTATATTATGGGTTGTAAACGTATTCTGGTCTCCAATAAATATTATCCGACCTTTAATCGCACCAATGTCGAACTGGTGACTGATGCCATTCAGGAGCTGACTGAACACAGCATCATCACCAAAGATGGCAAAGAACGCCCAATTGATTGTCTGATTTATGGCACCGGTTTTATTACCGATCCGCGCATTTATCTGAAATCGTTTGATTGTGTCGGTGAACATGGCGTGGAGCTGAAACAGGCCTGGAAAGATGGCGCCGAAAGTTATTATGGCATTTGCACCAAAGGCTTTCCCAACCTGTTCCAGCTGCTAGGCCCCAATACCGTGCTGGCGCATAATTCCGTAGTGTTTATGATTGAGGCACAGGTTGACTATATTTTGCAGATGATCAAGCTGGGCGAACGTACCCAGACCGATGCCATAGTCATTAAAGATCAGGTTCATGATGACTATAACCGTTATGTTCAGGAGATGCTGGCCGGAACCATCTGGCAATCCGGTTGTGTCAGCTGGTATCAGCAAGATGGCGGTAAAAACTTTGCCCTCTGGCCGACCTATACCTGGAAATACTGGTTAAAAACCCAGAAAGTGAATCCGGCCGATTATCGCTTACTGAATAAACGTGCAAAACAACAGCTGGCCAGCTAATTCAGGCATAATAAGCAGGAATTGATTTTAGGCGAGTATAGATGCAATCCTTTTGGCTTATTTTCCAGCTACTATTTTGTCTCTATCTCGGCTATGCCTTTGCAGCCCGGTTTCCCCGCTGGCTGCAACAGCTTATGCTAAAACTGTTACCTTATTTTAGCTATATTCTACTGATCGCCATTTCACTTGAATTTGCCCAGACTTTAAACCAAATTCCTCAACCGGAACGTATTTTAACCAGCGCAATGCTGATTTCATTTAGCACCAGTCTCGGTGCTTTCGCCTGCTGTTATGGCCTGTTTAAATGGGCCGGCTTTCAGCCCAGCCAAGGACGCGTATCCTTTAGTCTGGTACTACAATCCTTACTCAATATCAGTTATGCCTTCATTGCTTTAGCCGCTGGTTATCTGCTTTATCTGGGCAGTGAATATTGGCAGCTCAATTTACATATTAGTACCTGGCATTTATTGCTGGTCTTTATGCTGATGATTGGCTTTGATCTCGCACGCGCACCGCTTGACCGTTCCTGGTTAAACTGGAACATCCTGCTGGTGCCAGTAGGCTGTATTGTTGGCTCGATTTTAGGGGCGCTGTTCTGCTTATTCTGGCTATCACATATTTCCCTAAAAGATCTGATCATGCTGTCGCAAGGCTATGGCTTTTATTCCATGAGCGGGATTGTAATTAGTGAACTGCGTACAGCTGAACTGGGCAGTATTGCCCTGATGAATGATTTATTCCGCGAAATCTTTGCGATTGTGCTGATGTATCTGATTGGTTGGCGTTATCCGCGTGCGGCCATTTCTTCTGCCGGCGCTACAGCGATGGATGTGACCTTACCAATGGTGAAACAGGCCTGTGGCAATGACTTTATTCCTCATGCCATGGTCAGTGGTTTTGTGTTGTCAGTATTGGCACCTATCGTGGTCAGTATTCTGGCAGTGATTTAGATTTAACCTCTTCCAACCTCCCTTTACAAAGGGAGGAGTCCCCCTTTGGAAAAGGGGGGTTTAGGAAGATTACAACGTCGCTAGAATATCTTTAAGCATTTGACGAGGATGTTCCGCCTTGGTAATTGGGCGACCAATCACCAGATGTGTAGAACCATCCAGCATTGCCTGTTTAGGCGTGACGATACGCTTCTGGTCATCTGCAGCTGAACCTTCAGGGCGAATCCCCGGCGTTACCAGAGCAAACTCCTGACCCAAGCTGTCACGCAGCATCTTGGCTTCTTGCGCTGAACAAACCACACCATCTAAACCACTGTCTTTGGTTAAGGCAGCTAAACGCTTCACCTGTTCAAATGGCTCAATATCTAAACCGATATCACGTAAATCTTCACGACCCATTGAGGTCAAAACAGTCACAGCAATAAGCTGGGTATTGTAATTCCCTGCTTTTAAGCGCTCTACACAGGTTTCCATCATTTTTCGGCCGCCAGAGGCATGCACATTCACCATCCACACCCCTAAGTCTGCTGCCGCACATACAGCCTGAGCCGTGGTATTAGGAATATCGTGGAATTTCAAATCCAGAAAAACTTCAAAGCCTTTATCTTGCAGTGCTTTAACCACTGCTGGCCCTTCATGGGTAAACAGCTCTTTACCGACCTTGACCCGACATAAGGCTGGGTCTAGCTGCTCGGCAATTGTCATTGCGTCGTAATGACTTTTTGCATCTAAAGCAACGATAATACTCATGAGAAGACCCTTAAAACTGACAAAATTAAAGCATTATACGAATTTCAAATCTGGCAACCAAGTGAATTTTATTGAATATAAGCAAAGCAGTTAAGTTAAACTGCTTATTTATAAAACCTTATGGATTAAACTAAGCGTTTCAAAACATGGCTGCATAAAAAAACGCTTAGGAGATCAGCTCTTAAGCGTTAAATATTTCAAGTTGCAGACCTCAAAAAAGCCATTCAACTTTATTCAAGCGTCCACTATAAAGGTGTAGATGAACGATCATTCGGATGAATATCGACTACCGTTTTTTCATGGCGCGTATTTGCAGCTGCCTCAGCCGCTGCCAACTGTGCCGTATGAATTTGCTCTTTGCGCAGATGGTCAATATCTTTACGCAGTCGCTTGATTTCCCAGCTGGTCTGGAATACGCGGAAAATCTGCACACCCAGTAAAAGTCCAACAACAACACCCAATGCCAGGGTCAGTAATAACAACAACCCCAAACGCATGGCTGGAACTTGAGTGAACAAAAGGTCAACCGACAGCTCGGTCCCGTTTTGTAAAACCAGAGCCAATGAATAGCCAAACAGTACAATCAATAATGCGACTAAGACGTAACGCATAAACACACCTCAGGATATAAATTAATTATTTCTCTGCAGATGCGTTCACTGCATCGCGCAATGCTTTACCTGGTTTGAAATGAGGTACCGCTTTTGCCGCCACTTTAACTGACTTGCCCGTTTTCGGGTTACGACCTACACGTGGCTCACGATGATGTAATGCAAAGCTACCAAATCCACGAATTTCAATTCGGTTATCTGCAGACAGTGATTCAATCATTTGATCAATCATAATCTTAACAGCTTCTTCAACTAAAGGTTCCGCTAAATGTGGATTTTTTAGGGAAATTCGCTCTATTAAGTCAGACTTATTAAGTGCTTCAGTAGTCATCTGCGACCTCTTTAATTATCAAGCTACTTTAACTCAAAACCGATAATAACCTGTTTAAATACAAAACGGTAGCGCAATAAGTTAATACTACGCTACCGTTTACAGTATTTGTGTAAAAAGTAAGAGTTAAATTACATTAATCATACTTTTCCACGGCTACTTAGTGGTTCATCTGAGCTTTGATCAGATCACCAATAGTCTTAGGACCATTGTCTTGAGAAGCTGTTGCTTGACGTAAGTTAGCTACTGCTTCTTTCTCTTCAGCTTCGTCTTTCGCTTTGATAGACAAGTTGATAGAGCGAGACTTACGGTCAACGTTGATGATTTTCGCTTCAACTTCTTGACCAACTTCTAAGAACTTAGTTGCATCTTCAACGCGATCACGGTTGATTTCAGATGCTTTCAGAGTTGCTTCAACTTCGTCAGCTAACTTAACAGTCGCGCCTTTCGCGTCAACTGCAGTTACAGTACCTTTAACCAGCGCACCGCGTTCGTTAGCAGCCAAAAAATCGTTGAATGGATCGCTGTTCAATTGCTTGATACCAAGGCTGATACGGTTGCCTTCAGCGTCTACAGACAGGATAACCGCTTCAACAGTGTCACCTTTCTTGTAACGACGAATCGCTTCTTCGCCTTGTTCGTTCCAAGAGATGTCAGACAAGTGAACTAGACCATCGATACCGCCTGGTAAACCGATGAAGATACCGAAGTCAGTGATTGACTTGATTGTACCTGAAACTTTTTCACCTTTGTCGTGGTTCTTAGCAAACTCTTCCCATGGGTTAGCACGAGTTTGTTTGATACCAAGAGAAATACGACGACGCTCTTCATCAACTTCAAGAACCATAACGTCAACTTCGTCACCGATCTGAACAACTTTAGATGGGTGGATGTTTTTGTTTGTGTGGTCCATTTCTGAAACGTGTACTAAGCCTTCAACGCCTTCAGCGATTTCAGCGAAGCAACCGTAGTCAGTTAAGTTAGTTACGCGAGCTTTAACGATAGAACCTTTAGGATAACGGCTCATGATCGCTAACCATGGATCTTCGCCTAATTGTTTCAGGCCTAAAGATACGCGGTTACGTTCTTTGTCAAACTTAAGTACTTTAACAGTAACTTCTTGACCAACTTCAACAACTTCTGATGGGTGCTTGATACGTTTCCAAGCCATGTCAGTGATGTGAAGAAGACCGTCGATACCGCCAAGGTCAACGAACGCGCCGTAATCAGTAAGGTTCTTGATCGTACCTGTAACTGTTTGACCTTCTTCAAGCTGAGCAAGAAGCGCTTCACGGTCAGCTGAAGATTCAGCTTCCATAACAGCACGACGAGAAACAACAACGTTGTTACGTTTAGCGTCAAGCTTGATAACTTTGAATTCTAACTCTTTACCTTCAAGGTGAGTGGTGTCACGGATAGGACGAGTGTCTACCAAAGAACCTGGTAAGAACGCACGAACTGGACCGATGTCAACAGTGAAACCGCCTTTAACTTTACCAGAGATAACACCAGTAACGATTTCGCCGTCTTCAAAGATTTTTTCAAGTTTAGTCCAAGTTTCAGCACGTTTCGCTTTTTCACGTGATAAAACTGTTTGACCCATACCGTTGTCGAGAGCTTCAACAACAACATCAACAGTATCACCAACTTGAACTTCAAGTTCACGTTGTTCATTTAAGAATTCAGCACGGTCAACAATACCTTCAGATTTAAGGCCAGTGTCAACTGTTACCCAATCAGAGTCGATGCTTACTACAACGCCTTGGATGACAGCACCCTTTTCAACGTTGAGGTTTAATTCGCTTTCTTCAAAGAGGGCTGCAAAAGATTCGGTCATGATATTTCCGATAAAGTCAGCGGTCTTGGATCAGACAAGGCCGGTTTAGTTAAGCGTTTACATAGTCCGTATAAAACTGATCAAGCTATGCATTCGCTGAATAAATTTAGTTTGCTAATTGCTGATCGACATAACGTGTCATCAGTTGAAAGACTTCATCGATGTTCAAATCTGAACTGTCAATGATGTAAGCATCAACCGCTGGCTTGAGTGGAGCAACTTCGCGCTCCATATCCCGTTTGTCGCGAGCTTCGATATTAGCTAAAATGTCGTTTATTTTAGCATCCAGCCCCATACCCTGCAACTGTTTTACACGTCTTTGCGCGCGCGACTCTGCCGATGCAGTCAGATAAATTTTGGCTTGTGCTTCAGGAAAAATGGAGGTGGCCATGTCACGACCATCGGCTACCAGCCCCGGCGCCTGGGCAAAAGCACGCTGACGGGCCAACAATGCCGTTCTAAGTTCCGGAATTGCTGCTACTTTTGAAGCATATTCTCCGACACGTTCGGTACGGATGGTCTGGCTGACATCTTCGCCATCCAGCATGACCTGAGTGCCGGTTGCTGTGCTCTGAAATTTGATGTCTAAGTTTGTTGCAATTTCGATGCATTTGCTTAGTTCGTTACTCAGACTTTCCAGCAAATCTGCCTTATGCAATGACAGCCCAAGCAGACGATACAGCGCGCCTGAATCCAGCAAGTGAAATTGATAATGTGCAGCCAGTTTGGCGGCAAGCGTACCTTTACCTGAGCCACTTGGCCCATCAATGGTAATAATTTGAACTGTCATTGCGTTTCCAGACATATTTACAGATTTTTATACAGATTTAGCCAGTTTACTTAAACCGATTTTAATTGCAGTTTTCAACTGGGCAAGAATGAGTTTACTGACAAAAGGCGCGCGTGCCTGCAGCTCAATCCGGTAGGTCACCAGGGTTTTATCTTCTGCCACCGGCTCAAATTCAATCACGCCCAAATGATGTTTCACCAACGGATTTTTAATAATTTTATATTCAATCCGCTGATTTGGCTCGAGCACCGTAATCTGCTCCTGCAAAGGCTTAACCGGGCCAAAACCCATCCGGCGCACCGAACCCACACCATCCGGGCGTTCAGGATCAGCGGAATCCTTGACACGCTTAACCTGTAAAGGTGCAAAAGCGGTGTTATAGGTGGCATGTTTCGACATTAATTCAAATACCTGTGCTACAGGCGCATTAAATTCTTTTTTAATTTGAATAGCGTTCATTTTATTGTTCCTAAAGGGATTCAATCACATACACGGCTTAGTGTAGAGGAAAATGCTTTAAAGATTCTGATCATTTAAGGACTTTTGTTGTAATTTTTGCTGTCTTTTCTGCTCACGACGCAGCTTGAAAAAATCACTCAGCTGGGCTGCACACTGGGCTTGTAAACAGCCCGCTTCAAACTCAAACAGATGATTATAATAGCCACTGTCCAGCAATTGGCGTGCACTGACCAGAGAACCGGCTTTCGGCTCGGTGGTGCCAAAGACTACCCGTTTTACTCGGGCATGAATCAGCGCACCCACACACATAGTACACGGCTCAAGCGTAACATAAAGCGTGGTATCTTCCGGCAAGCGATAATTTTCAATGTGAATACAGGCCTGACGAATCGCCAGAATTTCAGCATGCGCGGTAGGATCATTCAGGGAAATGGGCGCATTATAGCCCGCCCCAATGATCTGGTTCTGACTGACTAAAATTGCCCCGACAGGAATTTCTCCCTGCGAGGCCGCTAATGCAGCCTGCTCAAAAGCATGCTGCATCCAGTATTCATCAGAATAAGCTTCAACATCAGACATAAATCAGCTGATAACACCATGACGTTTCAGCAGGTCATTCCAGCTTTGAATTGACGTCACCGGTGGATCATCGGCCAGAATACCTTTTAGGCTGCGATCAGCGCCCTGCTTCCACTCTGGAGATAAATCCTTATCGACCAGACGGGCACGCACACCCTCAACAAAGTCAGGGTGATTGATTTTCCAGGCCGAAATCTGGGTTTCCAGTTCAAACACTTCATTCCATGAATGCACCTGTTTGCCCCATTGCCATAATAACCAGCTTAGGGCTGCAGTTGTCAGTGAACCTTTTTGCAGGTTTTCACTGGCCTGACGCAGCCAGTCGCTACGCGCATCACTTAAACCGACAATTGCTTCATAGTCATGTTCAAAGTTGACACCACGACACACGCTATGAATTACATCCAACGAATTCTGTAATGGTCCTGGTCCAACCGGACGATGCATACTGTTCAAAGTGTCATCAATAGCACGGAAATCACCGGCAGGATAATGATCCCAGTCAATATTAATCATCCGGTCCAACACCACATCACGTGCGACATCACAGATATGTGTGGCCCAGCCAATTCCGTAAGCGCCGGCGGCAGTCATAATCGAACCGGTTAAACCAGTGAACAGACCAATAGCACCCCGATCTGCCAGAAAGCGCGATGCACCTACATCTGGATAAAGACCGATATTAATTTCCGGCATTGCCAGACGTGAATGCGGGGTTACCAGACGGAACGGCGCTGCCATAAACAGACCCAAACCACCGCCCATCACATAACCTTCACCCCAGACCAGAACCGGTTTGGCATAGTTATGCAGCAACAAATCCAGCGCATATTCCTGTTCAAAGAATTTATTGGCTGCCTCAACTTCGTCATTAATCACCAGTTGACGCAGTTTGCGCACATCGCCACCGGCACAGAAGGCTTTTGGTGTAGTGGAATCGAGCCAAATGGCTTTCACCTGCTCATCCGTATGAAAGTCCTGAAAGACTTCCAGTAAAGCAGTCACGATAGATTCATCCAGTGCATGCAACGACTTTGGGCGATTCAAACGAACAATACGCCAGCCATTTTGTGCTTCTTCAACAATTAAATCGGGATGATACTGTTTCAATACGGGAGTTTGTGTCATGCGTCCAGCTGCCAGTCTATAGGCTCAATGCCATGTTGTTTCAGGTAATTATTTGTTTTTGAAAACACTTTACATCCAAAAAAACCACCACGGTTTGCCGCCAGCGGCGACGGATGTGCGGCTTTCAAGATTAAGTGTTTATTCGGATCAATGCGTTGTCCCTTACGCTGTGCATAGGCACCCCATAAAATGAACACAATATGCTCACGCTGTTCATTTAGGACATCAATCACATGATCTGTAAATTCTTCCCAGCCCCGCTTCTGATGCGATGTTGGCTGTGCAGCCTCAACAGTCAGGACACTGTTTAACAGCAGCACACCCTGTTCCGCCCAACGGGTTAAATCGCCATGCTTGGGAATATCTAGCCCCAAGTCGGTATGTAACTCATGGAAAATATTACGTAAAGATGGCGGTAATGCAACCCCTCTCTGCACAGAAAAGCTCAGGCCATGTGCCTGATTCGGACCATGATAAGGATCTTGGCCCAGAATAACGACTTTGACCTGCTCTAGCGGCGTGGTATTTAGTGCATTAAAAATTAAGCCACTTGGTGGATAAATCACTTTATTGGCTTGTTTTTCTTCGAGTAGGAATGCTTTTAAGGCATCCATTTTCTCACCCAGCAAAAAATCGCTCAGGGCATATTTCCAGCTCGCATCTAACTGAACCTTCTCCAGTTTCGCGTGTTGCTGTTCAGTTAAAGACATACCTGTATTAAATCCTTTATATCCATGTCAGGATGTGTGTATTAGAGTTTAACCTGTAAATCTACGCTTGGGTTTTGGAATTTAATACCCTGTTTCAATTTTTCATACATCTCGGGATCTGACCATTCCGCGCGCACCTGCGCTGAAAACTCGATCTGATCCAGGGCAAGCCGTCCCATTTGTTCGTTTTCAATATCTTCTAAAAAGCTTTGCGCATAACCGGTATCGGTTTCATGCACAATTACCGAATAGACTTCAACATCACCTTCACCATTCTGGGTGATGGTTGAGGCCAGCACCTGCTGCGCCAGAAAGAAGAAAATACGGGAAAACTGCTCGGCAGATGGCGATACTGGTAAAGAGACCCAGCGTGCACTGAAGTTTTGGCAGGCCTGAATATAATCCGGATTGTCCTGTTGCCAGAAACAGATCGCATGATCGAAAGAATCAAAAATTTCTTTAATCACACCTTTTAGCAAGCCAAAATCATAGACCATTTGACCATGATCTAATTTCGTTGCCTTAAGTAACAGCTCAACTTTATAGCTATGGCCGTGTATTGAACGTTTACAGCGGTCTGAAGTGCAGTTACGCACAATATGAGCATTTTCAAACTTAAATAACTTACGAATTAACATGTGTCCCGATCAGGCCAGATTATTTGTGAATCGACTATTAATTATAAAGCAAAATTAAAGGAATAAGCATTAAATTTGCTGTTTAACTTGATAGCTAAAACCTATCTCGCTTTATGCACAGTGAAAATTGCGCTGAAAGGCTGTGTTTTAAAATGATGCCATGCTGCGATAGGCCACATAAACCGTTTTTTTATCGCGCACCAGATCACTACTAAACTGGCGTTTGCGTTCACTCAGCATCACTTCAATTTTTGCCTTAAAGTAATTGGACTGTACCCCCAGTAAAGCACCGACCTGAGCTTTCAGGGCGGCATCCACCTGTTTAAAGGCATCCAGCTCCCACAGTTCCTGCGTATTGGCAAAATGCTCCAGATTGGCCTGACGCTGTTGCAGCACCTGCTGAATCTGGTTCACATCCAGCTTGTCATCAATACTGGCCAGCACCAAAGCCGGTGCCGTATTGATGTTGATACTGGTACTGCGGTTCGGCAAAGCACTGACATAAGGCAGTAACAGCTGATATTGGCCCTCTTCAAAGCCGCGCACCTGTTTCAGTTCTTCGACACTATAAAACAGGGAATTTGAAGGTAAATAACTATTAGGTAGGCCCTGATAATAGCTACTCTCGGCACCCATCGGCCCGATGGGTAAATCATCGGCATCTTGCCAGTCAATTACCGCTTCACTGATTTGGGCAGGCAAGCCAACACGCACCAGCAGCCGTTCAAAATACAGTTTGGCATTTTCATTAACATTGCCATTGTCATTCAGCAAGGCATTTAAATTGAACTTCCCCGATTCATCACTCAACACACCCGCCACAAAACCATCTTCGACAGGAAAGGCTGGCATCGGCTGGGCCCAGTTTTCTTGCAGATGATCGACCTCGGCAGCATTTTCAGCATCATCTTTGAGCAATTCAGCGAAGAAGGCTTCGGCACTTTTGGCATAGAGCAAGGACTGGTTCTGCCGCATTAAATAAGCAGTACTTTCTGCGGTATAGGCCTGACGTTTGGCAATGGTCGCCGCCAAAATGGTGGCCAATGCCACCATCATTAAAATGGTGATTAGCGCAATACCCTGTTGCTGCTTCATGTTCTGTCCCATTGCCCCATTCACTGCCTATCTTTAGTGCCTGTTTTATGATGTGGTTTTATTGTCTGATTTCAGGAAGTCAGTATTTAACAGGCTAAAAATCCATTCATATTGTACATCTTGTACGGTTAAATTTATTTTAATGCCTTTTGGCAGTTTGCGTTTTTGTTGATTATCATTTAAGTCAATACTGCTGTCTGGCCAGTTACTCAGTTCCTGCGGATTCAGCACACTAACCTGAAACTGGCTAACATTGTCCAATAATACGCTGGAAACCGGCTGATCCTGCCCGGATTGATGCAAATTGGCATATTTCAGACGATACAGTTTTTGTTCGTCGGCCCGGTACTGATATTCAATCCGTTCAGTGGGGGCAATGCCCTGCTGCAAAGGATCGGTCACACCGGTCTTGCTAAAATTAAAACGGCCGTTTTGTAATACCAAAGCTGGCTGAATATCATTATTGATGTTGGCCGTCAGCGGTACAATCTGAATGCTGTCACGCAAGATTTGCTGATAGGCACCCTGCAATCCTTCTAACTGCTGTTCATGCCACTGGTTACGGTCTTTGACCTTGACCAGATAATCAAATACTTTCCAGCCTAAGGCAGACAGCACCGCAAAGATGGCAATGGCCACCAGCAGCTCGACCAGAGTAAATCCGCGTTTAGCCTTAATCATTGCGCCACCCGATGATTAAAAAACACCAAATGGGTGATGCCGGCTTCAACCTGACCGGTATCGGGGTTAAATAAGCTGACCTGCACTTCTACCCGCTGCACATTCGGGCTAATGGTCGGCTGTGCGCTTTTATCAATTTGCCAGCTTTCACCTTGCAGGGTGACCTGTTTTGATTGCGTACCCGTCAGCCAGTCCTGCTGGATTTCCATTAGAGCCTGTTCGTTTAAGGCCACAAACTGCGCTTTGGTTCTTAAAATGGCATGAGAGGTCGACTGGGTATATTGCATGGCCACTTGAGTCAGCGCCATAGCAGCTGTAGCAAAAATCGCCAGTGCCACCATTACTTCCAGCAAGGTAAAACCGGCAATACGCTTGAATCGGGTCTGATGCGGATGTGCTCGTAATCGGTACGCGGATGTTGAACAGCTGGAGAAAAGCCGGTTTAGTTTTTGCAGATCAGGCGACAAGAACGCTGAAAATAATCTATTCTTCATTCACGATCTTACCCAGATGATCAATTTCGATTTCAGCCCCAACCGGACGCTGCTCGAAATAAAACTGAATCCGCACCGGCTTAACTTCACCATTCCCCAGCCAGATCAATTTCGGTGCATCGCCTTGCAGCAAGGCAGCATTCTGCGCATTCTCAAATCCGTGTTGTAAAGGCTGAATCTGAAAGCTCACCCCATCAGGCAAACTTTGCATCTCAAATTCGGCATATTTTTGCCAGCGGGTCGCGGCTTGACTGAGCATGACGCTTGAACTGTCGGTAGCGGTGGTTGCTGGCAAATATTCCAGAACTTCATAACGAAATGGTGACACATCGGTGGCATTTTGAACATTTAGAGCCAGCACACGCGACTGATCGTCTGCTTCGCGTTGCAGCTTCTTCACATCCATCAAAAACACTTCACGTGCCTGCATGGCGCTGCGCTGGTCCACCCCGCCAATATTCATCAGCACCAGTGAGGCGGCAATGGCCATGACCACAATCACCACCATCAATTCAATGAGTGTAAAACCACGAACAGATGAGAAGTGATGCGATCTAGTCATGAGGTTTAGGCGATCTGTTCGAGATGTTGAACTTGTTTCGGCAAGGCCAGCGCCTGGTCGATATAGGCCACGCGCAAGGTATCGCGTGAACCCAGATAGCGCTGGTAGAAACTGGAGTTTAGAATGGCTGCCGCACCGTGCGTCAACGACCAGATCGAAGCCAGATAGTCACGCACCGACATTTTGCTCTGAATTGATTCCAGATAATGCTCAGTCATGCGAATAATCAGACGCAGGCGCTGTTTACGCACCTGATACAGCTCGTTAAACAGATGGTTGATGCCCATACCGGTAGTCGACAGGCGCTCTTCAATCTGATGAAACAGTACCGTGCGCTCTGGATGATGCAAGTGATGCAGCATAAAGAAGGCCAAATGTTCAGGAAACTTTTTCTCAGCATCCTTGATCATTTCGAGCAGCATGTTCTCATTACGAATAATCAGCAACATGTACAGCTCGTCTTTACTCTGGAAATGTTTATAAAGCGTGCCTTTGGCCAGGTCCAATTCTGCGGCCAAGGCATCAAGCGTCATCCCTGCTTCACCATTTTCTAATAGCAATTGCTCTGCCACTTGAAAAATTAAGGTTTCTCTTGCTCGAAATTGAGCCTGACGATCCATCTTCACCCTATAAACTCTCTCTTATGCACTTATCGGTCAGTTTTAAAAATTTCTAGATTTTTACTTTTGGTTCAAGAGGTTCTCAAAATTCTGCATGGTAATGAAAGCCATCTCTTCCAGTGACTTATCATATACATCACTCAGGGCTTTGGCTACATATGGGACATATTTTGGTTCATTTGATTTACCACGATATGGCATTGGCGCCAGATACGGCGAATCGGTTTCAATCAGGACACGATCTAGCGGCACCTGCTTGGCCACATCCCGTAAATCCTGGGCATTTTTAAACGACACAATACCCGAGAAAGAGACATAGTAACCGCAGTCCAGTACCGCTTTGGCGGTTTCCCAGTCTTCGGTAAAACAGTGCAAAATCCCATGGGTTGATTTTTCCGCGCGGATAATATCAACCGTATCATGCTTGGCTGAACGGGTATGCACCACCACCGGTTTTTTTACGATTTGCGAGGCATGGATATGGCGGGCAAAACAGTCTTTCTGCTCGGCAATAAAATCGGTACTGTGATAATAATCCAGCCCGGTTTCCCCCAGCGCCCAGACTTTTTCCGGTTGTGCCAGCTCGACCAGATAGTCAGTGGTGGCACGCGCCATGGTGGCCGCATCTTCACAAGGATGCACACCCACGGTATAACCGACATCTGCATGACGTGCGGCAATTTTTGCCAGTTCGATATGGTCATCCAGATCGACCGAAATACTCATAAATTTAGATACGCCGGCTTCTCGCGCCTGCGCCAATGCCAGATCCAGATTTCCATCATACGGAGTTAAATCGAGCATGGTTAAATGACAATGCGTATCTACAAACACAGGCGTTTCCTACAACAACTTAGAACAGACTACATAGTGTAACTGTTTCGATTTGAAGACTTAAGTCCTGCCAGTAGTCTTTCTGCTTCTGCTTTGTAATACAGACCCTTTTCACCACTGAGTTGAATACCAAAGCCCTGTAATTTCACCCCATTCTGTTTTTGTGAAATCCAGATTACTTTACCGGTCAGTGGAATTTTTTGTGATTGTTCCGGCAAGGTCGCCAGTACAAAGATTTCTTCGCCCATCTGCACCGGTTGCTTGGAAGGAATAAACAGTCCGCCATCGACCACATAGGGCATATAACTTAAATAAAGCGTTTCTAGATCTGGAATATTGGCCTGGATAATTCCGCCCATACGTGGCTGCATACTGTTTCCCCTTAAAGATTCATCAATTTTATACACAGCTGATCAAGAATCAGATTGCTTTGAACATTCTGCTCTGTCATCTGTTTTGATTGTTGTATATCACTATAAATATCAAATAATGCTTCCAGCGAATACTGCTCGGCCAGCGCGCTTAGTGTCAAGTCGATGTTTTTCACCGGTTGATTTAGCTTGACACAAATCAAATCTGACAACAAGTATTCAAACATCTGACCAAATTCACTAAAACTCAGCTCTTTATTCCACTTGGTCGCAATTGCCATCGGCATATTTTTTTGACTGACCAATTTTTGCCAGTCTTGCACAAAGTCAGCGCGCTTAAAGAACCAGTCCTGCTCGGCCACCTGAATGGCTTGCAGCGGCATCTGATTGGACAGGTTCATCAGCAGCTGTTTTTGCTGCTCGCTGCTTTCCGGCAAGTGCTGGCTTAAAAAATCATGGGCCAGTTCCGGGGCAATCCGGTCGAGGGCAAAATGCTGTAAACGGCTGCGAATAGTTGCGGGCAGCTTTAGATAATGATCGGCCAGCAAGATAATCACCACCCGCTCGCCGGGTTCTTCCAGTGTTTTTAGCAAGGCATTGGCAGAGGCAATATTCAAGGCTTCTGCCGGCTCAATCACAATGACCCGCCAGCCATCTACGGTTTGTTGCACAAATGGTAATAAATCACGGATCTTCTCGATCTTAATTTTCGCGTTTTGTTTTTTATTCTCTTCATCGATCGTGATATAAACATAATTCGGATGCGTATCTGATTTTAACCATTGACAACTGCCGCACTCGCCACAGGGCAGATTGCGCTCATGACGATGCTGGCACAAAATCCAGGCCAGAAACTGCTGCGCAAAAGCTTCTTTGCCACAGCCTTTTTTACCATAAAACAGCAGTCCATGGCCCAACTGGGGAAATCTGCCCGTTAGTGTATCCCAAACTGTTTGCTGCCAGGGATAAATCTGCGCAGTCACTTCATTCTGCATGGCCAGCTCTACGATTCAAAATGTGCAAGATCAAGCGCATTCAAACGATCCAGATCTTCCTGGGTATCGACACCCGGCGGTAAATTGGCTTCAGCCACGGCAATCGCAATCCGATGTCCATTTTCCAGCACCCGCAGCTGCTCCAGACTTTCCAGACGCTCCAGCAGACCCATCTCCCAAGTCACATATTCCTGTAACAGTTTTACCCGATAGGCATACAGGCCCAAATGACGATAAGCCTGATCATGCAATTGCGGCACGGCATTTTTCGCCCCGTCACGATCATAAGGAATGGTCGCGCGGCTAAAATACAAAGCCTGATTGTGCTTGGACATCACCACTTTGACAATGCTGTCACGCTGGAACTCATCCAGTGCATGAATCGGTTCACACAGTGTCGACATCGAACAGCCGGGCTGATCAACCAAGAGCTGCGCCACCTGTTTCACCAGCTGCGCGGGCAATAAAGGTTCATCACCTTGCACATTGACAATAATGTCATCACTGGCCCAGCCTTTGATTCGCGCTACTTCACTTAAACGGTCAGTCCCGGAAGGATGATCCGCTGAAGTCAAGACCACATCCACCCCTTCAGCGCGGCAGACATCGGCAATACGCACATCATCTGTCGCCACACATAAGTCATCAAAACCTTCAACTTTTTTGGCCTGATCCACCACCCGTAAAATCATGGGACGGCCATGAATTTCAAGTAAGGGCTTACCCGGTAAGCGTGAACTGGCAAAACGTGCAGGAATAACGATGTGTTTCATAACTGTCCTTCATTCAGGGTCAAACCCAGTTGCGCTAACTGTTGATGCAAAACCTGATAACAAGCAGGTGACAATACCGCTTCAACCGGCACCACCCAGATTTCCCGGTTAAAATCAGGATACTGTTTCAGCAAGGGCAAAATTTTCACCGCATCTTTTTCGGTGGTAATAATCGGTTGATGATCTTCAAACTGCAAGTCATCAATTTCATAATCATGATGATCTGGAAATTCGTGGCACTGGAATTGCTGGATGCCCATCGACTCTAAAGTGCGGTAAAAGCGCTGCGGAAAACCAATCCCAACCACGGCATAAAAAGCCTCTTGCGGATTAAACACCTTACCCTCTATGGCATTAAGTAAATAAGGCTCAGCCACTTCCAGATGCATATTCAGCGCTGAACTTGGCTGTGCCGCATGTTCAATCACGGTTGCTGTATTCAGGCGGCTTTTCGGCTCTCGCAAATAACCTTCAGGCAGAATTTTTTCATTGCCCAGACCGCGATTATTATCCAGCACAATCCATTCCAATTGGCGATTGAGCGCCAGATGTTGCAAACCATCATCACTGATAATCAGGTCCAGTTCATGTCTGGACAGCAGCAATTCAATACTCTGCTGACGATTGGCACCGACCGCCATTGGCGCACCGGTAGATTGTACAATCAGACAGGGTTCATCGCCGACCATGTCCGGCGTCGATTCAAAATCAACATAGGCCGGGAATGGGCCTTTGCCGCCATAGCCGCGGCTAATTACGCCAACACGCACATTCAGGCTATGCAGATAATTAACCAGATGAATCAGCAGCGGCGTTTTGCCGCTACCGCCTACAGTAATGTTGCCAATCACCATCACCGGCACTGGTGCGGTATAGGCTGCTTTCATCCCCGAAGCATACAGCTTCTGATTCAGCACACTGCCACCACGATATAACAGCGCCAACGGCCGTAGCACAACCAACCATTTGGCTTGCTTGTTCCAAGCGTCCTGAATGAATTGTGCAAATGACATGGCTGATTATTCCTCGAAATTGCGCTGATGCAACTGATAATAAGCACCCTGCTGGTTTAACAGTTCCTGATGGGTACCCTGCTCAATAATACACCCCTGATCCATCACCACAATACGGTCGGCATTTTCAATGGTAGATAAACGGTGTGCAATGACAATGGTGGTACGATTCTGCATCGCTGCATCAAAGGCACGTTGAATAAAGTATTCAGATTCATTGTCTAATGCACTGGTCGCCTCATCCAAAATCAGGATCGGCGCATTTTTCAAAATAGCACGGGCAATCGCGATACGCTGACGCTGACCACCGGACAGGTTTAAACCCTGCGCACCGAGTGGTGTGTCATAACCTTGTGGTAAGGCCATAATAAAATCATGCGCATACGCCGCTTTGGCCGCCGCGATGATCTCTTCATCCGACGCACCTTCCAGCTGACCATACGCAATATTTTCACGCACGGTACGGTTAAACAGCACCACCTGCTGATTGACCATGGCAATTTGGGTACGCAGGCTATTCAGTTCAATCTGATGAATATCCAGCCCATCCAGCTTGATCTGGCCTGAAGATAATTCCTGAAAACGCACCAGCAAATTAACCAGTGAGCTTTTGCCCGCCCCTGAACGTCCGACCAGTGCCACGGTTTCACCGGCTTTAACATTCAGGCTAAAGTCATGAATGGCATGATGGCCATCGGCATAGACCAGATTGGCCTGATCAAATTCAATATTGCCTTTTAAGGCTGGAGTTAAGGTACCAGTATTTTTTTCTTCCGGCATATCCAGCAGTTCAAATACAGAATGCGCCGCCGCCATACCGCGTTGCAGTTTTTCGTTGATATCGGTTAGCGCTTTAATTGGTTTGCTCAGCATACCAGCGGCAGTAATATAGGCCACAAATTCACCAGCTGAGGTGTCACGTAAAATTTCCGGGCGCAGCGCAATCCAGATCACGATGGAGAGTGCAATCGACATGATCAACTGTACCACCGGACTGTTGAGCTGCTGCACAGCTACCATTTTCAGGCCACGGCGCAAGTTTTCCAGTGAGTTCTGTTTAAAGCGTTCCTGCTCGTATTGATGACCGGCAAAACCTTTCACCACCAGATTGCCGTTTACAGTTTCCTGCACCACGTGGTTCACATCACCCATGGTATCCTGCACCTGAATTGACAGCTTACGCATACGCTTGGCGGCTTTCCGGATTAACAGGCCAATCAGCGGGGCAAAAATCAGGATACAGATGGTCAAACGCCAGTTGCTATAAAACAGGTAACCAAGCAAGGCGATGGTAATTAAACCCTGTTGCAGCAAGGTACGCAAAGATTCGGTGGAAGCCGCTGTCAGCTGCTCCACGTTATACATGATTTTGGCAGTAATGTGGCCACTGGTATTGTCCAGATAATACTGCGACGGTAAGCGCAGCAATTTGGCAAATACTTCCTGGCGCACATTAAACACCAGATTACGTGAAATGACCGCGGTATAGTAGCCGCCCAGAAACAGGCCGACACCACGGAAAAACATCAGCAACACCACCAGAAAAGGAAACAGGTGGGTGAAGGTGTAGTCTTTTTCCTGAATTGCCGTAATAATTTTTTCCAGCAACTTGGCCACTGATACCTCAGTCGCCGCATTGATGGCAAAACCCACCACAACCAGAATTGCGATTCCCCAGAAAGGTTTTAAATAACCGAGTAGACGCAGGTAGACTTTATAATCCGGATTCACTAATAGCCTCGAGTTGGTACTTTCGTACTGATGTTAATGTTGACGAAACCCAGTTGTCCCGCAACATCCATGACACGAATCACATCCTGATGAGAAGCTTTCGCGTCTGCCGCAATGATAAACATTAAATCACGTCGATCATTGGAAATTTGTTTAATTGCTGTATTTAAATCAGCAACTTCCTTGCTGGAAAGCGCCTGCCCGTTGACCGAATAATGCCCGGAAGCATCGACCACCACCTCGACTTTCTGGTCATAGGCTTTCGGTGGCACCCCTTGCGCTTCCGGCAAGGTCAGGTTCATCCGGCTAAACTGGTTAAAACTGGTGGACAGTAACAGGAACACCAGAATAAACAGCAAACAGTCAATCATCGGTGTCAGGTTAATATGAATATCTTCCACTTGCGAGCGTTTGAATTTCATAGGTCACCTTAGCCTGCTTTTTTAATGTCTTCATCAACAATCTGGGTTTGATGAAACAGCGCAGCATGAAACAATGTCGCCTGCTGTTCCAGCTCGGCCACATATTCCTGTACCAGACGCTGGAAATAACGGTAAGCAAATAAAGCCGGCACCGCAATCAGCATACCCGCTGCGGTGGTAATCAGTGCTTTGGAAATCCCCGGAATCATTAAAGTCGGATTGCTTGAACTGATATCAATCATCAGGAAAGATTCAATAATCCCCAGAACGGTCCCCAATAAGCCCAGCAACGGCGCCACAGCACTTAAAGTCCCGAGGAAATTAATATTTTTTTCCAGATAGCCAATTTCCTGAGAGGCTGTCGCTTCCATCTGCGCGCGCGCAAACTGTTCAGACTGGTGTTTATTTTGCGCACCAGCCATAAAGATTCGGCCCAAAGTACTGTGCTGTAAATTTTCCGATTGCTGCAACTGCTGTAACACGCCTTGCACCGGCTGTCCGGTTTGTAATTGCAAGGCTTTCGGCACCACACCGGCACGCTTAAGACGTAAAAAACGCTCAATACTGATGGCCAGCGTAAACACAGAGCACAACAGTAACGGCAGCATCAGCCAGCCGCCTGCTTTTACCAATTCCCACATTCGATTTTCCCCAATAAATCTACAATAAAAATTAATCAGCCAAGCAGATATTTAAAATACCATCTAGTTCTTCTAAGGAGTGATAGCTGATCACCAGCTTCCCCTTACCCTGCTTGTTATGATCAATTTTGACATTGGCACTGAAACGCTCTGACAGACGTTGTGTCAGTTGCTGAATATCCGGTGCCGGTTCTGCTTTTGGTTTTTCTGTTTTTGGTGCGCTCCAGTCACGCACCAGCTGTTCGGTCTGACGGACCGACAAACTCTTTTCAATCACCAGTTCAGCCACTTTCAGCTGATCTTTGGCTTTTAAGGTCAAAATGGCGCGCGCATGGCCCATATCCAGCAGCCCTTGCTGCATCAGGTCTTTAACTTCTTCAGTTAAAGTCAACAAACGCAACAGGTTACTGACCGTAGTTCGTGCCTTACCGACGGTGTCGGCAATTTCCTGATGGCTCAGACCAAACTCGTCATGGAAGCGCTGCAAGGCCATGGCCTGATCAATCGGATTCAGATCCTGACGCTGAATATTTTCAATTAAAGCCAGTGCAATCGCCACCTGATCGGTCAGGTCACGGACAATTGCCGGAACTTCGGTGAGTCCCGCCAGCTGTGCGGCACGCCAGCGACGTTCACCAGCAATAATTTCATACGGATGCTGTTCGTCATCAATCGGACGAATCACAATCGGTTGCATGACCCCGTGTTTTTCAATCGAGGCGGCAAGTTCCTGTAAGTCCTGTTCATGGATAAAACGGCGTGGCTGATATTCACCCCGTTTTAATAAATGCACATCAATCTGTTTTAGCTGACCATGATCCAAAGACTGGGCTTCAAGTTGTAATTTTTCTTTCTGGATCGACCCAAGTAAGGCATCCAAACCACGACCTTTGGCGAGTCCGCGTTTTTTTATGGTCATGCTTTACTTCCTTTTTTCACTTTGCTTTTCTTTAACATTTCAGCTGCCAGATTCAGGTAAGCAACTGCACCCTTTGAACTTTTCTCAAAATAAATTACAGGCAAACCATGCGCCGGTGCTTCGGCCAGACGCACATTACGTGGAATCACGGTGTCATACAGCTTTTTGCCAAAATACTGTTGCAGCTCTTCAGACACATCACGGGTTAATGCATTACGCGCATCGTACATGGTTCGCAGCACACCAATAATTTCCAGCTCTGGATTTAAAGCCTGCTGAATCCGGTCGATGGTCTGGGTTAAATCGGCCAGACCTTCCAGCGCATAGTATTCACATTGCATTGGAATCATCACGCCCTGTACCGCAGCCAGCGCATTCACGGTAATTAAGCTTAAGCTTGGCGCACAATCGACAATAATGTAGTCAAAACTTTTTTCAATTTCGCCCAGTGCATCACGCAGAATAAACTCGCGCCCTTCCTGCTCGGCAATAGCCAGTTCCACACCGGACAAATCACGGTTTGCACCTAAAACCTTATAACCCACTTCCGATTTGGTAATGGCCGTTTCAATTGGCACTTCGCCCAGCAACACATCGGTAATGGAATATAGAAGGTCGTTTTTTTGGATACCAGAACCCATCGTGGCATTTCCCTGTGAATCCATATCCACAAGTAAAACGCGCTTTTTCAAAACAGCTAACGATGCTGCCAAATTTACTGCGGTTGTAGTTTTACCGACACCACCTTTCTGGTTCGCAATCGCAATAATTTGTGCCATGGTAACCCCAATCCTTAGAATGAATTAAATATGTTTTAATAAAAGTAGATGACGCTGTTCGTCCAGACGTGGAACTTTTAGCTCGATAATTTCACAGCTGAACTCATCTTTCAATGCTTCAACCTCATCGGCCGGAATCAGACCTTTCATGGAAGCAATAATACTCTGTCCATGCATAAACGGTTTTGATGCCGCCACAAAATCGGTCAGAGATGCAAAGGCACGGCTGGTGATGACATCAAACTGGCCTAACTCACGGATACTGTCTTCATTTTCGACTCGGGTTTGGACCGCCACCACGTTTTGCAGTTTCAGATCGGCAATAAACTGCTTCAAGAAACGGATTTTTTTGCCATTCGAGTCCAGCAACACGCACTGACGTTCCGGCTGACATAAGGCAATGATCATGCCCGGCATACCGCCACCGGTACCAATGTCCAGCAAACGGCCGGCAGGTAAATCGTTGAGAATACTCAGGCTGTCGAGCAAATGCTTGACCAGCATTTCTTTCGGATCACGAATTGCGGTCAAGTTATACGCTTTGTTCCATAGCACCAAAGCATCTTGATATTGGAGTAATAAATTTAAAGTCTCATCGCTGAGCTCTAAACCCAAGGCCTGACTACCCTGCTTGAGTTCCTGAAAAAACGTATGCATAAACAATGAACGTCTCGAAAAAGTTAGCTGAAAGTATACCGATTTATCTGCCAAGTCACAGCAGCGAGTGCTTAGTGAATATGCACTTAAGCGTACACACCTTGCTGAATTTGTTGATCCAGTGCATTTAATCGCTCAGGAGTGCCAACATCTACCCAGACACCCTGCAATTTGCTGGCGGCAATTTTTTCATCCTGCATGGCCTGTTTCAATAACGGTGCCAGTGGACGCTTGCCACCTTCCAGGCCCTGAAACATCTGCGGATCAATCACGGCAATACCGCTATAGGTCAGATTTTCACCGGATTTTTCCTGATCAAAGGTATAAGCTTTTTGTTCCGATAAGGTGAAATCGCCTTGCGGATGCTGCGCCGGATTCTCTACCAGCACCAGATGCGCCAGCTGATCTTGTAACTGTACCGACAATAATGGCGCAAAATCCATGGTGGTCCAGACATCGCCATTGACCAGAATAAAGGGCTCATTGCCGAGCAGCGGCAGCGCGTTAATAATCCCGCCTGCGGTTTCCAGACCTTCGCCTTCATGCGACCAGAGAATATTAACGCCAAACTGGCTGCCATCCCCCAAAGCCTGAGCCAGTTTTTCACCCAGCCAGGCGGTATTGATCACAATTTCGGTTATGCCGATGCGCTGCAGCTTTTCGATATGCCAGACAATTAGCGGCTTACCACCTACTTCCAGTAAGGGTTTAGGCGTATGCAAGGTTAAAGGACGCATCCGGTTACCTAAACCAGCAGCAAGAATCATGGCTTTCATCAGGCAGCTACCTCATAACGGCCATATTTGGCTTCAAATGCTGGCATAACTTTTTCACGAATAAACTGCATAAAAGGCTGCAATTCGGCATAAGGCTGCGATTCTTCCAGTAGATACCACATCACGCGCGGCAAATCTTTTAAGTAACCCGATTTGCCATCACGCTCGAACAGGCGCACAAAAATACCCAGAATCTTGATATGACGCTGAATCGCCATCAGGTCGGCGTCTTTCTTGAACTGCTCAAAATCACGCTCCTGCTTGGCGCTTTCCGGCAGCAAATCATAAAAGGTTTTAAACCAGCGATAGACACGATCTGCATTCCACTGCACGTAGGCATCACGGGTAATTGAAATCAGATCATAGGTATCGGCGCCAATTACCGCATCCTGAAAATCAATCACCCCAAGTTCGGTTTCACCTGCAATTTTCATCAGGTTCCGGCTGTGAAAATCACGATGTACAATCACTTGTGGCTGGGCCAAAGCCGCATTGGCCAGAATAGCAAAGGTACGCTTGATTAACGCGCTCTCTTCTGCGGTTGGCTGAATCTGTAATGAGGGCAACATCCAGTCGGTGAGCAGCTCCATTTCACTGATCAGTTTTTCATAGGAATAGTCCGGGAAATGGCCTTCGCCAGCAATGGACTGCAATTGGATCAGCTGCTTGAAGCTTTGTGCATAGTAGTCATCGACAGTCTGTTCATTTAACAGGGTCGAGAGCAATACATCACCAAAATCTTCCAGTAGCAAAAAGCCCTGCTGCAGATCTTTGGCGATGATATGCGGCACGCGTACACCATGCGCATCAAAAAATTCATCAATCGTCACAAAAGGACCACAATCTTCTTTTTCTGGTGGTGCATCCATCAGCATAAATGTTTTATTATTCAATTTGATTCGTGCATAACGACGGAAGCTTGCATCGCCTGCTAAAAAATGAGTTTCAAATTGATCTGAACCGAGTACAGATGTAATCCATGTTTGTATCAATTGTTCACGTTGTGTATTCATTTGCAATAAATTCTAATACAGGCTGAGTTTTTAAAGTGCTAAGTGTAGCTACTTCTGCGCTTTTTCTCTATGATGCGACAATAATTAATTGCGATTAAGCACTCTTGGTTAATGAGACAAATGAAGCATCAGTTTAAATTTAATCCTTTAGCGACTGCGATCTTGACCCTGTTATGTGGACACGCGATGAGCAGTCATGCAGAGACCACAGAGCCCGCTTCATCCATCACCAATCAACAACTCAAACAGAGCATTCAAGATGCTTATCCGGGCCAGTCGTTTTTTGAACAGTATTATGTCGATAAAACCGCGCCGGAAGCCCAGCAGCGTTTTGGTCAGGAGCTGAGTTCAGCCTATTGCCAGGGCGCCTGGGTTACGCCAATTAGCCCGGACACCGTGGCCGTTGCTGCGGAAGAAGCCACCTCGACCGTTACCGCTGATTATGGTCACTATAACCCTAATGGGGATTCGGTCTTAGAAGGCAATGTGGTCATTGACCAGCAAGGCCGCCAGATTCGCGCCGATAAAATTACCATTGAGCAGACCCAGACCTATGCCAGTGCCGAAGGCCGGGTACAAATGGCGCAAGCCGGTTTACTGGCGCAAAGCGACCAGATCAATTACAACCTGAAAACCCAGCAAGGCGATTTACACAACAGCTTCTATATTGCAGAAGAACAGCACGCACATGGCATGGCGGAAAAGATTGCCCGCACTTCAACCAATACCTTGGTATTGAATAATGCCACCTATAGCACCTGCCCGCCTGAACAGGCACCGACTTGGAAAATTCAGGCCGATGAAATCAAGCTAAATCAGGAAACCGGTCGCGGTGAAACCCGTGGCACCAAGCTGTATGTAAAAGATGTACCGGTGCTGGCGGTGCCATATTTTAACTTCCCGATTGATGACCGTCGTACTACCGGTATTTTGACCCCGAGTTTTGGCTTTACCAATGATGGTGGAGTTGAACTGGCGGTACCGGTCTACCTGAACCTGGCTCCAAACTATGATGCCACCGTGACACCACGCTATATTGGTGACCGTGGCCCGATGCTGGAAGGTGAATTCCGCTATCTGACCGAGAATTTTGGTCAGGGGCAGATCTGGGGCGGCTACCTGGCCTCTGACAATAAATACAATGATGAAGATCGTAAGGATTTTCACTTTCTGCATAACTGGCAGATTAACGAGCAGTTCAATACCAATCTGGAATATAACTACGCTTCAGATAAAGACTATTTTGCTGACTTAAACAACAACCCGAACTCCAGAACCGACCTGAACTTACGCCGCGCCTGGGAACTAAATTATCGCAATGGCATTCCGGGTTTAAGAGCGCAGCTAAAAGTTGAAGATTTCCAGACGCTGGACCCGACTATTCCAGATGAAGACCGTCCGTATGCGCGTTTACCACAGTTCTTATTGAACTATAAAACCGGGAATCCTCAAGGTTTCCAGATCGAGTTTAACCACGACACGGCTTACTTCAAGAAAGATATTAACAATCTGGAAGCCAGTACCACCGACCTGAACAGCTATGAGCCAAGTGGTACCCGTATCTATAACGATTTTAAAGCACGTTATAACTACCGCAACCCATGGTCTTTTGTGATTCCAGAAGTATCACTTCGCAACGTCAACACCTTCTTTGACAAAGACACCCAAAACGCGCTGAATCAGTTTGATTCATCTAGCGAAACCAAATCGGTGACGGTACCGCAGTTTACCCTGGACGCCGGTCTGACCTTTGAAAAAGAAGGTCGCTTCCTGCAAACCATTACCCCGCGTGCCTTCTATGCCTACGCGCCGTATCAGAAGCAGGATGGCCATCCAAATTTTGATTCAGCCACTGCTTCCATTAATTATGACCAGCTGTTTAGCCCATACCGTTTCTACGGCCATGACCGCCTGGAAGACAACAACTTCCTGTCACTCGGTTTAAGCTACAGCCTGTTTGATGAAGTAGGTTTAGAGCGGATTCGTGCCAGCCTGGGTCAAAGCTTCTTCTTTGAAGATCGCCGTGTGACCCTGGAAAATACTGCAGACAGCTTTGATACCGAAAGCCGCACCGGCCCGGTAGTGAGTCTGGCCAGCCAGTTAACCGAAAACCTGAATATTGGTGCCAATGCCGCCTGGATGTCAAACGGTGACAATGCCCAGCGCGATCTGCACCTGTTCTATACCGGTGAACAAGGCAATTTATACAATGTCGGCTATATTAACCGTCGTCATATTCCAAACCGTCAGGATCATTATGATCAGGTGGTGGCCTCGTTCATTCAACCGGTCTACAACAACTGGCGTATTCTGGGTCATGCCCAATACGATTTGGACAATAGCGTCGCCCGTGAATATTTACTCGGTGTGAACTATGAATCCTGCTGCTGGGGCATCTCGGTCTACGGCCGCTCTTATTATAATGATCTGGATGATGTCTCCGATCACAACGTCAAGCCGAAACGCGCCATCATGGCCGAATTAAACCTGAAAGGCCTCGGCAGTTTCAACAATAAACTTGCATCTTTACTTGAAAACCGTATTTTAGGGTTTAATAGAACTAATCAAACTTGGACACAACGTTAATGAAGACACCACAGTTAAAACAATTTTTTAAAGCCACTGCCTTAGCTTTATGTATTTCTTCAGCTGCACCTGCTTTTGCACAAACTGTAGATCAGGTCGTGGCCGTGGTGGATAACAGTGTCATCCTACAAAGTGATTTAGCGCAAACCGCTGCTGAAATGCAGCAACAATTACAGGCACAGAACAAAACCGTGCCACCGGCTCAATATCTACAACAACAGGCCTTAGAACAACTGATCGTGCGTCAGGCACAGCTGGAACAGGTCAAACGCTATAACATCAAGCCTGATGAAAAAGCCTTAAATGAAGCGGTGATGCGTGTGGCCCAACAAAATGGCAGCAAAAGTCTGGAAGATTTCCAGCAGAAAGTCGACCGTATTGCACCGGGGACCTATGCCTCTTTACGCAACCGTATTGCTGAAGATTTGGCAATTAACCGTCTGCGTCAGCAAGTCGTGATGTCGCGAATTAAAATTAGCGATCAGGATGTCGATAACTTCCTGAAAACCCCGCAAGGTCAGGCCGCTTTAGGCAGTCAGGCGCATGTGTTGCATGTGCGCGTATCCGGTGAAAATGCACAGGCCACCGCGGAACAGGTTAAAACTGCACTGAATAACAGCAATGACCTCAATGCCATTAACAAGCAGTTCAGCACAGCTGCCACCAAAGTTGAATCGGCTGATATGGGTTTCCGCAGCCTTTCTGAAATTCCGGCTGAACTGGCTGCACGTGTAAGTGCACTTGACGTCGGTCAGACCACTGAGCTGATTGCAGTCAATGATGGTATTCATGTGCTGAAACTGGTCGATCGTAAAGCCGGTGAACAGCGCGCCCTGGTTCCCCAATATCAAACCCGTCATATTCTGATTCAGCCGACAGAAGTGGTAAGCCCAGAAAATGCCAAGCACATGATTGACAGTTTGTATAACCGCCTCAAAGCCGGTGAAGATTTTGCAGTGTTGGCCGGTACTTTCTCAACCGATACCGGTTCTGCCCGCGATGGCGGTAGCCTGGGCTGGGTTAGCCCTGGGGTGATGGTGCCTGAATTTGAACAGCAAATGAAAAGCACCCCGGTAGGTGAAATCAGCCAGCCGTTTCAAACCCAGTTTGGCTGGCATATTCTACAGGTGACAGATACCCGCCAGCAGGACATGACCCGCGAATACCAGGAACGTATGGCACGCCAGATTCTAGGTGAACGTCAGTTTGATACCGAACTGGACAGCTGGTTACGTGAAATTCGCAGCAATGCCTTTGTCGATATTAAAGATCCAAACCTGGACCGTAAAAATAACTAGGTCTTAAAAAATGAAAAACCAGTGCCTGCACTGGTTTTTTAATTCTGGCTTTTCACCTCGCCATCAATAGCAATAAAAAAACCGCTGAATTCAGCGGTTTTTTATAAGAGGACTTAAGCCATTAATATTGATTAACGGTTGTTGTCATCTTCTTGAGAATCTTCAAATTTAGAGTCGTTGTCAAAACCAGAAGCTTGACCACCGAAGCCAGCGCCTTGACCACCGAAGCCACCTTGACCGCCGAAGCCGCCGCCTTGACCGCCGAAGCCGCCGCCTTGACCACCGAAGCCGCCTTGACCACCGAAGCCACCTTGACCACCGAAGCCGCCGCCTTGACCACCGAAGCCGCCTTGACCACCAAAGCCACCACCTTGTCCGCCGCCGAAGCCACCACCTTGACCACCGAAGCCACCAGCACCTTGAGCACCAGCAGGTGCACCAGCAGGACGTGGATTACGTGCAGGTACAACTGTAGAAATCGCGTGTTTGTAAACCATTTGGCTTACTGTATTTTTTAATAGCACCACATACTGGTCAAAAGATTCGATATGACCCTGTAATTTAATACCGTTTACAAGGAAAATAGAAACTGGAATACGTTCTTTACGGAGAGAATTCAAGAACGGATCTTGTAAAGTTTGACCTTTAGACATGTTATAACTCCAAAAATAATTAAAAATCAGCGCAAAAACTATCTTTATTTTTCAATTAAAATTTATAAAAAAGACAGTTCATAAATTTTGCTTTATCCGTAACAGTTTCGCAAGTCTTCTTGAGCCTGCTTTATCGTAAAATATGTTTGAATTTTATGCGATTCCTGCAACGATCTGAGCCAAGTATATTGACGTTTTGCAAGTTGTCGTGTTGCAAATAGGGCCTTATCCTCCATTTCCTGCTTTTTATTGAGACTTTTATCACTTTTCTTTAGAAATTCTAAAGCTTGTCGGTATCCAACAGAGCGCATAGAGGGTAAATTCTCATCTAAATCGTATTTTTCAATAAGCCTTTCTACTTCATTCAAAAAACCCATTGACCACATTATTTCTAATCGTTTTTCTATACGTTGATGTAATTCTACCCGATCTGGCAGCAAGGCGTGATTATGAAAAGTGTAACGATATGGTACATTTTTGGGCTGTTCTGCTTGTAGTTTGGTAATAGGTTGACCGGTTAACTTGAACACTTCCAAGGCCCGGATAATCCGTTGCTTATCGCTGACTTTAAATTTTTGTCCGGCTAAAGCATCTACCGTGCACAATTCGGCATACACCGCTTCCCAGCCTTCACGTGCAGCCTTATCTTCAATTTCAGCGCGCACCGCATAATCTGCACTTGGCAAATTACTGGACAACCCTTCCAGCAAGGCCTTGAAATACAGCATAGTTCCGCCCACCAGAATCGGGGTTTTGCCACGCGCATGCATATCATCAATTAAAGCACAGGCATCTTCTACAAACTGCGCAGCAGAATACACCTCTAAAGGGGTAATAATATCAATCAGATGATGCGGATAACGCGCCTGCTCGGCTTTGCTTGGTTTGGCGGTGCCAATGTCCATATCCTGATACACCAAAGCGGAATCGACTGAAATCAGCTCAAAATGCCCCAGTTCATAGAGTTCACACGCCAAAGCAGTTTTACCGCTTGCAGTAGGTCCCATTAAATTGATGACCGGCAATTGATTTGACATGTACCACTACTCTCCTCGAGCAAAAAGTTTATCTAATTGAGCCAATGGAAAGGCACGCCAGGTCGGGCGGCCATGATTACATTGGCTGGCAAATTCGGTTTGTTCCATCTGGCGCAGCAAGGCGTTCATTTCAGACAGGCTCAGCATACGATGCGCACGCACGGCACCATGACAGGCCATGCCGGCCAGAATCTGGTCACGTTTTTGTAGCAGCGCTTGTGCTTCATCGGCCGGGTCCAGATCATTCAACAATTCAGGAATCAGCGCATCAAAATTGGCCTTATGCAAAATCGCCGGCACCCCACGCACAATCACCTGCTCATCACCATATTGATCCAGATCCAGCCCTAAACGTGCCAGCTGCGGTTTTAGCTCTTCAATCCGCATCGCCTGCATCCGGCTAATGCTAATCACTTTAGGAATTAGCAGCTGCTGTGAGGTCCAGAATTCCGGCTTATCCCAAGCCAATTTCATTTGCTGTAATAAAATCCGCTCATGTGCCGCGTGCATATCGACAATAATCAAGCCTTCGGTATTTTGCGCCAGAATGTAAATTCCATGTAACTGGGCGATGGCAATCCCAAGCGGATGTTCATCTACCGGAGCTGGCTGCGTCTCACCTGCGGCCGACTGTGGGCTGGATAATGCAGATTCATCCAGCTCACGTAACGGTGCCAGATAGCTTTTTAGCGCATTGTTCAGCTGCTGTGAACCGGTATAGGCATTGCTATAACCGGTATTCTGACCACTGGCCATTTTCTGGCCTTGTGGTAGTGCATAATCCACACTTTGCGGGCGGGCATCGCTAAAATCTGTCAGTAATTCTGGTGCCGCCTGATTAGATACTGGCACGATGGCTTCGGCTGCTTTATGCAGCTGGAACTGTTCCTGATAACGTGGCTGCGCCGCAAACACCGGCTCCGGGGTTTCAGTTTTCATGGCCGTGGCCAAGTCGGCACTGGCGGTTTGGAACTGTGCTAGGGTTTCTTTGCCATAATGACGCACAAACTCATGCACTTCACGCTGGTTTAAAAAGCGGATTTCATGCTTGGTTGGATGCACATTGACATCAATATTTTCAGGTTCAACTTCCAGAAACAGCAAATACGCCGCATGCTGATGACCATGCAAAATACCATCATAGGCCATGCGCAGCGCATGTGAGATGGTCTTGTCTTTAACAATCCGGCCATTTACATAGACATATTGTAAATCGGCCTGTGCCCGCGCATCGGAAGGATGGCCCAACCAGCCCGACAGACGCATGCTGATACTATCGGCATCAATCCAGTAAGCATTTTCGGTAAACTGTCGTCCCAGCAATTGCTGTACACGCTGAAAACGCAGCTCGCCGCTGTCAGCAACCGGCAGGTTCAGCTTGATGCTGTTATTATGTTCCAGCACAAAACGGATATCAAAATGCGTCAGTGCCAGACGGCGCACAATTTCTTCAATATGGCCAAATTCGGTACCCGGCTTTTTTAAAAATTTACGGCGTGCCGGCACATTAAAAAACAGATCCTGCACCCGAATATGGGTTCCTTTCGACGCAGCCACCGGCACAATCTCCTGATGATCAAAAGCCGTGCCATTCACTTCAACCTGATAGCCCACCCCTTCATCTGTCTGGCTGCTGATCAGGCTTAAACGCGATACTGCGGCAATGGACGCCAGCGCTTCACCGCGAAAACCGAGGCTGACAATGGCATGCAAGTCATCGGCAGTTTGAATTTTACTGGTGGCATGACGCATCACTGCCAAGGGCAGATCTTCAGGATGAATGCCGCGCCCATTGTCAATAATTTCAATCAGGGTACTGCCGCCCTGTTCCACCCGGATAATCAGTTCGGTCGCACCGGCATCAATCGCATTTTCTAATAATTCTTTGACCACAGAAGCCGGACGCTCAATAACTTCTCCGGCGGCAATCTGGTTGGCCAGTGCCGGATCAAGCGCGCGGATACGACGTGTACTTAAATCAGCCGACATGGGTAAAATTCTGCTCCAGAGCGTGTTGCAAAGCGGCAGAAGACGAGTTGAGAGTTGCGGTGCGGCTCAGTTCATCTTCAGACTTTAGAATATTAATAATCAGGTCCGGTGCTGGAATTTCATCCCCACCTTTTGATGGCCATTCAAATAAAAATAAGGCGTTTGCTGTATCCAGATAATCACGGATGCCCATCAGCTCCAGTTCATACGGGTCATTCAGGCGATACAGGTCAAAGTGGAAAATATCCTGACCATTGACCTGATACGGCTCCACCAGGGTATAGGTGGGACTTTTTACCGATCCCTGATGACCTAAGCTTTGTAACAGATAACGGGTCAGCGTGGTTTTCCCTGCGCCCAAATCCCCAATCAGATAAATCACCCCGCGCGGGAAATGCGCCGCCAAAACCTGAGCCAGATTTTGGGTCTCTTGTTCATTGTTCAGGTTCAGACAAAATGAATACTGCATAATACTCGCGACATGATTCAAAACAGCAATTATGATAGCATCGCAGCCGCTTAAAAGCCTATTCGACTGCGTCAGAATCTGTATTTTTTCACAGCATTTGTTGCCTAATTTGAGATGTACACCCGTTCATGAGCTCCACTGCCGATTTTATTCCCCCGATGATTAATGGCGTTAGCGCCAGCAAAGTTTATTTGCAGCTATCATCGGCACGTACAGTGTATGCCTACCTGTGCCAGCAGTTTCCGCATATTTCCGCTGCTGAATGGCAGTCGCGCTTTCAGGATGGTCTGATCTATGATGCACATGGTCAGCGTCTAAACACAGACAGTCCTTTTCAGGCGCATACGCACTGTTTTTACTATCGTTTTTTGGCCCATGAAGTAACGGTGCCGTTTCAGCATCAGATTTTATTTGAAAATGAAGATTTGCTGGTGGTAGATAAACCGCATTTTCTGACCATGAGCCCAACCGGACAATATGTGCAGCAAACCTTACTGGTGCGTTTGAAACAGCAAACTGGCAATGAACAGCTGACCCCGATTCACCGTTTAGACCGGGAAACTGCCGGCGTGGTGCTATTTTCCAAACAGCCGGCCAGTCGTGGTCTTTATCAGCAAATGTTTGCCGAACGTCAGGTCCGCAAGACCTATCATGCGATTGCACCTTTTCGTGCCGATTTAAGTTTTCCTTGCACCACCCGTTACCGCATGGAAAAAGGTCAGCCGTTTTATACCATGCAGGTGGTGGATGGAGTACCCAACAGCGAAACCGATATTGAGCTGTTAGCGCATAACGGTCATTTGGCAAAGTATTTGCTTAAACCTGTCACCGGTAAGCAGCATCAATTGCGGGTGCATTTAAATCAGCTTGGAATTGCTATTTTAAACGATCCATTTTATCCGCAGGTGCAGCATAAAACGGAAGATGATTTTTCTGCGCCTTTACAGCTTCTGGCCAAAGATATTTGCTTTCAGGACCCAATCAGCAAAGCAGCAATGGCGTTTAGCTCCCAATTTGACCTGACACTGTAATCTAATTGTCATTACATTTATTTCAATTTTTCCTGTGTATGAATATTGAAATTACAAATGGTTAGATTAAAATGTGTCTACACAGTTAAGTGCACTTAAATTAATTAAAATCATGAGAAAAACTGAAGTTTATCAAATTCGCCTGGATTCTCAGGAAAAGAAACAGGCTTTTGCCGTGTTTAAACAGTTGGGGATTACACCGGCACAAGCGGTTCGTCTGTTCTTTAAACAGGTCGTTCTGACCAAATCTATTCCTTTTTCTATCGAAAACCAGAATATTAATCTGGAGCAGCTGATCAAGTTAAGAAAGCTCAAGCAAGAACAGCAAAATACTCAGGCCACACCAACACCTGCGCCCGTCAGCACCGACACTTCCCCACTGGACGATGAAGATCTGGACCTGTTTGCCGAATTAAATGCCCTCTTGGGTGAAACTGACAAAAGTTAACAGTGTTGTATTTATAAACAATATTTTAATTTAATCTGCTAAAAACTTGGTTATGCTGCATAGACAACAATAAGATATGCAGGGAGTCATGGATGATTGTCAGACGCGCAACCGTAGCAGATCTCGAGCAGCTGGCCGTATTATTTGATGAATATCGTCAATTTTATGGTGCATCTTCTAACCCGAAGCTTTCACACCAGTTTTTACAACAGCGTTTTGAAAATCATGAAAGCGTGATTTTTATTCATGTGAAAGATGAGGTGATTACCGGTTTTATCCTGCTGTATTTAGGCTTTTCTTCGGTGGCCTGTACCACCTATTATATTCTGGATGATGTCTATGTGACGCCGGTCTATCGTCGTCAAGGCTCGGCCAAACAGCTGATTGATACCGCAATTCATTTTGCCCGTCATAACAATGCACTACGGATTAGTCTGCAAACCCAGAACAACAACTATCAATCGCATCAACTGTATGAACAGATGGGCTTTATTAAAGACAATGAGTTTCAGACCTACCACTGTTTCTTAAAATAGCCCAATCTATTAAAAGCCGGTTTAATCCTGCATCCGGGTACGCGCCTGCTGTACCTGGGCGTCATCTAAATAGATCCACTGCCCCAACTCGAGTTCTGGCAGGTTTAAAGCGCCAATTTGCTGACGATGCAGCTTTTCCACCTTATTGCCAACTGCTGCCAGCATCCGCTTTACCTGATGATAGACACCCTGATGAATGGTCATTTCCAGCTCGTGCTCGGCCAGACGGCAAATATCGGTGGCAGCAAAAATGCCGCTTTCATTGCGCAGTTCGACTCCATCTGCCAGTTGCTGGATTTGCGCATCTGTGACCGGATCTGCGGTGTACATGCGATAGACTTTGGCCACATGCTTTTTCGGATGGGTCAGCGCCTGTAAAAACTGGCCATCATCAGTTAGCAATAACAAACCGGTGGTGTCCTGATCTAAACGTCCCACACATTGCAGGCCACGGTTCAGCAAAATATCGTCAAACAGATCAAACACACTAAAATGATGGGTGGCCTGATGTGAACACTCATAACCTTGCGGTTTGTTTAACGCGATATAGACCTTCTCCCGATAGGTATAGTCCTGCCCATAGACCGAAAATTTTAAACCCTGCAACTGCAGTTTCTGTTTGGGTTGGGTGATGACTTCACCCTCAATGGCAATCGCACCATTTTGAATCAGCTGCTGGCAGTGTTTGCGTGAACCAAAGCCTTGCGATTGCAACATTTTTTCTAAAGTCATCGAATTACCTGTGGAGTGAAAGCTGTATCAATATGGAAGATGGCGTATTTTATACTGAAACCGCGCTGGAGTTGGAATCTATCAGCAGGCCCCGCTGAAAAAGGCTACAATAATGGCCTCTTTTTCTCCCATGCCACCGTGTTCAGCCTGTATGTCACACCTCGATTTAAACCTGATTGTTCTGCTTATTTTATTGGCCTGCGGTATTTTTAGTCACAATACTGCCGTCACCATTGCCGCCGCGGTGTTAATCGTGTTTCGCATCACACCACTGGAAGTATATTTTCCGCTCTTGCAACAGCATGGTTTAAATATTGGCATTATCATTTTGACCATTGGCGTACTAACGCCCATTGCCAGCGGTAAAATCCCCGGTGATGAAATCCTGAAATCATTTATGCACTGGAAATCCATACTCGCGATTGGCATAGGCCTGTTTGTGGCCTGGCTCGGTGCACGTGGGGTACAGCTGATGAGCCATCAACCGAATATTGTCGCTGGCCTGCTGATTGGTACGGTTGCCGGTGTGGCCTTGCTGCGCGGTGTGCCGGTCGGACCATTAATTGCCGCCGGCATTTTATCGTTATTGATTGGTTCTAAATAGCCGCTTCATACAGACACGGCTTTAAAGAGATACGGATACACGATTAGGCACGTACATCGGCCTGAAACAGCTTTTGGCATAATAGCCAGCCCATTGCCGAGAACGCAGCCATCACAATACCGACCCAGAACCAGTCTCCGGTGGCAGAAACAATCGCAGCAATTGCTGGTGGCAACAGAAACTGCGATGTCGCTGAGCACTGTAAAATCATGCCAATGGTCGCACTAATGGCCACCGGACTAGGCGCAAAACGCAAGGCTTGAGCAAAGACCACCGCGGCGACCAGACCACCAAATAACGAAAAGCTAAACACGCAGGCAAACTGCAGTAAAAATGGTAACTGGGCCTGAAAGATATAGAAACTTAAGGCACACAGCATCAAGATGATAAAACCGGTTTGGACTAAAGTTTTAGGCAGCAAACCGCGCTGCAACATGATGCCGCAGGCAAAGGTCCCGACTGCATTGGCAATCGCCACCGAGGCAGTTAATGCGCCTGCCAGCGTCAAGGAAATCTCGTTTTGCTGATAAATCGTCGGTAAGAAACCGACCAGACTAAACCATTGTCCGGCATAGGTGCCGAACATCAATGCCAGCATCCACGCTGGTGGATGTTTGAGCGTGGTTTTGATCAGCTGAAACACTTCAATTTTCTGGGTTGATTGTTGCGGTTTCGGCACTCGGGTGGCGACCAGCGCAAACAGGTTTAAGGTCAGTAGTGTTAGCGTCAGCCATACCCCTTGCCAGCCCATCATGGTGATTAGCCACGGCGTCAGTAATAAGGAAATCCCCATGCCGCCGCCCATATAGGCACTCCACAAGCCCATTTTGGCGGAAATTTCTTCTGCCGGCACCAGCTGGCGAATATAGGCCGGACCACTTAAGGTCACCAGTAAAAAGCCAAATCCTTCCACTACCCGCAGCAGCAGCAAACTGCTGACGCTTTGGCTAAACCCACCGAGCAAACTGGCTGCGCTTAGTAAGCCCAGTCCAAGCAAGACACAGCGTTTCAGTCCAATTTTTTCGACATAACTGCCCAAGGTCAGTGCAAACAGCATACCAGCCCCTTGCACCAGCGACAGCAACAAACCAGCTTGTACCAGCCCGATCCCCAGTTCCTGCTGTAATACCGGCACCGCTGGCGGTAATTTACCGACATGCATCGCCGCGACAAAACCTGCACAAATAATCCAAATATCCCTGCTGAACCATTGTACTTTGGACATACCCTTACTCACTTCAATCTTGTGACTTGAGCTTATCAAGTTCAGTAACTGTCATTTATTGAAAAAACATCTCAGCTTATGTTTTTCCTAAATAAATGGCGTAGCTGGCAGATGATTCAACGACCTGAATCCTCACCATTATTTACTCAAAAATTACGCTATTTGTGCGGATGTTATTGTGCATAGTAATGACTACGCTTTTGCGAAAATTTTTCCAGCTGTTTCAGGAAGCCTTCAAAATAGCTTTTTTCTTTTTCTTCACTGCGATAGCCAGCATACAGCGTGCGGCGTAACCCCTCTGCCGAAACACAATGCAGACGGCGTGAAGTGACCCAACCTTTTTGTTCATATTCATTTACCACCCAGTCCGGTAAGGCCGCCACACCCCGACCGCTGGCCACCAGCTGGATTAACATCTGGGTTAAATCTGTGGTGCGAATGGCTTTCGGATAGATATTGGCCGGAATAAACAGCTTGGCCATAATATCCAGGCGGTGTTTATCCACCGGATAGGTAATTAAAGTTTCTTCGGCCAGGTCCTGCACCGAAATGTCCGCAGCACGTACCAATGGATGGGTATTGGACAGCACCAGACGCGACTCATATTCAAAAATCGGGAAATACTCGATGCCTTTTAAGGCAATCGGGTCGGCGGTAATCAGCAAATCAAATTCGGTATGTTGTAATAATTCATGCGGATTGGCTTCAAAGCCGGAAGCAAAATCCAAATCAACATCGGGATATTGCTGGCGGTACTGATTTAACAGCGGCATCAGCCAGTCAAAACAGCTATGACATTCCGAAGAAAAAATAATCCGGCCGGTTTGCCCATGCACAATCCGGGTAATATCGGTTTGGGCAATCTGGATCTGCGGCAAAATATCATCTGCCAGTTTCAGCAAACGCTGCCCCACATTGGAAAACGTCACCGGACGCGAGCGACGATTGACCACTTCCACCCCATACCAGTGATCCAGCTCTTTCAACTGATGGGAAATGGCAGATGGGGTCAGGCATAAATCATTGGCCGCGGCCACCAGTGAACCATGTTCGCGTAAGGCCAATAAGGTTTTTAAATGACGAATTTCAAGCATGGGAAATGAAGTATCTCAAAATCAGGAGATGCACTGCGCTGAATGCAATGTCGCCCTAAAAATAAAAATATGAATTAAATTCATCTTAGCATAAATTCCATGAGTTGGTTTCATTATTCTAAATAAGGCAGCTTTTAAGAGATGGCGCTGTTTTTAAGCAAGATGAAGTTGAATTTGAAATACGCCTAAATACCGAATAAGCATAAAAAAGAGCATCTTTAAGATGCTCTTTGATGATGGGAGGATGCAAAGTTTATTCTACATATAACAAGGCCAGACGCACCTGATCATAGCCCATCCGCGGGCTGGTCAGCTCGACAATCGGACGCAGCTTGATCGTGCCATCATCATTAAAATGATCACTTTGCTGACGTTTTTGCAGGCGTTTATAAATTTTGCGGATTTGCTCCACCACTTCCTCACCCGGATGCGCCACCGAAATATCTAGTCCCTGTTCCTTATGCAAACGCGCCAGATGGTTAATAATCGTCGCTGGAGTCAGGCCACGTTCATGGGCAATATCTTCAATCTCATAACCTTCTTCAAACAAGGCCCGGGTTTCATCTAGCGTTGCCGAGGCATAATTCTGCTTACCGCCACTGCGTGCGATTTTCCGTTCATTGCGTTCAATTTCAACCTCATTCAAGGTGCCGCCACAATGCCGAATAAAGGCTTTATGCTGTGCGGTCAGGTCAATTTCGGCAAAATTCTGTTCTGCTTCCTCTGACAGTTCCTGAAAACGGCGATCAGCTTTAATTGCCAGACTGTCCAGCTCCAGCGCCTGCTCGTTAAAGCCCAATAAACGCAGGCCATCTAAGGTTTTTAATCGTGACAGTGCCACATAGCCCTGACCTTTTTCAAAGGTATGGCTCAGGTTAATTTCTGCCGCTTCCAGGGTCATGCCTTGCGATTTATGAATGGTAATTGCCCAGGCCAGACGCAACGGAATTTGCTGGAAACTGGCAATGGTTTTTCCGGCTTCATTATCAATCGACCAGGTTTCTGGTTCGACCAGCAGCACCGTGCCATCAGTCAGTTTGACTTTCGGCAGGCAGCCATATTCATCATCTTCTTCAAAGCCAATCACCTCGCCCAGACTGCCGTTGATATAACCCATATCAAAGTTGTTTTTAACAAACATCACTTTGGCATGTTTTTTCAGGGTCAAGGTTTCAGGCGCACGTACCGAAGATTTTAAGGTTTCAATCAGTTTGTCATTCCCATCACAGCTGGCATCGAACTGGCGACTTTCAGCATCAATTTCATTTAAATGCTTAAAGTTGATGGTATCGACATCCATATTGTGAGTATATAAACGGGTAAAGGTGTCGCCAATATCCTGCTGACGGGTATTTTGCAGCGCCTGCAGATGCTGCGGGCCAATATTCTGACGACGAATCGCATTGAGAATATCGTTTAAAAAGTCATTGCCCTGACGATGCTGCTCGGTCAAATAGCAGACCCGGAATTTGGCCTCGACCCAGGCCTCCGACATAAAGCAGAATTTATCGCGATTGCGTTCCTCATTTCTGCCCACCGGCGGCAACTGGAAGAAATCACCGGCGACAATCACCTGAATACCACCAAAGGCTTCATCGCTTTCCTTAAAATATTTCAGTACCTGATTGACCAGATTCAGCTGCTTGGCATGCAGCATCGAAATTTCGTCAATAATCAAGACCTGCGCATTTTCCAGATGTTCTTTCAGATATTTGCGCTCTTTCATATTTTTCAGGTCGGCATCAGACAAGACATCTTTAATGCCTATACCGGCCCAGGTGTGAATGGTCATACCATTCATATGTGTGGCGGCAATTCCGGTCGAGGCCGTAATCGCCACCGGCACTTTACGTGCTTTTAAATAGTTGATGTACTGATTGAGCGTATAGGTTTTCCCTGCACCGGCCGAGCCTGTTAAAAATACATTTTCGCCCGCTTTTAAGAGTTTGAGTGCAGTTTCCTGTTTCATAAGACCTATACCGTAGATGAACGGCTATAGCCTACCCATTTTTCAGCAAAAAGTTAAGGCAAAAACCACATCTGGCGACATCACTTGTCATAAAGTTCCAGCAGATGGGTCCGGTTTTAAGCGGCTGTTCAGCCATTGAATAAACTGTTCCGCAATATTGACCAGCAACTGCTCCGCTTTATGATTGTTCGGATATTCCAGCTGATCAAAGCGCAACTGCCCGTCAAGCAGATGACAACCCAGCGTTAAGGACTGGCGATAACACGGCGATGACATATGAAAAGCCACATATTCGCCTTCAATAATTTTCTGGCTATAACTCACCGCCAGACAATGATGAAAACTGCGCGACTCCTGAATAATCCGGTCCAGACTGTTCAATTCCTCAAAGCACCAGCCCAGATACTGGGTTCTGCCTTGTAGCGATACGGGCGGCCAGTGGCTGACGTTTAACTGTTTTTTCAGCTTAGCCAGAATTTCGGCTTTATGTACTTCATGATGCCAGCGCACCGCACGCTGAAAAATACTGCTCCAGCTGACATTTTTCGGGGTGTAATTTTTTTCATTAAAATAATCGACCAGATAATCGCGCACATAAGCATCAAACACCGATTCACGCACCGGCCCGGCCTTTAAATAAAACAGCTGCCGGAATTGCTCCAGCGTCAACTGATGACGGCGTAAACAGTGCATAAAGTCACGCGATTGCTGACTCTCCGGATGAATAAACTGCATTAATTCAGCCGGCAGTTCTGCCGTGACCTTATGCAGATGCAGCATATAGGCCTGCATCACCCGGCTTAAACATGCATAAACCTGTTTCACCTGCAGTTCATCCTGTGCCGCAACAATCGCCAGCAAATTCATCCATTCATCTAAATACAAAATAGACGGGCTGATGCTAATTCGCGGGTCTTCCAGTGACTGGCGCTGGCCTTTTTGCACCACCCGGGAATTATGCTGATGTTCAAACCATTGATGTTGCAGCGCAAAATGATCACAGCTCTGAATAAACAGCCGCGCCGAGGCATACTGGAAATACTGCAAGGTGGCCAGAATAATGCGTGGATGAATCTGGCTGCAATCAACAAAACTTAGCGCCACCACCGCCACACGGACACTGGAATGATGAATATTGTCACTGAGCCAGTCCAGCACCAGTTTCGATTGCCGAAACAGCCAGTTGACTGCACGTGGATAATCAAACAGTGGCAAGCGCGCAACTTTGGTCTGCCAGATGCGGGTATTTTTTTCCAGAAAATGCCGTTTGGCCAGAATATTATCTTCGGCCCAGACCGCGCGGTTCATAATCCGGACAAAGCCTAATAAATGACTCTGCTCTACCGCGGGTCGATACAACAGCCGAATATCGTCCTGATGATCGATTAAATCCTGTAAATTAAATCGCTCTGGAAATGAGATACTTAAAATACGATACATGGCTTTAGGCAGAATTTCTGCTGCACTAAAACAAAAATCATCATAACTTAGCATCAGTGCTTGCACTGGCAAAAAGGTTTCACCCTCTACAAATTCCAAAGCGCATAGTGTCGATAAAGCAGTTAAAACATCTTCAGGAATCGGCTGCCCTTGCTGCACAAATTTGGTCAATACTGGTTGATACTGATCGTCTACCTGCATTAATGCCTGATCTAAAATTTGTGCCTGCATAGCATCTAAATGCAACAACAATTGCTTAACCCGTGCTGCACCATCTACCCAAAGATAAACTTGCTGCAGAATCAATTGCCGCAATTGCTGCGCCTGCTTACGCAAAAATAAGGAATGCTGCGGTTTTAAATCCCCTGTCAAAAAATGCAGATCATGTAAGAAAAAATCTTCAAACGCTTCTTGCTGTTGCCCCGCAAATTCAAAGTGGGTTTCTATTAAATTTGTATGCGATTTTGGCGAATAAAATTCAAGGCTAAACAGACCATTCAACAATTCGACCCGATGCTGCAAAGGATCAATTCGAAACATATTTTGTGCTGTAAAATGCCCAACCAGATCCATTTGATCTTGATATATTTCTGCGGCCACACTGGAAATACGTACCAATTGCTGTGCAACGGCATGCAACTGGCTATGCTGGCGACTTGGCTGCATATACGCTCCTCATGCTTAAGTGCGGTCTATCTAAGTGTCATCTTATTTTTATTTGATTACACCGAATAGACCCATCACGTGATACATCCCTATTTTTTGTTTTTTATTTCCCATCCGCAAAAAGTGGACAATTCTTCAATCTAGCTTAAGCCACTTATTAATTGAATTACACTTTAAATATGTGTGTGCTGTATTCACACCTTAAAATTAGAGATACAAAAAATACTATAAACAAGATTTGTGCTCTTGCCTATAGACTGCGCACTACTTCAGATAATAAAACAAATTAAAAATCCATAATTTTCAAGTGATTGTTTTACACTCTTTGATCAGCAAATAGGGTTGGTATTTGGTAGGTAGGATTTCACAACAAAGCATTGGATACTCAAATTACGGTTCAACACCGCGATAACAACACATTATTCCAATACCCAATGCAAGAAGGAATCTGAGCATGGCTTTTAAAAATATTGCAGATCAAACCAACGGTTTTTATATTCCTTGTGTGTCACTCTTCGGCCCTGGTTGTGCCAAAGAAATTGGCGTAAGAGCACAAAATTTAGGCGCCAAAAAAGCCCTAATTGTGACTGATGAAGGACTGTTTAAATTTGGCGTTGCCGATACCATTGCAGGCTACCTCACCGAAGCAGGCGTTGCCAGCCATATCTTTGCTGGTGCAGAGCCAAATCCGACCGATATTAACGTGCATAACGGTGTTGATGCCTACAATGCCAATCACTGCGACTTCATTGTGTCCTTAGGTGGTGGTTCTTCCCACGACTGTGCCAAAGGCATTGGCTTAGTGACCGCAGGTGGTGGGCATATTCGTGATTATGAAGGCATTGATAAAAGTACTGTGCCAATGACCCCACTGATTGCCATTAACACCACTGCAGGTACAGCTTCGGAAATGACCCGTTTCTGTATTATTACCAATACAGACACGCACGTTAAAATGGCAATTGTCGATTGGCGCTGTACACCACTCATCGCCATTGATGATCCAAAACTCATGATTGCCAAACCTGCAGGTTTAACCGCAGCAACAGGCATGGATGCCTTAACCCATGCTGTAGAAGCCTACGTTTCAACCGCAGCCAATCCTATTACCGATGCCTGTGCTGAAAAAGCTATCCGTATGATTAGTCAGTGGCTCAGCCCTGCCGTGGCAAATGGTGAAAATATTGAAGCGCGTGATGCCATGAGCTATGCGCAATATTTGGCAGGTATGGCATTTAACAATGCCTCATTGGGCTATGTGCATGCCATGGCGCATCAACTCGGTGGTTTCTACAACTTGCCGCACGGCGTCTGTAATGCAATTTTATTGCCGCATGTTTGCGAGTTTAACCTGATTGCCTGCCCTGAGCGTTATGCCGATATTGCAGAATTGATGGGAGTCAATACTGATGGATTAACCACCACAGAGGCTGCTTATGCTGCAATTGATGCAATTCGTGAACTATCTAGCTCGATTGGTATTCCAACAGGTTTAGCAGAGTTAGGCGTGAAAGAAAATGACTTGGCTATTATGGCTGAAAATGCACAAAAAGATGCCTGCATGCTCACCAACCCACGTAAAGCCAATCATGCACAAGTGGTCGAAATTTTTAAAGCCGCGATGTAATTTGAATCTCCTGCTGAGTGAATCACGATTTGCTCAGCATCTCCCATCTTTTTTTCAATTTTCCTCTTTTGCTGTTTTATTTTTATCCTTCCCTTTGGCAGAACCATCTCAGATGCGTTCTGCTTTTTTTTGCTGTTCAGAACAAAATGAACTCGCAGCATAAAACTAAAGCGATGTAGATGCAGAGGGTTTGCATAATTCAATTTGACAAATGCGCACAGCGCATCAAGGATATAGTCAAAATAAAATGGATGACGAACACCTTATGCTGTTAGGTAAAAAACAAAAAACAACACCAAGCTATCAACCCGATATTTTGGGTGCCGATTACCAACAAATGACGCTGGATTTTCCTTCGGATTATGAAGGCAAAGTGATTGCTACCTTGGTACGCAAAAAAGCCGAACAGAAAACCCGTAAAGCCGTACTTTATATTCATGGTTTTATTGACTATTTTTTTCAAACAGAAATGGCAGACCAGTTTAATCAGCGCGGTTATGACTTTTATGCGTTGGATTTGCGTAAATACGGGCGTTCGCATTTGTCACATCAACATTGGTACAATGTGCGCAGCTTGTCTGAATATGATGCAGAAATTTCCGCTGCACTTGAGCAAATTGCCACAGAAGAACATGACTCGGTGATTTTGGCGGGACATTCAACAGGTGGATTAATCACCACGTTATATGTAGCACATCATCCCAATCATCCACTGATTCGTGGTTTATGGTGTAACAGCCCTTTTTATGATTTCAATATGAGCGAGATTGAGAAAAAATTCGGCATTCCTCGTTTGAGCCAATTGGGCAAATTGTTGCCAGAAATGAAATTTCCAAGCCGCCTTAATCCATTTTATGTACCAAGTCTACACAAACAATATCATGGTGAATGGTTATTTAATTTGGAATGGAAGAAACCGCGTTATCCAAAAGTGCGATTAAGTTTTGTACGTGCAATTCATGAAGCGCAAAAAGAAATTCATGCCAGTGTGCATTTAGGTGTACCCACCTTAATTATGCATGCGAGTCAAAGTAGTTATCCACGCCAATGGAATGAGATTGCGCAACGCACTGACGTAATTTTAAATGTTGCAGATATGCAAAAATATGGACATCACATGCATGGCGATATTCAGCTTTGCCAAATTGAAAATGGCGTGCATGATTTGGTACTTTCTGCGCCCGAAGTCCGTGCGGAAGTGTATCAGTCCTTGTTTGACTGGTTAAACCGCAAGGGGCTATAAAACTAAAAACTAGAACTAAAGGAAGTGAATTAACGGCTAAATGACTTGATGCATCCCTTAAGCTGTGTATTTTAATAAAATTTGATGTGCAGGATGCCCCTTGGGCATCAATTCAATTAAACGCTCCACTGCGTCAATCGCTTCAGGGCTGCGTGCCAAATGTTTTAGCAATACATCGGTATCTTGTGCATTAAAAATGGCATCACTCAGGCGAGATTCTAAGCAATCTCGCCATGCACATAAAAATGGACTTTCAGTTTTCGCCAAAAATACTCCTGCACACGTTTGTAAGGCAGACTGCACATAACCAGCATCTAAAGCCTGCTCAGCTTGTAAAAAATCGGCTTCTATATGCGCCAAAATTCGGTAAGGACGCGAACCAAGCATCCCACCTAGAATATCACGTAATTGAGACATCTCAGCTTTAAGCGTGCCCATACTGACTTTACGCTCACCATATAGAGCTTGGTGTAAAGTATCTAAACTCATGCCTTGTGGACAAAGTGCTAAAATCACCAATATTTCAATTTGACGTGGTGTCATCACCACCACTTTGCCATTAAATAACACTTGTGGCACGCGAAACGCGCGAATATAAATCTGCTGTTTTTGCTGATCAAGCAGTGCATTTTGAATCAAAGAAGCACAGCGTTCTGCTGCCAACATCCCCAAACTGTTATGGTTTTTCCAAGTAGTCGATAAATCAATTACGCCCAATACTTGTTTGGAATAAGGGTCTAAAATAGGCGCTGCATAACAAACCCAGTCATGTAATGATGACATAAAGTGTTCACTGGAAAACACACAACTTGCTTGCTGCGTTTTAAGTGACAAAGCCAAAGCATTGGTACCTACCAACTCCTCACGCCACTGCCCGCCCTCTACAAAATGCACCTGTTCCGCCACATTACGCATTTGCGCGCTCGCTGCCGTCCAAATAATTGTACTGCCCACATCGCCCACGGCTGCCACCATGTCGGACTGCTGCGCGATATGTCTTAAATCTTCTGCGCAGTTTTGCACAGCACGTTGTAAGGCCGAACCACCACGTGTATGCGTTAGACTATAATTTAACGGGGCTGCCAACCGATCAACAGGAATTTCAGCAATTTGAGAGCGTTGCCAAGATTTTAAAATACTCTGCTGAATTTGCTGCGCATGCAGCGGCGATAAACTGCTGCTTTGTCTAAACTGTTCAATATGCTGCCTTTTTTTCAATAGGTCTTGTTTTTTCATCATTATTGATTCTCACAATCCTGTGGGCATTACATCCATTGTACCGCTTACTTTTGTAAGGATTTGTTCGCTGCTTGTAAACCTGCAACTTTCCAACCTTTTTCCAACCTTATATTGGTATGCTAAACAAATAACGTACTAAAGTACCTTATACCTTAGCCGTAAATTTAACCTGATTTAAACACAGGATTATTGTAAACGGTAAATAGACTGCAGATTATAAAAAAACCATCAAAGGAAGTGAATTATGCGTTATGTAGATCCCAATCAACCCGGTTCAAAAGTTCAATTTAAAGCACAATACGAAAACTTTATTGGTGGCGAGTGGGTCGCCCCTGTAAAAGGCGAATACTTTGAAAATATCTCTCCTGTAGATGGCAAAGTATTTACCAAAGTCCCACGCTCATCGGCAGAAGACATTGAACTAGCTTTAGATGCAGCCCATAAAGCCAAAGCACAATGGAACAGTTCATCTCCAACGACACGTTCTAATATTTTGTTAAAAATTGCAGATCGTTTAGAACAAAATCTAGAATTATTGGCAGTGGCAGAAACATGGGATAATGGTAAGCCTGTTCGGGAAACATTGGCTGCCGACATTCCATTGGCGATTGACCATTTCCGTTATTTTGCAGGCTGTATTCGTGCCCAAGAAGGCGGAATTTCTGAAATTGATGAAGATACCATTGCCTATCACTTTCATGAGCCGTTGGGCGTTGTAGGGCAAATTATTCCATGGAACTTCCCAATTTTAATGGCAACATGGAAACTTGCACCTGCTTTGGCTGCGGGTAACTGTATCGTACTTAAACCTGCAGAACAAACCCCTGCCAGCATTTTAGTTTTGGTTGAACTGATTCAAGATTTATTGCCAGCAGGCGTATTAAACGTAGTCAATGGTTACGGTGTAGAAGTGGGTCGCCCATTGGCAACCAATCCACGTATTGCCAAAATTGCGTTCACAGGTTCGACCCAGGTCGGTCAATTGATCATGCAATACGCCACTGAAAACATCATTCCAGTGACTTTGGAGCTTGGTGGTAAATCTCCAAATATTTTCTTTGAAGATATTATGGCGCAAGATGACGACTACTTAGACAAAGCACTCGAAGGCTTTGCTATGTTTGCGCTGAATCAGGGTGAAATTTGTACTTGTCCATCACGTGCGCTCGTACAGGAAAGTATTGCTGACCGTTTCCTTGAAAAAGCCATCGAACGTGTTAAACGTATTAAAACAGGTCACCCGCTTGATACTGAAACTATGATTGGTGCGCAGGCGTCACAAGAACAACAAGACAAAATCTTGGGTTGTATTGCGACAGGTCGTGCCGAAGGTGCGCAAGTTTTAACGGGTGGCGGTGAACGTCATGAAGTTGGCAGTGGTTTCTATATTGAGCCGACAATTTTCAAAGGCACCAATGACATGAAAATTTTCCAAGAAGAAATTTTCGGCCCAGTGCTTTCTGTGACTACATTTAAAGACTTTGATGAAGCCATTAAAATTGCCAATGACACCATTTACGGTTTAGGTGCAGGTGTTTGGTCACGTTCTGCGCACACTTCTTACCGTGCAGGTCGTGCTATTCAAGCGGGCCGCGTTTGGACGAACTGTTACCACATTTACCCTGCGCATGCAGCTTTCGGTGGTTATAAAAAATCAGGTATTGGCCGTGAAAACCACAAGATGATGTTAGAACATTATCAACAAACCAAAAACTTGTTGGTGAGCTACTCAACTAAACCTGCTGGCTTTTTCTAAAGACTCGTCTTTAGGATTCCAACAGCGTTGAAGTTACCGTTTCAAGCTGCGCCCGATGTATTTGCATCGGGCGTTTTTATTGCGACATAAAATGCTATGACTTTCGCAGCACGCTCTTTCAGCGTGTTATAAACCGGAAGATCAAATTAAAAATCTATCCTTTATTAAAGTATTACACTTTAGTTCAGGATTATTTCACGTTACATTAAATCTCCCTTTCAGCCTGAAGTATCTGCCATGTTCGATTTACCCGACACTGTCTATGCCATTCAACATCTTGCATTTGAAGACCTCGGCGCGTGGGAAGATGTCCTGTATGAACAAGGTTTACGGGTACGGTATTTTGAAGCTGGTGTGGAAAATCTAGAAAAGGCGTTTGCACATGAAGGATTAGTGATTATTTTGGGTGGCCCAATTGGCATTTATGAAACCACAGACTACCCTTTCTTACAACAAGAAATAGACTTACTAAAAGTACGTTTAGAGAGGAATTTACCCACTATTGGTATTTGTTTGGGTGCACAGCTCATTGCTCATGCCTTGGGTGCCAAAGTCTATGCTGGCCATGCCAAAGAAATTGGCTGGAGCCGCCTCAGTCTGGCAGATGCCGTCCATCATCCACTGGCGGCATTAGCCAACACACCGGTGTTGCATTGGCACGGCGATACTTTTGATTTACCAGCACAGGCTGAATTACTGGCCAGCTCCGACCTGTATCCGAATCAGGCATTCCGGGTCGGACCACATATTCTGGCACTACAGTTTCATGCTGAAGTTGCAGCAGACAGTTTAGAAAAATGGCTGATTGGCCATACCTGTGAATTACGTCAGGCCCAGATTAATATTCCCGCCTTACGCGCCGCTCATCAGCAATACGCGCCGCAACTGCAACAGGTCAGCGCGACGGTTCTGGGTCAGTTTCTGGCCGGCTTAAAATCTCAAAGCTGACCGGAAGCTTTAGATTGCCCTTACATTTATCATCGTCATAAAAAAAGCACCCTGAAGCGGGTGCTTTTTTTAGCTGTTTTTGCAATTATTTTTTCGCAGCAACAGAAGCTTCAGTGGTGATGTTTACAGTAATTTTATCACCTACATTTGGTACAAAACCGGCGATACCAAATGCTGAACGGTCAAATGACGTAGTGGCATTAAAACCAACAGTTGCCGCTTTGGTCATTGGATGTGGACCCTGTTTGTTCAGTACTGCATCCAGAACTACAGGTTTCGTTACACCTTTCACGGTTAAATCACCTGTGATTTTAAAGTTCTTTTTGTCCTGAGTTTCAACTTTGGTACTTTTGAAAGTAATAGTTGGATATTTTGCTGCATCAAACCAGTCTGCTGCCATTAAGTGCTCATCCAGCGCTTTGACGTTGGTGTTCAGGCTGTTTAATGGAATAGTCACGTTTACAGATGATTTTTCTGGCTGTTTCTCATCAACATTAATGGTACCTTGAATGTTAGAGAAGTTACCTGATGGCGTAGAGAAACCAAAGTGATCCCAGCTAAATACAGTTGCAGTATGGGTCGGGTCAATTTGATACGCCACTGGTTTTGCCAACGCAGCTGTTGCTACTGAAGTAACCGCCAAACCAAGTACAAGTGCTTTAAAGTTCATGCTTTTATCTCGCTTTTTGAATGCTTATTAGTGTATAGATTTCTTGTTAGAGTTCATTGCTACAGATAAAACGTTCTGTTGCAGCAATGAAACGATTAACGCATGGATGCTGTTTATAGACCCTGTTTATATTGAATAAATCCGGTCTTGTGTGCCACTTTATCATACAATATTTGTGCAGTTTGATTGGCTTCTTGTGTCAGCCAGTAAACCCGGTCGCACTGGCGTTTTTTGGCTTCCATATAGACCTGTTCAATCAGTAATCTGGCCACACCCTGCCCGCGATAATCGGGGTGAGTAAATAAATCCTGCAAATAGGCATAAGGCCTGAATGTCCAGCAGCTGTCATGTTCAATCACATGAACAAAGCCGACCATCTGCTGTTCAAACAGTGCCGCAAAACCATACATATGCGCAGACTCGGCTGATGTCAGACGCTGCCAGGTATGGGCACTCAGTTCATCTGATAACCGGGTTTGATAAAAGGCCTGATAACCGGCCCAAAGTGCTTGCCATTGCGGCTGACTGGTCTGTGCCAAAGGCACAATACTGATTGCTGTCATGAGGGTCTTCTTTTATATTGTTCAGCCTTTAAAACTAGCATAAAAAAACGCCCCATTCGGAGCGTCTTTTTGAAATGTCTGAGCGATTAAGCCGTCAGTTCTTTCACTGCAGCAACCACTGCTTCAGTAGTAATACCAAAGTGCTGGAACAAATCTTTGGCTGGTGCAGATTCGCCGTAAGTGGTCATACCAATCACGCGGCCGTCCAGACCCACAAATTTCCACCAGTAATCGACATGCGCTGCTTCAACCGCAACACGGGCACGGATATTAGATGGCAGAACTGCTTCACGATACGCCGCATCTTGCTGCATGAATTCTTCAGCACATGGCATAGATACAACACGCACACCTTCAAGCTGTGCATGTGCTTCCATCGCCAAGGCCACTTCAGAACCAGTCGCAATGATGATTGCTTTCAATTCACCTTTTTCTTCAGCCAGCACATAACCACCTTTGGCCGCGTTTTCAATTTGTGCTTGAGTACGCGCCTGGAATGGCAGGTTTTGACGAGAGAAGATTAACGCAGATGGACCTTCCGCACGGCTTAAAGCAGATTTCCAGGAAATCGCTGCTTCAACCGTATCACATGGACGCCATGTGTTCAGGTTTGGCGTACCACGTAACGATGCAATCTGCTCAATTGGCTGGTGCGTAGGACCATCTTCACCCAGACCGATCGAATCATGGGTATAAACATGAATTACGCGTTGCTTCATTAACGCAGACATACGCACGGCATTACGCGCATATTCCATGAACATTAAGAATGTTGCTACATAAGGAATGAAACCGCCGTGCAGCGCCACACCGTTGGCAATCGCGGTCATACCAAATTCACGTACGCCGTAGTGCACATAGTTACCTGCGGCATTGTCTTGTACGCCCTGGCAACCTTTCCAAAGCGTCAGGTTTGAACCAGCCAGGTCCGCAGAACCACCCAATAATTCAGGTAATAATGGACCAAAAGCCTGTAGCGTATTCTGGCTGGCTTTACGGGTCGCAATGGTTTCTGCTTTCGCGTTCACTTCAGCAATATAGGCATCGGCCTGTGCCAGGAATTCTGCTGGTAATTCACCGCTTAAACGGCGTTTTAATTCAGCCGCTTCTGCAGGATATTTTGCTGCATAGGCAGCAAAAGTAGCATTCCAGGCAGCTTCAGTTTCAGCACCTTTGGTTTTGGCATCCCAAGCAGCATACACATCTTCAGGAATTACAAACGCTTCATCGGTCCAGCCCAGCGCTTCGCGGGTTAACACGATTTCATCATTACCCAGCGGTGCACCGTGGCAATCTTCTTTACCCTGTTTGTTTGGTGAACCTAAACCGATAATGGTTTTACAGATAATAATGGTTGGTTTAGCAGTTTCAGCTTTGGCAGCCACAGTTGCTTCACGAATAGCATCTGCATCATGACCATCAACTTTCAGCACTTGCCAGCCATAAGACAGGAAGCGTTGTTCAGTGTCATCAGAGAACCAGCCTTCAACTTCACCATCAATTGAAATGCCGTTGTCATCATAGTAAACCACCAGTTTACCCAGACCTAAAGTACCGGCCAGTGAACATACTTCGTGAGAAATACCTTCCATCAGGCAGCCATCACCCAGGAAACAGTAGGTGTAATGGTCAACCACTTGCATATCATCTTTATTGAACTGCGCTGCCAGCGTCTTTTCAGCCAGAGCAAAACCAACCGCATTGGCAATACCCTGACCAAGTGGACCAGTGGTGGTTTCAACCCCTGGTGCATAGCCGTATTCCGGGTGACCTGGTGTTTTAGAGTGTAGTTGACGGAATGCTTTTAAATCTTCAATTGAAAGATCATAACCGGTTAAATGTAACAGCGCATAATGCAGCATAGAGCCATGACCATTGGATAAAACAAAACGGTCGCGGTTAGCCCATTGTGGGTTCGTCGGGTTATGATTTAAAAATTCACGCCACACCACGTCAGCGATGTCTGCCATCCCCATCGGCGCACCTGGATGTCCGGAATTTGCTTTTTGCACGGCATCCATAGCCAATACACGAATTGCGTTTGCAATACGACGTTCATTAAGCGGGGTCGTCATAGGTCAGAGTCCAAATAAATCGTTTAATAAAGGAAGATGAATAGGAATTCAAAACACGTCTATTGTCTTAAAAAAAGCGTATGGGGTAAAGCCTCAGCGGTAATTTTTCGGTATTTATTCGTTTGCCTGCGCATTTTCGTACAATTCCTGGCTAGAGGCATGAGAAAATTGAATTTCTGGCGAATAACCGGGTAGCTCATCCGGATTTTCCCGTTACATAACTGACCTGTTTGGATGGTTTTTTATACAAAAAAGCGCTCATTGTGAAATTCATTCAATTTAATTCAAAACTGCACAATCCTGCTCAACAGTAACAGACTTCATTTTAGAGCATGATGACGACCAAAAGACGACAGACAGCATTTTCCCAAAACTCTAAAAACAAGATAATTGGTTGATTCCTAATATAAATTATAAGAATACAGCCGCTTTTAAAATAGTGATTTATTGAATTAAAACTCAAGTTTATCCGGATGATGAATCTATACCGTTTTGGATTTTATATCAGTTTTTTAAATGCCTATATCAGATAAAAAGTCATTGAATTGAAATAAATTCAGCCAATTTGGTCGTATTGAGCTAGTCCTAAAGTCTAACTCGATGTAACATATTGCGTCTTTTGAAATAACTGTGATAGGACTTATGCGCGAGTACGCTGTATTTACCTCGGAATCTGTAAGCGAAGGCCATCCAGATAAAATGGCTGACCAAATCAGTGATGCCATTTTGGATGCAATCTTAAAAGAAGACCCATATGCGCGGGTTGCTTGTGAAACGCTTGTAAAAACCGGTGCGGTCGTACTTGCGGGTGAAATCACAACCACAGCCAATGTGGACTTTGAAGCGATTGTACGTCAAACCGTAAATGGTATTGGCTATCATCATTCTGACCTCGGCTTTGATGGTTCAACCTGTGCCGTGATTAACATGATTGGTAAGCAGTCACCAGAAATTGCCCAAGGTGTAGACCGTCAAAAACCTGAAGATCAGGGTGCCGGCGACCAGGGCTTGATGTTTGGTTATGCCAGCCGTGAAACGGATGTGCTGATGCCTGCGCCAATTTCTTATGCGCATCGCTTAATGGAAAAACAGGCTGAACTGCGTCGTAGCGGTGCCCTGCCTTGGTTACGTCCAGATGCGAAAAGCCAGGTGACTTTTGCCTATGAAAATGGCAAACCAGTACGTTTAGATGCGGTGGTGCTGTCAACCCAGCATGATCCTGAAATTAGTCAAGCACAGCTGAAAGAAGCTGTGATTGAAGAAATCGTGAAAAAGATCATCCCTGCGGACATGTTCCATGCTGACACCAAATTCCACATCAACCCGACCGGAATGTTTGTGATTGGTGGCCCAGTGGGTGACTGTGGTCTGACTGGCCGTAAAATTATTGTAGATACCTACGGTGGTATGGCGCGTCATGGTGGTGGTGCCTTCTCTGGTAAAGACCCATCGAAAGTAGACCGCTCTGCTGCTTATGCGGGTCGTTATGTGGCGAAAAATATTGTCGCTGCTGGCCTGGCAGACAAATGTGAAATTCAGGTGTCTTATGCAATTGGTGTGGCGGAGCCAACTTCAATTTCAATTAACACCTTTAACACCGGTAAAGTGGCTGATGAACTGATTGTTCAGCTAGTTCGTGAACACTTTGACCTGCGTCCATACGGCATTACCCGTATGCTGGACCTGTTACAACCAATGTACAAGCAGACTGCTGCCTACGGTCACTTTGGCCGCGAAGGTTCAGACACTGCCTTTACCTGGGAAAAAACCGACAAAGTCGATATCTTAAAAGCCGCTGCTGGCCTTTAAGCTCTGAAGATATTAAAAGACCCATCCACGTGATGGGTCTTTTATTGTCTGCTTTATCGCAACTCTGGGCAGAAATATCATTTTATAAAAACATAAACTGTTTACAATAAGATGGAACATTTAAAACAGGATGAACATGATGGTGGTAATTCTTCAGGTTGATTTCCCTTCAAATGGCCCTTTTGGCGCAGAAATGGCCACGGCCTATCGCGAGCTGGCAGCCAGTATTAACCAGGAACCAGGTCTCATCTGGAAAATCTGGACCGAAAATAGTGACACCCAGCAGGCTGGCGGGATTTACCTGTTTGATACAAAGCATCATGCAGAACAATATTTACAGATGCATACGGCGCGTCTGCAAAGTTTTGGCATCGACAAGATTCACGGGAAAATTTTTGACATTAATACTGAACTGTCGGTGCTGAATCAGGCCGCTTTTCTGGCGTCATCCCGCTAAACGAAAGTTGAGTTAAGCTCATCAGATTCAAGGAATCCAGTTAGCTGGATTCCTGTTTTAAGACTTCCAATAAAGTCGGCTGTGTCGGGGTTTCCTGATGGTCCTGCAAATAGACATGCACGACTTTAAAAATAACCGCAAAGGCCAGACAACTTAAAATACAGAACATCCAGAAACCATAAGGACTACGAATATTGTGTGAACCGCAATTTGGACATTCTTTTTCTGTTGACGCCACCACTTGATTGCAACATGAGCAATGGTATTGATGGTACAGCATAGGCAGTTCTCCTAATTTACTGTAATTCTTGTTTTTATTTTTACATCATGCGAAAAACGCTTTTTGTAATATTGTTTTATCTTATGTGAGCCTGTGTAGCATAGCAAGCTCTATTACTGGTGAGTCTATGTAAGCTTAAGTAAACCCTGCCTGCTTTTGTTGACTTTATTTATCTTTTTATGCACGCTTTCAGACACTTAAGCTGCTGCTTTAACACCGTATTCTCTGCCAATAATTTTATCGGACTACTCTTAAGTCAGATGCATCCGGCTGCCCTTTTGTTTAAACTAGCGGACTGAAATACAGGAGGATGAAGATGGTACAACTGATCAAAAAAGGCGGATTACGCGAACGCGCCAACCGCAGCCGCCGTTTTCATGGCTCTGAAAATACCGAAACCACTCTGGCACCAAACCGTTATTCATCTGCCCATAAAAAAGCAGAAACGGCTGTTTCTGCTTTGGTTAGTGAACAGGATCAGCCAGATTCTGAATCAGAACATACCGATGGCGTCATAGCCCAGCCACAGGGCAAAAATCAGGAATAAGGCGCCCGATAAAATATCAATATAACTGCCTGAACGCTGGTACACCGCCTTAATTTTCGGCTGTGACAATAACAGCATCAGCAACACAAAGGTCAGGAAGGTTTGCAGCGGAATAATCACTGCCAGCTGTGCTTTTAAATAATCACTGGCCGATGAACTGAGCGCCAATGAAAATACACTGCTAAAATAAATCAGGGTTTTAGGATTAGATAAATTGGTGAACAGGCCCAGTAAAAAATAGTTTTTCTGTGCAGAGCTCTGTGCCTGCACATCCTCCAGTGCACTAGACTGTTTTAAACTGCGTAGTCCGCCACTGAGCATGGCCCAGCCCATTTTCGCCAGAAACAAACCGCCTATCAGCATCAATACCTGCTGAATCCATGGAAACTGCTCGACCAGAACGGTAAAGCCCAGCAGGGTTAAAACCACCCACAGCACAATGCCCAATGAAATTCCGGCAATAATATGAATGGTATTGCGACGTGTGGTCGATGCCGAGCTTTTGGCAATCAGAATAATATCGGGGCCGGGACTAAGCTGTGCCACAAAATGTAAGGCACAAATGGTCAACAGTAAGGACATAACACAGGGAGAAGCTTAAAAAGTCATTTATTATATCGCCCGTTCAAAAATATACGAGCACTGCAAGCATAAAAAAACCGAATCCTTGCAGATCCGGTTTTTCAAATAAAGATGGCTTAGTGTTTATTCACATCTTTCATTTCAATTTTTTTTGCTTCTGGCGTCACTTCGCGCGCTTCACCATCAATAATAGTCGAGTCGCGGCCCGCCTGCTGGTTTTGCATGTCCTGCATCTGACGCATCAGATCAGCAAATGGATTCTGGCCTTGTGCACCACCACCCATGCCATTCATATCGCCCATCATGCCCCCCATCATCTGGTTCATCATGGCTTGCTGACGTTTCATCATCGCTTTCATCATGGCCGCTTTAAAGGCATTTTGTACGCCCGGAATCATAATCAGCACAGCCAGCACATCGGTGATCAGACCTGGAATCAACAGCAGGAAACCTGCAAAGATTTTAGGCAAGTTATTGCTTAATGCCGGATCTGCACTCATTTGTCCCATCTGCATCTGCTGCATTTGTGGCATGATGCCCGCAGAATACTTACGGATCAGATTCATACCAATAAAGAAGGCGGCAATAAACCAGAAGAACACGTACCACATGCTACCGACCAGGTCACCCACGCCGATCCAGACGAATACTTCCAGAATTAAACCAGCCAGAATAATAAGAAATAATTTCATGAAAATTAATCTAATCTCAACAAAATAAATAGAGTGCAGGCATCAACTGCTTAATCAGCATCAAGCTTTTTTTGACACGCTTATGTAACAATATGGGCATTATTCTATTTTTAAAGTGCAGGCCTGTCATTAATATTTTCAATGACAGACCTGAGCTTTATGCTGTAGCACGATAAAAATAAACATAAGCCGCATACACGAGCAGCAGCCACAGCCCGATAAACACTGCCGCGGCCACTGTACTGCACGGCTTTTGACTGTAGATGTACAGTATAAACCCCGAAACTTAAGCCAAAATGAAGATGCAGCCTTTTTTACCAAGATAACCTATATATTGTCCCTGCTATTTTTAATAGCAGCTCCAGCGAGTTTGAAGCATTATTGATAGTCTTGAGTATCCGCACCGGTTGCTGCAAATTCCCTCACACAATACCGCTGTAAAATCATATAATTCATTTTGATGTAATTTTTTAAGGCTTGGCATGTCACTGATTATTGGTATCGATCCCGGTTCCCGGCTTACCGGTTACGGCATTATTGAGCGTGATGGCTCAAAATTGCGTTTTGTAGATGCCGGCACCATTCGGACCGAAACCACGGAAATGCCTGAACGCCTGAAACGTATTTTTGGTGGTATTGACCGGATTGTAAAATTTCATGGCCCGACTGAGGCCGCAGTTGAACAGGTTTTTATGGCGCAAAACCCGGACTCGGCACTGAAACTGGGTCAAGCGCGTGGTGCTGCCATTGCCGCACTGACCAATCTGGATTTACAGGTGGCGGAATATACCGCCCGCCAAATCAAGCAGTCTGTGGTCGGCTATGGGGCAGCCGATAAAGAACAGGTGCAGATGATGGTGATGAAGCTGTTAAATTTAAGCATTAAACCGCAAGCTGATGCAGCTGATGCGCTGGCCGCTGCCATCTGCCATGCCCACGCCTCCGGCAGTATGAGCAAAATGGCGGTACTGAATGCCCTGGGTGGTATGGCGCGCGGCCGTAGCCGTTCTAGCAGCAGACGGCGCTAACTGGAAGCCATCTTGATCCCGGTGAGGGGATGTCCAAATCGGGAGTTTCTACTTAACGGATCATCTGGAAATGGGTGTATTCACGTTCTGCCGGATCAAACGGGATGCGCTCAATTTTAGTGACCTGTGCCCGCAATGGTCCAACCAGACTGCGTTTCAGAATTTCCTGAATCTGCATTTCCTCGCCAATAATTTCTGCTTCGACATCACCATTGTCCAGATTTTTGACATAGCCGGTTAGCTGCAGTTCTTGCGCCTGCTGTTCAAACCAGCGGCGATACCCCACGCCCTGCACATTTCCCTGAATAATAATTTTAAGTGCTTGCATCTCTCACCTGTTCACGACCTGATAAATGGCCTGATTCATCTGCTGTGCCTGAAGTCCGCGCATACCGGATTCCGCCAGTACATCTCCAGCTTGCGCATGTAAAGTGACAATCTCATGTAAACTGAGTTCAGTATGATATTGCGCTTTTAAACTGGCGATCATGCCGGACAGGACATCGCCCATGCCACCTGTGCCCATTCCGGCATTGCCGGCAGTACATAGCCAGAGCTGATCTTCCAGAATCAGGCTGCCCGCGCCTTTAAGCACCCACTGGCCGCCATAACGAGCCTGTAATTCCTGAATAGCCTGTAAGCGGTTCTGCTCAACTTCCATTGTCGTTAGGCCTAAAAGTTTCGCCGCCTCACCCGGATGTGGCGTTAAATAACTACCTTCAGGTAACTGCTGCGGATGTGCGGCCAGAAACCATAAGGCATCGGCATCGAGTACCCGTTCCAGTTCAGCCTGTAACAGTTTCGGCAACCACATCGCATATTGACAAGCCGCCCAGTCATCACGTCCAAGTCCCATACCAAAACAGATGGCATCGACCTGCTGTAGCAGCTGTTCAATGGCATCATCCTGCAAGCTGTTAATATCACGCAGCATGATATTCGGAGCGCGACTTAAAATGGCGGTATGATGTTTGGCATCACAGACCACGGTTACTTTGCCACAGCCAACCGCAAACGCCGCTTCCGCCGCCATTATTACCGCGCCGCCCATATCGGCATGACCGCCGACCACCAGCACATGCCCATAACTGCCTTTATGACCAAAAGCCTGACGTGGCGGCAACTGAATCTGGGTGGGTACCAGCTGGGCGATGGCGTGTAATTCAGGATCGGGAGGAATGGCGGCAATCAGCTCCACCTGTCCGGCGTAGGCTTTGCCCTTACCGGTAAAGAGTCCAGCTTTTAAACCCAATACGCTATAGGTCAAATCGGCCTGAATCGCACAGGGTAAAGGCTGACCACAATTGGCATCCAGGCCACTTGGAATATCAATCGCCACTTTCAAGCCGCGCTGCTGATTCATCTGATGAATAATCTGTTGCCACTCAACGCTCAGTTCACGATTCAGGCCAATCCCAAACAGCGCATCAACATAGACCTCATACGACTGCTGAAACTGAAAGCCAGATTGAATATCCAGGCCAGCCGCTCGAGCCTCGTGTTCAGCCTGCTGCAAATCAGGTGAAGAACCCAATTCAGCCGCATAAATATGCACCTGAAAACCGGCCTGCTGTAAATATTTGGCCAGCAGATAGCCATCTCCGGCATTATTGCCCTGCCCGCAACAAACCGCCACTGTCTGATATTTATGTTGCTGTAAAACGGGAATGACGCGCTGGGCAATCGACCAGGCCACCTGCTGCATCAGGCCATAAGACGAGTTTTGCCGAGCAAACCAGCGCTGCTCCCATGCTTGAATATCACGGCTATGATAAACTTGTGGATGCATTGTTTTTCCCTTGTTTTGTCATTATGAACTCATCGCCTGCCATGCAGAATATTCCGGTCAGTCAACTTGATCCCGTCCAGTTAAAAGCATGGATTAAAGCGCAGGCTTTAGCACTGGGCTTTGCTGATTGTGTCATTGCCCGGCCCGATGCTCAAGCAGAATTACCCCGTTTGGAAGCCTATTTAGCACAAGGTTATCAGGCAGATATGCATTTTCTGGGCGAAAATCTGGAGAAACGTGCCAACCCGGCCTTACTGGTGCCGGGCACCAAGAGCATTATTTGTGTGCGCATGAATTATCTGGTCGATCGGCCTACACCACGACACGTGCCAGATGCACCCAATAGCGCCATTATTGCGCGTTATGCCCGCGGCCGCGATTATCATAAAGTCATGCGCGGTCGTCTTAAAACTTTAGCCAGCCTGATTCGGGACAAAGTTGGTGATTTTGAATCACGTCCTTTTGCCGATTCAGCCCCGATCTTTGAAAAATCACTGGCCGAAAGTGCCGGCATGGGCTGGACCGGTAAACATACCCTGCTGATTCATAAAAAATCCGGCTCATTCTTTGTATTAGGTGAGCTGTTTAGCTCGCTTGAGTTGCCGTTTGATGAACCGGCCACGGCGCACTGCGGTTCCTGTAGCGCCTGTATCGACATCTGCCCGACCAAAGCCATTGTCGAGCCCTACGTGCTGGATGCTGGTAAATGTATTGCCTATTTAACCATTGAATATAAGGGAATTATTCCTGAAGATTTGCGCCGGCCGATTGGCAACCGGGTTTTTGGCTGTGATGACTGCCAGTTAATTTGCCCCTGGAACAGTTTTGCCCAGCTGACTCCGCTGGATGATTTTGCCCCGCGTCATGGGCTAGACCGGATGAGCCTGCTGGAACTCTGGCAATGGGATGAAGCCACCTTCCTGGCCTGCACCGAAGGCAGTCCACTCAGACGGACCGGTTATCAGAGTTTTAAACGCAATATTGCGATTGGTCTGGGCAATGCGCCTTATTCCGCAGATATTATTGCCCAGCTGCAACAGGCCAAAACGCTGCATGATGAGGTGGTGAATGTGCATATCGACTGGGCCATTCAGGAGCAGTTGACCAAATCTGCATAATTTTTCATTTCTTTACCTGAGCTCACAGATCCCCACACAAGCCCTACAGCGCGTGGTATTGAATTGTGGCTCAATAGAGGAATCCAACAGAAAAGATGTTGTCATCAGGAGGAATTTATTATGCAAACGCATCATAAAAACCAACAGCAGCAGAAACAACAGCAAAAGCAGGAACTTGAACAGCAGACTGAACATTTAAAACAGCAACAGCAGCAACCCCAAGGGCCTATTGATAGCCCTAAAAACAACCAGCATGAACAGGATGACCGGATGCTGAATAAACAGCATCGCGCCGATCTGCAAAACCAGAACATGCACGGCAATCATCGTGAATAATGCTGAAGTTCATGTTCCCTCGCTCAACAAAGTCCACTTCAGGTGGACTTTGTTTTTGGATTACGTCATATTTTGCTAATGAAGCGCCTGCCGCTTTTGCTTAATATGCAGTATGCAAAATATGGATAATTAGGGACAGACTTATGAGCAGTATGCGTCCGGTACGTAATGATTGGTCTCGTGAAGAAATTGAGGCACTTTATCAGCAACCGTTTTTAGATTTGGTTTTTGAGGCGCAGCGTGTACATCGTGAGCATTTTGCTGCCAATACCATTCAGGTGAGTACCTTACTCTCGATTAAAACCGGTAAATGCCCGGAAGACTGCAAATACTGCTCTCAATCGGCTCATTATGATTCACAGCTGGAAGCTGAAAAACGTATTGCCGTTGAAAAAGTGATTCAGGAAGCCAAGGAAGCGCTGGAATCAGGTTCTTCACGTTTTTGTATGGGCGCAGCGTGGCGCAATCCGCATGAACGCGATATGCCTTATGTGCTGGAAATGGTGCGTGAAGTAAAAGCGCTGGGTCTGGAAACCTGTATGACGCTGGGTATGCTGAACCAGTCTCAGGCAGAACGCCTGAAAGATGCCGGCCTGGATTATTACAACCATAACCTCGATACTTCGCGCGAATACTATGCCAATATTATTAGTACCCGCAGCTTCGATGACCGTTTAAATACCCTAGAGCATGTGCGTAATGCCGGCATGAAAGTCTGTAGCGGCGGTATTGTCGGTTTAGGTGAAGATACTCAGGACCGGATTGGCCTGTTACATGAACTGGCCACCTTGCCGATTCATCCGGAATCTGTACCGATTAACATGCTGGTCCCAATTGAAGGTACACCACTGGCCGATGTAGAAAAACTCGATGTCACCGAATGGATTCGTACTATTGCCGTGGCACGCATTATCATGCCAACCAGTTATATCCGCCTGTCTGCCGGTCGTGAATCTTTATCTGATTCAGATCAGGCTCTGGCCTTTATGGCCGGTGCCAACTCGCTGTTCTCGGGTGAAAAGCTGCTGACCACCCCGAATGCCGGTGAAGGTAAAGACCGTCAACTGTTCCAGAAACTGGGACTGGTGGCGGAAAAAGCCAAACCGACCGTTCAGGAACTGTCGGTAAATGCGATGGCGGTTTAATCCGCATCACACGAAAAAGCCCATCTTCTGGATGGGCTTTTTTTATGAGGTAATTAACAGACCATAATTGGCATTCAGATACATACCCGGTTTAATCAGATCGGCACCATTGGCATGATAAACCGTGAGTTCCTGCTTGATGACATCAAAATGAAAGGCATCAAAACAGTCCTGATGCTGACACAGCCAGGCCAAGGTATCGCTGAGCTGATCATCTACAATATAGGTCGGGGCATTAAAATCTTTGGCCATGTGCATTCAGTTATAGAGAGATGACAGGATTTTAGCCTGAAACGGCAGTAAAAAAGCAGCTTGGAATGAGATTTAGATATTTAAAGGCGGAAATGAGCCTGCGCGAATGTTGATGCAGTGTATAAACAAAAAGAAGTGAGTCTAGCCCACTTCTTTTTTGAATCTGGTTTGATCCCCTCTATGATTTATTGGCCCCACACTTACGACACTCAATATGCGCACCAATTTCCTCCATTTGCTCATATTCATAAATATGTAAGCAGAAAAAGTTTTTTAATAATTGAAGCATCCTAACACTCCTATTTTTGATTATTTTTTCATTCAGCTTCTTGCCGCTTATTTCATCCTGAAACAAGCATAACCAAAATTGGTTATACTCATTTTTTAACACATTTTTTAAAAAGATCAAGTGTTATTTCAAGGACTTCTTTTGAACGTCATTCATCATAATTATTGAAGCTTTTACTCTATATTCAAATAGCTAGCGCATTTTTCGGTTTAAGTCTGCACAAAACAGATTTTTTGTAATCCCCTCTTGATTTCATCACGCAAGTGTTTAGGATGAAAAAAACAGCCTTTTTCGGCAATGATGCCTCGGAAAAGTAGTCAAGAAACAAGACATTATTTAAACAACAAAAAAATGGAATAAGGATATCAACATGCTTGGACGTATGATGTATCAACCGTTATTGATTAGCTCGCTGATTGAACATGCAGCACGCTATCATGGCGATACACCCATCATTTCAAAAAATACCGATGGCAGCATGAGCAGCACTGACTGGGCCGCTGTGGCAGAGAATGCCAAACACTTTGCCAATGCACTGCAGGCCTTGGGCCTAGAACAGAGTGACCGTGTGGCAACCATTGCTTGGAACAATCATCGTCACCTGGAAAGCTGGTATGCAATTTCCGGGAGTGGTCTGGTCTGCCATACCATTAACCCGCGTCTGTTTCCTGAACAGCTGATTTTTATTATTAATGATGCTCAAGACCGGGTGGTGATTTTTGATAAAACCTTCCTGCCGCTAATTGTCGGGGTCAAACAGCATTTGCCGCAGGTGGAGCATTTTATCTGTCTGGATGCACCGGATGATGCGGTCCGGGAAAAATTGCCTGAAGTTCAGTTTTATGATGATTTGATTGCCGCCCAGTCCAAGACATTTGACTGGCCAGAACTGGATGAAAATATGGCCAGTTCCCTGTGCTACACCTCAGGCACCACCGGTAATCCAAAAGGCGTGCTCTACAGCCACCGTTCCACCTTGCTGCACAGTTATGGCATCAGCCTGCCCGACTCCCTGAATTTATCGGCCAAAGATGTAATGCTGCCGGTGGTTCCAATGTTCCATGTCAATGCCTGGGGCACGCCTTATGCTGCGGCGATGGTTGGCTCAACCCTGGTGTTGCCGGGACCAGGGCTGGACGGTGCCAGTCTGGTACAGCTCATTGATAATTATAAAGTCACCGTGGCCTTGGGGGTACCAACCATCTGGCAAGGTTTACTGGCCGCAGCCAAACAGTCGGGCAGCACACTGGAAAGCATGAACCGCAATGTGGTTGGTGGTTCAGCCTGCCCGCCAGCGATGCTGAAAACCTTTAAAGAGCAGTATAACTGCGACACCATTCATGCCTGGGGCATGACTGAAACCAGTCCGCTGGGTTCTGCCAACCAGCTCAAAGCCAAGCATGAACTGCTCAGTCCGGAGGAGAAAACCCAGCTACGCCTGTCTCAAGGTCGTCCGCCATTTGGGGTGGATTTACGTCTGGCTTCGGCAGAAAAAGGCACCGACTTGCTACCACGTGATGGCCAGACCACTGGCAATTTACAGATTAAAGGCCACTGGATTATCGAGCGTTACTTTGGCAAAGAGGAATCTGCCCTGACCAGTGATGGCTGGTTCGATACCGGTGATATTGCCAGCCTGAACAGTGATGGTTTCCTGCACATTAGTGACCGTTCTAAAGACCTGATTAAATCGGGTGGTGAATGGATTTCATCGGTAGAACTGGAAAATCTGGCCATGTGCCATCCGGAGATTGCCATGGCCGCAGTGATTGCCGCCAGCCATCCAAAATGGGATGAACGTCCGGTGGTGATTGCCATGAAAGTGCCGGACAGTCAGCTTACCGAAAGCGAATTGCTGGACTACTATGCCGATAAGGTTGCCAAATGGCAGATTCCGGACAAGGTGATTTTTGTTGACAGTATTCCACTCAGCGGGACCGGCAAAATGCTGAAAAAAGATTTACGCGAACAATATGGTCAGGTGCTGATGGAAGCGCCCGTGTAAATATTGGTCTATGTAGAGATAAGATAGAAAAAAGCGCTGATGGATTCAGCGCTTTTTTATGGGATCAACAATGCGATATACCTAAAGATCACAGGTTTTTATATTCAATTAAGCGTTTTTTTTAATCACATGCTCGGCGGAAAAATCACGATAGCTACAGCGTGAGGCAGTTTGTTCAGGCAATGGCTCGACCTCGTGCATGCTCTGCAGACAGCGTGCAGTCAGTTCAATATATTGCTGGGTGCCATGACGTTTCCAGGCAATTTCCTTGTCTTCCAGTGGCCGCACCACCTTAGCCGGACTGCCAAGTGCCAGGACATTGGCCGGAATCTGGGCTTTGGCTTTTACGGTACTGTTGGCACCAATAATGGTATTTTCACCAATTTCCGCTTCATCCAGAATCACGCTATTCATGCCAACCAGTACGTTTTTACGAATGATGCAGCCATGCAAAATTGCCCCATGTCCGATATGGCCATATTCTTCTACCAGCGTCACGCTGTCTGGAAAACCATGCACGGTACAGGAATCCTGCACATTGGCATTCTGCTGAATATGGATTCGGCCAAAGTCGGCACGTAAGGCAGCAAATGGGCCAATATAAGCCCCGGCTTCAATAATCACATCACCAATAAGTACAGCAGTTGGATGCACATAAGCCTGCGGATGCACCACAGGAATCACACCATCAATGGAGTAACACGGCATATTTTATTCCTTTAAAATAAGCGGAGTAGATGCTTCCCCACCACGAGGCAAGGAAGCTCTATGAATAAGCTCAAGCCAATGAGCTGGGTTCTTCTATTTTAATACCGCCAAAACGCTTGAAGAATTGCGGATGCGCCGGTGGCATTGAACCTTCCGACGTGCGCGCCAGTTCCATAAAGAATTCTTCTCCGGCACTGACCACACGCTGATACAGGTTGCTACTTAAGTTGCGTGCATTCAGCGATAACCAGTCCGATGGCAGCAGCTCAAACGGCAGGTTCGGATCTTTCAGCAAAATCCGGCGATACTGATGAATCAGCAAAATCCGGATCTGGAAGGCTTGCACCGGGTCCAGTTCATCTTCAGCATCAACCAGATTCAGAAATTCGCGGAAATCACCCATGAATTTTTCATAACGCTGATGCAGTTCCGGCACTGGCCAGTTGGTTGCCACCATGCGTTTGATGGTTGGATACGACTCCTGCCATAACTGCAAGGTTTCAGCTTTAAAGATCACCACCTGATCGGTCATTTGCAGATTCAGTAGCAGATTTTGCAGTTTCAGATGATCACAACCCGGATAAGCCATCACGTTGGTGGCAATATTGGCAAAACCGAGCCATTCCAGTTCTTTCTTTAAAATGGCTTTATTTTCCAGCTCGACCGAACTGAGCAGTACCAGATCCCATTTCTGATCCCATTCCTTGTGCTGGAAGCTGTAAATTTTCTGGTCCGCCATAATAAAACGCTGGCGGCTGTTTTCGGTAATACGGTAATAACTGGTGCGGCCAATTTTTTCCGACACCAGCCAGCCGTTTTGTACCAGACGAAACACAGCGGTACGCACCGAACGTTCGTTCAGGCCAAACACATCCATCAGCTGGATCAGGCTAGCCAGACTGATAATCCCACCGCGATGAAAAATACAGTCACCAAATACGGTCATAATCAGCGATGTGCCACTTAAGGCTTCATGCTGAATAAAATCATCAATACTTTGTTTTAATTTTGGATTCATTGCGATGTATTCACACCCTGTTTGTGAGGGCAATTGACCGCAGTCAATCGCCCACTGAACCTATGCAGACTTTCGGATATCAAATACCCGCTGCGCCTTACCTTCTGAGCGTGGCAGGCTGCCTTCCGGCAACACATCCACCGTCACGCTAATGCCCACCATGGTTTTAATCTGGGCTTTTAACTGCCCGGCCAACTGGTGCGCCATAACATCATTGGTATCTTTACGCATTTCTGCCTGAATATGCAATGTGTCGAGGTGTCCCTGTTTACAAATATGAATCTGATAATTCGGAATCAGCTGCGGAATATGCAGAATCTGCTCTTCAATTTGTGACGGAAACACGTTCACACCGCGGATAATCATCATATCATCGCTGCGTCCAACGATTTTGTCCATACGACGCATGGTGCGTGCCGTACCGGGTAACAGACGGGTCAGGTCACGGGTACGGTAACGGATCACTGGCATGCCTTCTTTGGTGATGGTGGTAAAGACCAGCTCGCCCAGTTCACCATCTGGCAGGACTTCACCGGTTTCCGGATTAATAATTTCCGGATAGAAATGATCTTCCCAGATGGTTGGGCCGTCTTTGCTTTCCAGACATTCCATTGCTACACCCGGCCCCATTACTTCAGACAGGCCGTAAATATCCAGCGCATCAATGCCCAAGCGCTCTTCAATTTCCTTGCGCATTTCATTGGTCCACGGCTCGGCACCAAAAATACCGGTACGGATAGAACAGTCTTTGGCTGTGCCAAATTTCTTTTCCAGCGCTTCAATAATATTCAGGCAGTAAGATGGCGTAACCATTAAAGCGGTAGGCTTAAAGTCATGAATCAGCTGCGCCTGACGCTCGGTTTGGCCGCCCGACATTGGAATAACCGTGGCACCTAAGCGCTCTACGCCATAATGCGCACCCAAACCGCCAGTAAACAGACCATAACCATAGGACACCTGAATGGTATCTTTGGCGCTTAAACCGGCTGCACGTAAGGAACGCGCCACCACATCTGACCAGGTCTGAATATCCTGCTGGGTATACCCGACTACGGTCGGCTGGCCGGTGGTACCTGATGAGGCATGCACGCGCACAATCTGTTCCTGTGGCACGGCAAACATGCCAAACGGATAGTTGTCACGTAAATCTTGTTTGGTGGTAAACGGGAATTTGGCCAGATCTTCCAAAGTGTTGAAATCATCAGGATGGACCCCTGCTTCATCAAACTTCTTTTGATACACCGGGCTGTTCTGGTAGGCATGCTGCAGCGTTTTTTTCATGCGTTGCAGCTGGATGCTACGTAACTCATCGATTGAAACAGTTTCGATTTTTTCCATTGCATTGTTATTCATCTTATTACTCCTTTTCAATCATCCTGATTGAGTGCTGTATTTTTTACTTGGATGTGTCCTCATCCACATTTTCGATAATCATGGCCACGCCCTGGCCCACACCGACACACATGGTGCACAGTGCATATTTCCCTTGACGACGTTTTAATTCTTTCATGGCGGTAATCACCAGACGCGTTCCACTCATCCCGAGTGGATGTCCCAAGGCAATCGCGCCGCCATTTGGATTGACCCGGGCATCATCCTCCTGCAAGCCCAGTTCACGGGTCACCGCCAGTGCCTGTGCGGCGAAGGCCTCGTTCAACTCAATGATATCCATCTGGTCCAGGGTTAGCCCGGTCAGCGCCAGTACTTTACGTACCGCCGGCACCGGCCCAATGCCCATATATTTAGCTTCAACACCGGCACTGGCCGAAGCCACCACTTTTGCCAAAGGCTTGAGCTGATGCTGATCGACAAAAGCCTGATTGGCCAGCATGACACAGGCAGCGCCATCATTTACCCCGGAAGCATTACCAGCAGTGACTGAACCACCTTCTTTACGAAACGGGGTTTTCAAGCTGCCTAAAGCCTCCAGCGTGGTGTCAGCACGTGGATGCTCATCGGTCTGGAAGATGATGCTGTTTTTCTTACGGTCTTTAATTTCAACCGGCATAATTTCTTCGGCCAGAATTCCGTTTTGCTGGGCCACTGCAGTTTTCTGCTGGCTACGATAGGCAAACAGGTCCTGATCGGCACGATGAATCTGGTATTTTTCTGCAACGTTCTCGGCGGTTTCCGGCATGCTGTCGACACCAAACTGCGCTTTAAATTTCGGGTTAATAAAGCGCCAGCCGATGGTGGTGTCAAAAATTTCCGGGGTACGGCTAAAAGCGGTTTCCGGTTTGGACTGGACAAAAGGCGCACGGCTCATGGACTCGACCCCACCGGCCAGTACAAACCGCGCTTCACCAGCCTTGATCATACGCGCGCCTGTGGCAACCGCATCTAAACCTGAAGCACAAAGACGGTTTAGGGTAATGCCCGCGACATTGTCCGGCATGCCGGCCAGCAAGGCAGCCATACGCGCCACATTACGGTTATCTTCACCAGCCTGATTGGCACAGCCTAAAATCACCTCATCCAGTTCCTGCCAAGGCAGTTCAGGATGCTGGGCTTTTAAATACTGTATTGGCAAGGCAGCCAGGTCATCTGCACGGATGCTGCTGAGCGCACCGGCATAACGGCCAATTGGGGTGCGAATTCCATCGCAAATAAATACCTGTTCCATGTCCTGTGGTTTCCTTAGCCTGCTTGGCGAAATTCTAATTCTTGCTCTGACTGCGTACGTTCCTGTGCAGCCTTCTTGCTTAAATATATACTACAACGGTAGCGCTCTTCAGCATAAATACGATACATATTTTCCAAAATTTGTAAAATAGTGTTATATCCAATTTTTTCTGCCCACTGGAATGGACCTTGCGGATAATTCACACCATATTTCATTGCTGAATCAATATCTTGTTCGGTTGCTATAGCATGCAGTACTGCTTCACTGGCTTCATTGACCAGCATGGAAATGGTACGCAGCACATATAGACCTGCATGATCTTTAGTCCAGATTGGTATCAGATCAATCGCAGCAAAAAACTGCTCGACTTTGGCGATATCGGCTGCATTACAGGCCGGTGATGCCACGATTGGTAACGCCTGTGCCACATTCCAGTCAGCATGCCAGTCCATCAGCACCACTTTGTCCTTGCTATAGTCCAGCTCGACCGACTCACCGCGGCTTAAACGCAGGCGTACATCACCCAGCACAATCGCTTCATCTGCCTGCGGCTGACGCTGCACCTTCAGCTGTGAGGCAGCCTGAATCCGCGAGATCAAGCCGCTAGAATGTGACCAGCTCCCATTGACCTCAATCTCAAGTTCACCCGGTGCAACGCTCGGCATGGCCGGCAAACGATAGGCCGGTGAACGTTCAGCCTGACGATAATCATAAAAACCCTGCCCGCTTTTACGGCCGAAACAGCCGGCATCCACCAGTTCTTTCTGGATTAAAGACGGACGATAGCGCGGCTCATAAAAGAATTCCTGATACACGCTTTGGGTCACGGAAAAATTGACATCCTGCCCGATTAAGTCGGTCAGTTCACATGGCCCCATGGCAAAGCGGCCACATTCACGCATGATAAAATCCAATTGTTCAGGCGTGGTGACATTTTCCTGTAAGGCACGAAAAGCTTCGGCATAATAAGGACGCGCCACCCGGTTGACAATGAAACCCGGAGTTGATTTGGCCGTCACTGGCACTTTATTCCAACTTTGCATCAGGCTGAACAATGCCTGTGCAATCTCTGCTGAGGTTTTCAGGCCACGAATAATTTCTACCAGTTTCATTACCGGTGCCGGATTAAAAAAGTGCAGTCCGACCACACGCTCAGGCTGTGGAATTGCCGCGGCAATGGCGGTAATGGAAATGGATGAGGTGTTAGATGCAAAAATCGTTTCTTCTGGACACAGTGCCGCCAGTTGCTGAAACAGCGCTTGTTTGACCTCTTTCTTTTCCACAATGGCTTCAACCACCAGTTGTGCATCAGCCAGTGCCTGAAGATCGCTGGCAATCGTTAAATTGGCCAGCGTTTGCTGTAACAGCTGCGCTGTCATTTTCCCGGCCGTAACACGTTTTTCCAGCTGTGTTTTCAATTGTGCCAAAGCAGCCTCAGATTTTTGCACATCCACATCAAACAGCTGGGTTGGATGGCCATGCATCGCCGCCAATTGTGCAATACCAATGCCCATGGTGCCGGCGCCAATCACCGCGACACGGGCCTGCTGTAAACAAAGTTGTTCCATGATTAGCATCCTGTATATTGCGGTGTGCGTTTTTGCATAAAGGCTTGGACGCCTTCTTTATAATCACTTGAACGGCCGGCCAGACGCTGCAGGTCACGTTCCAGAATGAGCTGTTCATCCAGATTATTGTCGGCTGCAGCATGAATGGCTTTTTTAATTAAGGACAGGCCATAGGTCGGCTGTTTGGCTAAATGCTCGGCCATTTTCTCGGCTTCGGCTTTCAGCTGATCATCTTCTACCACCTGCCAGATCATGCCCAGTTGCAGCGCCTGTTCTGCGCTGACTTTATCACCCAGCATGGCCAGCCCCATGGCTTGGGCACGGCCAACCAGACGCGGCAGGAACCAGGTGCCGCCAGAATCCGGAACCAGACCTAAACGGCAGAAAGCCTGAATAAAAGACGCCGATTTTGCCGCCAGTACAATGTCACAGGCCAAAGCAATATTGGCACCAGCACCGGCCGCAACCCCATTGACTGCGCACAGCACCGGTTTGGGCATATCGGTAATCAGCTTGATTAAAGGGTTGTAATATTTTTCAATTGACAGGCCTAAATCTGGTGCATCGGCATTCGGATCGACCACGCGGTCATTCAAATCCTGTCCGGCACAGAAACCACGACCTTCGGCAGAAATGACCACCGCGCGAATCTTGCTGTCTTTGGCCCAGGCCTTCATAACCTTGGACACTTCCTGATGCATGGTTTCATTAAAACTGTTGAGCTGCTTCGGACGGTTAAAGGTCAAATAGCCCACTGCATTTTTTTCTTCGACAATAATTGTTTGGTAATCCATTACACACCTCTAAATTCCGGTTTTCTTTTTTCTAAAAATGCCTGAATGCCTTCCTGACGGTCTTGGGTCGCGGCCAGCCAGACAAAATGTTGACGTTCTAATTTGAGGCCCTGGCTCAAGGTCACTTCATGAATCGACTTTAAGGACTGTTTGATGGCACGGATAGCCAGTGGCGCCTGCGCTGCAATTTTTGTTGCCAGTTCCAGTGCATATTGCACCGTAAGGCCGCTTGGACAGACCTGACTGCTAATGCCGTGTTGCAAGGCGGTCGTGGCGGAGACCATCTCTCCGGTCATGGCCCAGCGCATCGCCAGTTGCTGCCCAACCAGACGCGCCAAACGCTGGGTCCCACCGGCGCCTGGTAACATGCCCAAACCAATTTCAGGGAGTGCAAACTGGGCATTTTCACCGGTGATGATCATGTCGCCATGCAGGGCCAGTTCAAAACCTGCCCCCAGTGCATAACCATTGACCGCCATAATCAGTGGCTTGGAAAACTCATCAATGCCTTTCCACAGCAATGGACGCTGATCCTGCTGGATGCTCACCACATCCAGTTGCGCCAGTTCATTTAAATCTGCGCCGGCAGCAAAACATTGCGGATTGCCGGTAATCACCACGGCTTTTACACTGGAATCTGCATCCAGCTGCTGCAGATGATCAGCCAGTTCTTTTAAGGTGGCATTGTTCAAGGCATTACGCTTTTCCGGGCGGTTCAGTTCAATTAACACCACACCCGGCGCAGCCAGACTGCTTTTTAAATAATCCATGGCTTGTGACTCCCTGTCCGCTGCTTATTCGTCAAAACTCAAGCGCACATTGGCACTGGTCGGACGTGCCTGACAGCTCAGCACATAGCCTTTGGCCACTTCATCTTCTTCCAGGCTGTAGTTAATGGCCATTTCGACCTCACCTTCCAGCACCTTGCATTTACAGGTCGCACAGACCCCGCCTTTACAGGCATAAGGCAAGTCAGCACCGGCACGCAAGGCGGCATCGAGAATGCTGTCATCCTGTTTGGAAACGTCGACAATCAGTTCACGGCCATCGAGAATAATATTGACCTTCTCTTCGCTACGGCTTTCAATTTGCGCAGCGCTGGCTTTCGGCACAGTACCGGTATTAAAACGCTCGGTGTGAATTTTGCTGCGCTCGATGCCCAGTTCTGGTAACACTGTTTCCACCGCATTCATCATCTCTTCCGGACCACAGGCAAAGCAGTGATCGAACTGGGAATGAATTAAACCCGCCTGAAACAGCTGTTGCAGTTTTTCCGCATCAATCCGGCCATTGAGTAACTGGCTGTCATTCAGTTCACGCGAGAAAACATTGACCAGTTGTAGACGCTCTTTATAACGGTCTTTTAAATCCATGATCTGTTCCGAGAACATGGTCTGTTTCCAGGAACGGTTACCATAAACCAAGGTAAAATGCGCACCCGGCTGATGATTCAGCACCGATTTTACAATCGACAAAATTGGGGTAATGCCGCTGCCGGCAGCAAAGCCGAGATAATTCTGGCCGCCAGTTTTGGCTGCTTTTTGAAAAAATACGCCTTGTGGTGGCATCACTTCCAGTACATCACCGGCTTTAAGATGTTCATTGGCCCAAGTCGAAAACTGGCCCTGATCAATTTTCTTGATGGCAATGCTCATGTCTTCAGCACGATCACTGCAAATTGAATAACAACGACGGATTTCACCCTGCTCGGTCAAATGACGGATGGTAAGATGCTGGCCTGGCTGATACTGGAATAAATCGGCCTGTTCAGGTGCCAGATCAAAGGCAATACAGATGGCCTGTTCGGTTTGTGGCTGAATTGATTTAATGGTTAAAGGTATAAATTGGCTCATGTGAAAATCCCTCTTGCATGCCGACGATGCTTGTCATGCTTATATACATTTGAAATAGTCAAACGGTTCAAGACAGTCCTGACACTTGTATAAGGCTTTGCAGGCTGTGGAACTGAATTCGCTTAATAATTTGGTCTGCTGGCTATGACAGTGTGGACAGCGAATGCCATCACTGAGCGCCACATGCGTACCACATTGATGTGACTGGCCTTGTGGCGGTGCAATGCCGTACTGCTGCAGCTTCTGCTTGCCGCTTTCGCTCATCCAGTCGGTGGTCCAGGCTTCCGATAAATCCACCACCACCTGAACCGGGGTTAGACCTTTACTTTGAAACGCCGCGGTAATTTCATCTTTAAGCAGATCGGTGGCCGGACATCCGCTATAGGTCGGGGTCAGTCGCACCAGAATTTCATCTTGCGCGTTGAGTTCAACGCCGCGAATCATGCCCAGATCCAGCACCGACAGCACTGGAATTTCCGGATCAGACACCTGCGCCAGCGCATCCCAGCATTCATCTAGACAATGTCTAATTAAATTCATTCGACTCACTCCCTGTGATCAAGCTGAATTACCAGGCCATATTTGGATAGGAACGCTGCATATATTGCAGTTCGGCCAGAATAAAGCCCAGGTGTTCGGTATGCAGGCCCTGTTTGGCACCGCTACGATACGCACCCGTGTCTGGCAGGCTCAGGCCAAAACGTTGCAGTTCGGTCTGTACCTGTGCCGTCCAGGCGGCTTTTAAAGGTGCAAAGTCTGGTAAAATGCCCTGTGCGACCAGCTGCTGCTCATCTGCGGTCTGTTCAAACAGCTCTGCAGTAAAACGCCATAACTGGTTCAAACCCTGCTGGGTTTTCTCATGCGCTTCGGCAGTGCCCAGACTTAAGCGCTCCATCCAGGTGGTAGAAAAACGCAGATGATATTTGACTTCTTTTAAAGATTTCACCGCAAAAGCAGCGACATCGGCCTGCTGGCTCTGGCTTAAAGCGCTAAACAGCTCCAGGTGGTACAGATCCATCAACCATTGGCGTACCATGGTCTGGGCAAAGTCACCATTCGGCTGTTCACATAACAACAGGTTGCGGTATTCACGTTCGGTGCGGAAATAAGCCAGTTTGTCTTCATCACGGCCCAAACCTTCGATCTCACCAGCCAGACTTAAAGCGGTACGTGCTTGACCGAGCAGGTCCAGACCGATATTGGCCAGTGCAATGTCCAGCTCCAGTTCCGGCGCATGGCCACACCACTCGGCCAGACGGTGCGATAAAATCAGCTGGCTATCGCCCACATGCAGGAGAAATTGTGCTAATACAGTTTGATTCATTGTACTGCTCCTTACATGTGCTCAATGCCATCTGGAATATTGTAAAACGTCGGGTGACGATAGACTTTGTCCAGTGAAGGATCAAAAAATTCCGGTTTTTCATCTGGTTGAGATGAAGTAATCAGTTCCGATTTCACCACCCAGATGCTCACCCCTTCATTGCGGCGGGTATAAACATCACGTGCATTTTGCAGTGCCACTTCATCATCAGATGCACGCAGGCTGCCAACATGACGATGGCTTAAACCCTGTTTGCTGCGTACAAACACTTCATATAAAGACCAGTGATTTTTATTGTCCATGAGCGTATTCCTTCTTCATTTCCGTATGTGAGCTGTTTAAGCAACTTTCTGTTGTTGTTGCTGGGTCTGTTGTTTCTGGGCATAAACGGCTGCGGTATCACGCACCCATTTGCCGCCTTCCCAGGCTTTACGACGTGCTTCAATGCGTTCGTGGTTACATGGGCCTTTGCCGGCAATCACATCAAAGAATTCGGTCCAGTTAATTTCACCAAACTCGTAATGGCCAGTGTCTTGATTAAAACGTAAATCTGGATCTGGCACGCTCAGGCCAAGCTGCAACACTTGTGGTACGGTGTTATCGACAAACTTCTGACGCAGTTCATCATTACTGAAACGTTTGATTTTCCAGGCCATACTTTGCGCGCTGTTCGGCGAGTTGTCATCGCTTGGACCAAACATCATCAGCGCCGGCCACCAGAAACGGTTAACCGCATCTTGCGCCATCTGTTTTTGTTCTGACGTACCGTTGGCCAGTTGCATCATGGCTTCAAAGCCCTGACGCTGATGGAAACTTTCTTCTTTACAGATGCGCACCATGGCACGGGCATACGGACCATAAGAGGTACGGCAAAGCGCGACCTGATTCACAATCGCTGCGCCATCGACCAGCCAGCCAATCGCGGCTACATCGGCCCAGCTCAGGGTTGGATAGTTAAAGATGGATGAATATTTCATGCGACCGGCAATCAGCTTGTCCATCATGTCGTCACGATCGGCGCCCAGAGTTTCTGCCGCGCTGTACAGATACAGCGCATGACCGGCTTCATCCTGCACTTTGGCCAGCAATACGGCCTTACGTTTTAGGCTAGGTGCACGGGTAATCCAGTTGCCTTCTGGCAACATGCCGACCACTTCGGAATGTGCATGCTGGCCAATCTGGCGAATCAGGGTTTTACGGTAAGCCTCTGGCATCCAGTTTTTAGGTTCAATTGAAATGTCCTTTTCAATTGCCTGCTCAAAGCTGTGAAGTTGATTTGTCATTTTATCCTCACTTATCCCAAGTGTTCTGGTATTAAAATTAAAACGATACATTTTAAAAATCAATATTAATTTTTAAGTATCAAATAAAATAATTCACAAAATTAACTCAATTTATTGTTTTTTAATATTTTTATTTTTTAAAAAATTTTTTATTGCAAAATTTGAGCAGAAATATGATTGACAAAATCGCGTTAAAGTCAGAAATTATGAAACATCAAAACTAAAATATTACTCAAAAACGTATCATAAAAGGAGTTATATCATGCTTGAGTTAGACACCCAGACAGCGCAGACGGAATCACAAGCGACTGATTATTCAAGCGTTCGCCCGGCACTGAAGACCTTAAGCTCACTGGTATGCGGTCAGGAATTTGTCGCCAGTCAGGATTTCCGTCCGGTACAGCATGCCATTACCGGTGAAACCATTTATCAGGTCAGTAGCTTTGGCCTCGACACCCGTGCGGTGGTCGACTATGCCAAACAGCATGGCGCGGCGATTGCTGCCTGGACTTTTCATCAGCGTGCCAATGCGCTAAAACAGGTGGCGCAATATCTGCTGGAACGTAAAGAAGACTTTTATGAACTGGCCAAAGCCACCGGCTGTACCCGTAAAGATGCCTGGATTGATGTCGAAGGTGGTATTGGTACCCTGTTTGCCTACTCCAGTCTGGTGCGCCGCGAACTGAGTGATGAAACCGCCTGGGTGGAAGACAGCTGGATTCCACTGTCCAAGCATGGCTCTTTTGGCGCCAAACACGTCTTAAGCCCGAAAGCAGGCGTGGCGGTGCATATTAATGCCTTTAACTTCCCGATCTGGGGCATGCTGGAAAAAATCGCGCCAACCTTGTTGGCCGGTGTACCATGTATTGTTAAACCGGCGACCGAAGGTGCCGAGCTGACCCATGCCGTGGTTAAAGCTATTCATGCCAGCGGGTATTTACCGGAAGGTGCATTACAGCTGATTTGCGGCCAGACTTATGACCTGTTTGAGCAGCTGACTCCACAAGATACCGTGACTTTCACCGGTTCTGCGGCAACCGGCCAGAAATTACGTGCACATCCGCACCTGAATCAGTACTCGATTCCCTTTAGCATGGAAGCCGATTCCGTCAACAGCGCCATTCTGACGGAACAGGCCAGCGAAACGGCAATTGACCTGTTTGTGCGTGAAGTCTTCCGCGAAATGACCAGCAAAGCAGGCCAGAAATGTACTGCAATTCGTCGTGCTTTTGTGCCACGTGAACTCTTAGCGACCGTACAAGAACGTTTGATTGCCAAGCTGCAAAAAGTGGTGGTCGGTAATCCGGAGCTGGATCAGGTCACTATGGGCGCACTGGCCAGCCTCAAACAGAAACAGGACGTGGCGGCCAAGGTGGAACAGTTAAGCCAGGAAGCCCAAATTGTCTTTGGTAGCCATTTACGTCAGGACTTTAGTATTCAGGCTGATCAACCTGAACTCGGCGCATTCTATCCACCAACTGTACTGGTCTGTGAACAGCCTGAACAGGCCAGCAGCCTGCATCAGATTGAAGCCTTTGGTCCGGTGGTAACGCTGATGGCCTATGATAATCTGGCACAACTGGCCGGTCTGGTGGCACGCGGTGAAGGTAGTCTGGTGGCCTCGGTGGTACGTGATTGCGAGCAGAATATTGAACAGCTGATTGCCAAGATTGCCCCGTGGCATGGCCGTGTGCATGTGCTGGATGAGGAAAGCGCCAAAGAAAGTACCGGTCATGGTTCGCCATTGCCGCATCTGGTGCATGGTGGTCCGGGTCGTGCTGGTGGAGGTGAGGAACTGGGCGGCTTGCGCGCGGTAAAACATTATATGCAACGCACCGCAATTCAAGGTTCACCGAATGCCATGACCCAGATTGGGCATAGCTGGACCGCCGGTGCTCAGGTGTTTGAAGATCGGGTTCATCCATTTAAAAAATCGTTTGATGAATTACGTGTTGGTGAACGTCTGCTCACCGCACGCCGTACCGTAACCGAGGCCGATCTGGTGAACTTCGCCTGCTTAAGCGGTGATTATTTCTATGCACATATGGACAAAATTGCCGCGGCAGAATCGCTGTTTGAAGAGCGTGTCGCACACGGCTACTTTGTGGTGTCGGCCGCAGCCGGTCTGTTTGTTGATGCTGCGCCTGGCCCGGTGATTGCCAACTACGGCATGGACAACCTGCGCTTTGTCGAGCCGGTGAAAATTGGTGATACCATTCAGGTCGAGCTGACCTGCAAGCAGAAAACCCCGAAACAGCAACGCGACCCAAGCCAGAAGCCACACGGCGTGGTGGTGTGGGATATTAAAGTGAAAAACCAGCGTAATGAACTGGTCGCCACCTACGATATTCTGACACTGGTAGAACGTGGCGAAGCTTAAGCCGAACTATATTGAACCAAGAAAAGGAATCTTTATGATTCCTTTTTTTATTTATACTTAAAAATATGTATCTTTTTATTCAGAACAGATTGACCCGCTGTGCAGAAAGGAATAAATTGAAGATAGACGATACAAAACAAAAATAACAAGGTTTAAAACGTATCATATTATCTTATACGTTCAGCACAGGAAGTTGCACAATGAATGATAAAACTCTAGAGATAGATGCGGTTGAAAGGAATATTCAACCCGAAAGCAAACAGTTTGAAGCGGCTCATCCCATTGACCTGCCGGCCACGCCTAGTTCGCAGGACAGCAGCAGTACCTATCAGTGGTATGTGGTGATTATCTGTATGGTGGCCTATATCCTGTCTTTTGTAGACCGCCAGATTCTGTCCTTAATGATTGAGCCAATTAAGGCCGATTTAATGCTCAGTGATACCCAGTTCAGCTTATTGCAAGGCCTGGCCTTCTCGCTGTTCTATGCCTTTATGGGTGTGCCCATTGCCGCACTGGCCGATAAAAAATCACGGATTAAAATTATTTCTATCGGCATTGCCTTCTGGAGTCTGGCCACAGCGGCTTGTGGTTTAAGTAAAAACTTCATCCAGATGTTTTTAGCACGTTTAAGTGTCGGCGCCGGTGAAGCGGCCCTGTCACCTGCCTTCTACTCGATTGTGGCTGACCTGTTCCCGAAAGAAAAACTTGGCCGTGCTTTAGGTGTTTATGCGATTGGTGCCTTTATTGGTTCTGGTCTGGCCTTCCTGATTGGCGGCTACGTGATTGGCTTATTAAAAGAAGTCGATTTTGTGGTATTGCCAATAATTGGTGAATTAAAAACCTGGCAACTGACTTTCTTTATTGTCGGTTTACCGGGTGTATTATTGGCCCTGGTGATGATTCTGACCGTACGTGAACCCAGCCGTAAAGGTGTAAAAGTCGGTCAGGATGGTGAAGTGGTTAAAGCCTCATTTAAGAACTCGGTGGCTTTTATTAAATTGCACAAGAAAACTTTCTTCTGTCATTTTATTGGCTTCTCTTTCTACACCATGATGCTGTATTCGTTATTAGGCTGGGCACCGGCCTATTACATGCGTCATTTTGGTCTCGATGCCAGTCAGACCGGTTATGTCTTGGGCTGTATTATTCTGGTGGCGAATACGGCGGGTGCGCTGTTCTGCGGCTGGCTCATCGACTTTTTCTCCAAACGTGGCTATAGCGATGCGGCTATTCGTGCCGGTGCTTTGGGCTGTGCAGCGCTGATTATTCCAAGTATGCTGTTTACCCAGGTAGATAATCTGTACTTATCGTTTGCGCTGATTTTTGTGGCCATGTTCTTCTCGACCTTCCCGATTCCAGCCTCGGCTGCCGCGACACAAATGCTGACTCCCAACCAGCTACGTGCTCAGGTTTCTGCAAAATTCCTGCTAATCTCCAACCTGATTGCCCTGGGTGTGGGTACTACGGCTGTGGCTTTAATTACCGATAACTATTTTGAAAACACACTGATGGTTGGCAACTCAATTTCAATTGTCAATGCAGTAGCCGGTGTGATTGGCGTATTCCTGCTGTATAAAGGCTGTCGCTATTATCGTGACAGTATCCAGCATGAAAAACTGAACTAAGTGCTCCATCCCTAATGAAGAATGAGCCGGTCTCATTCTTCATTTATTTCTGGCAGATCATCCATCCTATCTCATCTTCCCTGTTCAAATTGACTTTTCTATCTCCTGATCTGCGCGTTCTCAGCATCTTCAAAATTCCTCTGATTTCTGGTGATGATGCTTATACAGTATTACTACCATCTGCAATCTTTTTGCAGCAGCAACTGTGCTACATTCATGTATGTTGATCATCTGATTCCTTATAACGACAAGCTTTGGGAGCGACTCATGGCGAAAATGAAAAAAGCATCGATGCATATTGATATTGGTATTTCTGAAGATAACCGGGCCAAAATTGTCGAAGGGCTTTCCCGACTTCTGGCCGACAGTTATACCCTATATTTAATGACCCATAATTTCCACTGGAACGTGACCGGGCCACAGTTTAACAGCCTGCACACCATGTTTATGACGCAATATACCGAGCAATGGAATGCACTGGATGTTATTGCCGAGCGGATTCGTGCGCTGGGTTTTCCGGCGCCGGGAACCTATAAAGAATTTGTAAAACTGGCGTCGATTGAAGAAGTCGAAGGTGTACCAAAAGCCAATGAAATGGTGGAGTTATTGGTTCGTGCCCATGAAACAGTTGCCCGTACCGCACGCAGTATTTTTGATGTGGTGGAAGAAGCCAATGACCAGCCAACTGCGGATGTACTGACCCAACGATTGGAAGTCCATGAAAAAACTGCCTGGATGTTAAGAAGCCTGTTAGAAGAATAAATAGATGAAGAATAAAACCGGGGCGATGCTCCGGTTTTATTTTGGGTGTTTTTAAGCTGCCTACATGGCAGTGAACGTGGTGAAGAGGCGCTGATTGCTTTGGCGAATTTTCTAAGCTGCCTATATGGCAGTGAACTAGACAGGTATTTCCAGCCAGCAGAGCGGAATTTTCTAAGCTGCCTGTATGGGGTCGTATCCATACCCGCACGCATGTCCATGGGCTGGGTAGACAACCAGATTTCATCGATACGGATCATTTGATCAAGCCCTGAAGTAAAAGCAGTAATTCAGTTGCAGACTCCACCGGTCATTCGATTTCGATCATCTGATCCTTTACGGAACATTGTTCATCATGTAATGGAATCCTGATATGAGCGGTAGCTTTCCTCTCTGGCACAGGTGGCGGAGGTGCTTCTTGTTTGACTGGCGTCGGGTGAAGAATGACGGGAAGGAAGTCGATCTGTGGAATGGATGAGATTGTTAATGATGGAACCATTGATCTGGACTGACGAATCCATTTATGCAACAGATTGGCATTGATCTGATGTTGCATTGCGACCTTAGCCACCGATGTATCTGGCTGCTGGCATTGCTGAATAAGTTGATGTTTAAATTCAGCAGTGAAGGTTCGACGGGGCTTTTTTAGCGTTGGTGTGCTGTCTATAACTATCTTTAAATCCATAAATAGGTGTCCACTTAAAATTTAGTGGACACTATCGCGGTATTAATGAGTTAGAAAAAGTGGGGCTCAGCGGACGCTTACAAATAACGGAAATTAAATTGCAACTCACTTGGAAATCCGAGACATCAATCAAGGCCTCAACTCAAAGCCGAAACCTGTCCCAGCTCTCTATAAAATCCTCTAAATCAGGATACAACCACATTACTCCAGCGCTTAAATGCCCTTCTAAAATTATGAATATCATTAATATTTAAATAGTCGGCGACCAGCTCATCGTTATAGGCAAATAAGGTCTTTAATTGTATAGACGTAAACAAACGGGCCTGATCCAGCATTTGCTGATAACTGGTATTATGTTTATTCAATCTTCGCTTAAAACTCGCAATACTGATTTGAAAATATTCTGCACATTCTTCCAGATTCGGTGCCTGATGAATGTTACGAATCAAAAAATGATGTACCTCTTGCAGAAAGCTCTGCTCCAGACCGGACTGTTGTTGCAGCACTTTCGCCTGATGATAGTAGGCTTGGCGCATCGCACTGGTTTGATAATTCTGTTTTTGTGTGCACTCCTGAATATCAATCTGTATGGCATTCACCAGACTATTAAATTGAATATTCTCTCCCAGATGTTCCCAGAACTGCTCAATAAATTCCGGCTCTGCACCGACAAAGTGATAGTTCATCTTCAGCTCTTCTTGGGTACTATTGAGCAAAATTGTCCGGACAGCCGTCATGGCACTAATAACCAGAGAGGTGGCATGACGCTCCTGGCTATTTAGCCAGAACAGAATAATTTTATGATCAGAATAGTAAGCCACCGGCGTCAGCCAAGGGCTTAAATATATATGAAACTCGACATAGCGCTGTATCGCTTCTTTAATATTCTGGCTATACGCAATGGCATTTAAGGCCGGATGCGTTAAAGTTTCAATATAACGCTGACCAAATAAAAATTGCACTTCAGGATGCACAATACTCTCATGCAAATTCCTGATCATGTGTATCAGCTGTTCGACACTAACACACTGATTCACCGAGATCAGCCCCTCAATAAACACCGGTGTTCCTTTTAAAATACGGTTAGGATTTACACCGTACATCTCAGCTAAATCAATCAATAATGCAGGTGCCAGATAAGTCGGCAGAATCAACTGATCATTCTGATAGCTCATACCGACATCCTTGTTCTTAACTTGATAATCTGCTGATGTTTCATCTGTTTATATAATTTCTGGATTTCCGTAGCTGGGCTGTCTTGTTGAACTTCACTGATGGTATAGCGGCAGTCGATGTTAAATTTCTGAAAATCCTGATGTGTATAAAAAATTTGTGACTGAATACATTTCTGCAGTTCTCTGGCCATGATCTCAACCTGTGCATCAGCCAGATCCAGCAGCATCAAAATAAATTTGTCACCGGCCAAACGGCAGACCAGATCACACGGTCGGATATTCAGACTGATGGTTTGTGCAATGACCGACAAGACCTGATTGCCCGTATCAAAACCAAACTCTCTATTGATGGCGCTTAAATCTTTAATATTGATCATCATCAGATGGATATTTTTTGCCGAATGATGGCGCTGGTTAATTTCATGCTGTAATTGCTGTTTAAAGTATTGGGCATCTGCCAGCGGTGTAATCGCATCAAATAAACGGTGATCCCGAAATACATGCTCTTTGGTTTGCAATTTTCTGGACAAGACCAGCTGCTCTTTATGCCAGTTCACCATAGCAATGGTCAGCACAATAAAACCGATAGGGGTAGTAAAGGATTCCAGTAAATCATCCCAAACCAATGTTTTGGGGATGGCAATAAATTCATCCAGCACATCCATCCATAAAGCCAGAAAGACAAAGGTCAGTCCCCAATAAAAATATCGGGTCACATAGCCTCTTGGACGGCTTTTCAGAATGAGATAAATCCATAATAAAGTCAGTAAACAGGCCAGCCCCTCCCCAATCACATCAATCACCTGAATTTCACTGTGTGCTTTAAAATTTCCGGACAGCATAAAAAAAGCCAGACAGGCGATGGCCATGATCATCACCAGTAAAAAGTGCCGTGGATAGTAGAAGAATGGTTTTAGCATAGCCCGAACATAATTATTGTTTTCATAAGCTAATCAGTATTTTATGACAATTTAATTGCAAGCCGCTTTTGCCCGATTTTCAAATCAGCTCAGGATAAATTTTAAAAAGTCTGTCGCTTCGCTTTTAATGCCACTGCTAACAGGTGCTTATACGCGTTTCTGCGCTTCATGAGCCTCAATATTTCCATCAAATCAGCTCAAACCGGACTGAAACATCGGTGGATATCATTTCAGCTTTTATTATTGTCATCATTTAGTCATTGACCAAATTTAAGGTGCTCAACAAACAGCCATTGCGCTCTTTGGGGATAATATAAATGAGCACTCATTGCAGTAATAAAACAGCAGCATTTACCTTTAAGGTCAGCACTTTAGTGTTATGTATGTTGGCCACTGGCCATAGTCTGGCAGCCGAAACCGCAACCGAATACCTCCGTGTAATTGGACAGGCCGCAAGTATCAATGAAGCATTAAAAGAACAGCGCAAATCCGATTCGATTTCCAGCGTGGTGCATGCCGATGCCATTGCAAAACTACCTGATGATAACGCAGCGGAAGCCTTACAACGGATTCCTGGAGTGTCAACTGAACGTGACCAGGGTGAAGGCCGTTTTGTTACAGTGCGAGGTTTGGGCACCGATCTGAATGCGGTTACGATTAATGGCACGCTGGTTCCTGCACCAGAAGCATCGCGCCGTGGTGTAGCGCTGGATGTCTTACCTGCAGAACTAGTGCAGTCTTTAACCGTGGTTAAAACCTTAACTCCAGATATGGATGCAAACTCACTGGGCGGGACCATTCAGGTTGAAAGTCTGTCGGCGTTTGATCATGACGGCCTGTTTTATACGGCTGCAGTTGAAGGCGGTTATGATGAAAAACGTGAAGAATATAGCCCGAAAGTATCAGGTGCGGTGAGCCAGAAATTCAGTCTCGGTTCCGGCACCGATAATTTTGGTGTCGCTGCAGCCCTGAGCTGGCAAGAGCGTACCTTTGGTTCAGATAACGTTGAAACCGGAGGGAAATGGGAGGATGGCCTGCTCGAAGAAACAGAAATGCGTCAATATGATATTGAACGTGAACGTCTGGGCGCGGGCCTGAATTTCGATTTTCGACCAAATAAGAACAGTGAATACTATTTACGTACCTTATATAGCCGCTTCCAGGACAATGAAACCCGTCAGGCTGCAGGTGTTGAATTTTCCGATCCGCTCGCCATAAATACACCAGGCAGTGCAGAAGTAGTTCGTGAACTGAAAGAACGTGAAGAAACCCAGGAAATTAAATCCTTTGTGCTAGGCGGTAAAAACCGTTTTGATCAGTGGACGCTGGAAGTTCAGCTCGGCTATAGCGAAGCCTCGGAAAAGAATCCGGGCGGTATTGCCGGTGCCGGATTTGTCGGTGAATTTGATGATCTGCAATATTCAAGCACGCGTATTCCTGTCGTGAAAGGCGCGGCCAGCTTCTATGACCCAAGCCAATATGAACTCGATGAAGTAGAATGGGAAAAAAGCACAGCCAAAGATAAAGAGAAAAATGCCAAATTCGATCTGAGCCGCGATTATCTGCTCAACGATTATGCATCTATCTTCAAATTTGGGGCAAAAGTCAGCCAGCGCACCAAAACCAATGATACTGAAATCTGGAAAGTTGAAGATTTAGACACATCCCCTGCCCATTTTGGTTCAAACGGTCATTATGAACTGGCACAGTTCGGCCCGACCTTGTCTAGTGGCCCGATCCATAACCAACTGGCCCAGCTCAACCTGAATGACTGGCGAGATGCTGAAGAATCGGTCATCAACGATTATAAAACTTCGGAAGATATTCATGCCGCTTACGTCATGAATACCATTGATTTTGATCGGTTACGGGTGATTGCGGGTTTACGCTATGAAGATACCGATTTTGAAACACAAGGCTATCGGATTCTGGACGGTGAAAGCAGCTCTGTTTCCACCCAAAATGATTATGATCACTGGTTACCGAGCCTGCATCTTAAATATCAATTAAGTAGTGATGCTATTTTAAGAGCCGCATGGACCAATACTGTGGTACGTCCAAACTTTGAACAATCCCGACCGGGAATTTATATTGATGGTGATGAAGCCGAGTTTGGTAATCCAAATCTTAAAGCGCTGGAAGCCTCCAACTTTGATTTAGGCGTAGAGAAATACTTTGGTGATGCCAGCGTAATTTCCATGAATGCGTTCTATAAAGATATTGATCACTTTATTTATAACGCTAACGTTGCAGGCACTGGTGACTGGATCGATTTTGATGAAGCCATGACTTTCAAAAACGGTTCATCCGCCAAAATTTACGGTGTAGAACTCGGCTATAGCCAAAAATGGCATAACTTCATCTTTGGTCTCAACAGCACCTTCAGTCGTGCCAAAGCCGATATTGATGGTATGGTCGATGGTGAATTGATGACCCGAACCATTAATTTCCCAAACCAATCTAAAGTGGTCGGTAATGCCATGATCGGCTGGGAAAACGACCGTGTGGGTCTGCGTCTTGCCGCCAACTATAAATCCCGTTATCTGAATGAAATTTCTGGCATTGATGAGCCAGAAAAAGATTTATATACCGATGATCAGGTGTTTGTTGATTTGAGCGGTCATGTGAATTTTAACAAAAATATCCAGCTGTTCTTTAATGCACAAAACCTGACCGATGAAGTGTATTACAACTATAACGGCAATCGTCATTATAACGCGCAATACGAAGAATACGGCCCGAGCTATAAAGTTGGTCTGAAATTCACACATTTCTAAGCCTTTAGCTCACCCAAAGCCACTTTGGCTTTGGGTACTTTTTATTTAGAGAAAAATCATGACAATGCTTTTTAAATTAAGCACCTTCTGTGCAGCGCTTGTGGCTTTATCTGGCTGCACCTCCTCTGCTCATACCCAAAAGAACACCATCAGCAGCCCGCTTCATCTGGAACAAACTCTTTCAGCATTGGATCAGCCTGCGCTGCCGGTGGAGCAAATTTTCAAGTTACCCATCACCGTCGAAGATGCACATTGGATTGAGATTGATGGTTTAAATGCTCAAGTGCTCACCAGCAGCAAAACCCAAGGCCTAAGCCTGTGGAATTCAAATGCCCAACGTGTACAGCATATTCCCGGCTCGTTCAGTAAAATTGACTATCGCAGCATTGGCCAACAGCTGATTATCCAGACCACTGATTTACTACAGCAGCAACCGATCATTTTCCGTTTTGATTTAAACACCGGAACCTGGGCAAAGCCTGTCTATCTGGCGGCCCGTAGCTTTAAAACCGAAGATAACTGCCTGTATCTCACGCCTGATCAATCTTTATATAGCTTTCTGGTGGGAGAAGAAGGTATCGGGGAGCAATGGATGATTCAGTCTGAAGGCTCAAACCAGATTAGCCCTCGTTTTATTCGTAACATGAGCCTGCCACCCAACAGTGGTTTTTGTGTGGTAGATGACTATCAAGACAAACTGTATATCAATGAAGAAGATGTGGGCATTTGGGCCTATGAGGCAGATCCTGAAGCAGATCTGATCCGCTATCCAGTAGATTTGAATCATCCGCATGGATCAATTCTAGGCAATGTTAGCGGACTAAGCTTGATCGACAATGCACTGGCAGCAATGGATGAATCCAAAGCTATGCTGTACCGCTATCGCATTGAGGGTACTTCATGGCACAAATTACCTCCGCTCTCTCTACAGAATGTAGATGAGCCTGAACGTATCAGCCTGAAAGGTACCCAAGACCAGAAACAGCTATTACTGGTTGATGATCAGATCAAGCTATTGAACATTGACTGGACCACGCAAGCCCTGCCTCCTAAAAAAGCAGGCTTAGCCATCCCGGCAGATGTCGAAACCGATTTGGTTCCAAGCCGTGGTGATGCGGCTGATGATCCCGCAATCTGGGTCAATCAGGCTAACCCACGTCTGTCACGTGTACTGGGTACAGATAAACAAGGTGGCCTTGCGGTCTACGACCTGAACGGGAAACAGCTGCAATACTTAAAAGTCGGCCGTCTGAATAATGTTGATATTCGACCGAATTTCAAACTGGGGCAACAGACAGTCGATTTAGCCATCGCCACCAACCGCGATCAGAACAGCCTTCACCTGTTCAGCATCCATCAAAAAACCGGACAGGTCAAAGATTTAGGAGAACTGCCAACAGATCTCAATAACATCTATGGATTCTGTATGTACCAGAACCGGCAAGGTGAAACCTTTGCCATTCCAAACGATAAAAATGGCACTTTTGTGCAATATAAGATTCAAAGCAAGGCAAGCGGCCTGAGCGTAGAGGAAGTCCTTAGGTTTAAAGTATCTAGCCAGCCTGAAGGCTGTGTGGTGGATGATGAACATGACCGGATCTATGTCGGTGAAGAAGCAAAAGCGGTGTGGACCACCAGGCTGGATGACCCTAAACAGATTCAGCTACAACCGGTGATTACTGTTGGGGAACAGGTCAAGGCAGACATTGAAGGACTGGCCATTTATAAAGGTCAAGTACGTGATTATCTGGTCATTTCCAGCCAGGGAGATGACAGTTATGTTGTGGTCGATGCTGCCGCCCCTTATCAGCTGCGCGGGAAATTTAAAATCTTGGCCAATCTGAATCACGAGATTGATGCGGTCTCTGAAACGGACGGGCTTGAGGTGACCTCAGCCAATCTGGGAGGTATCTGGAAAAAAGGTATGCTGGTGGTTCAGGACGGACGTAAGCGTATGCCAGAAGGCAATCAGAACTACAAATATGTGGCCTGGGAAAAAATTGCACAAGCCTTGGGTCTGGAATAAGCCCTTGCCTCAGGTACAGCCTACGGCGCTGTACCTGTGTTTCATCTAAGAATAATTTTATTGAGGTTTTTATGTCGAATCCATCTGCAGCACAGCTTTCAGTATGGGAATTGATTAGCCATGCCAGTCTGCTGGTTCAAGCAGTAATGCTGATTTTATTACTGGCATCCATTATTAGCTGGTATGTCATTATCAAACAGAGTATTCGTCTGCGTCAGGAAACAGCTGCGAATAAAGTCTTTTTAAGCCAGTTCCGCCAACAGCCTTTTCCGCTTGCCACAACCGAACCATCCGGGCCGAAATCAGGGGGTCTTGGACAGATCTATCAGGCCGGCCTGGATGAATTTCATGCGCTTCAACATGCCAGCACTCGCCTCTCCTCGGCAGCGGTGACCGATCAAGTTGAACGGCGTTTGCTCACCTGCGTCACCGAACAGGAAGAAAAACTGGAAAAGCACCTGAGTTTTCTGGCGACTGTGGGTTCAGTTAGTCCCTATATCGGTTTGTTTGGCACCGTCTGGGGCATCATGAATTCTTTTATTGGCCTGTCTCAGCTTGAACAAGCCACCCTTTCCGCTGTCGCACCGGGTATTGCGGAAGCATTAATTGCCACTGCCATTGGTTTATTTGCAGCCATTCCTGCGGTGATTGCCTATAACCGCCTGAGTGCCCGTGCAGAAAAAATTTCTAATAGTTATTACAGTTTCGGCAATGAATTACAAACCCGAATGCTGCGTTTTTTACAGGCAGGGAATTAATACCACATGCAGAAACGTCAGAAAAAGCACGCACTCAACGCAGAAATGAACGTTGTTCCCTATATCGACGTGATGCTCGTGCTGCTGGTGATTTTTATGGTCACTGCCCCCATGCTCACCCAAGGCATAAAAGTGAACTTGCCGAATTTGGAAGCTGAAACTCTGGTCACCCCCAAGGAACAAAAAGTCATTACTATCTCGATTCAGGAAGATGGCCGCTATTACTGGAATGTGGGAGAAAGTGTCGATACTACACAAGTCACCGATCGGGCAACGAGTCTGACAGAAATGAAAGAAAAATTATCTCCACTGCTACAAATCCATCAGGATATTCAGGTGTTTATTCGTGCGGATCGTAGCGCCAATTATGAGCTTGTTGCACAAACCATTGGATTGCTACAACAAAGTGGCGTTGAGCAATTGGGCCTAGTCACCGAGGAGCAGGATCAGTGAAAAGCATATCACGGATCAATCCAGCCACTGCTGTCGCTTTCTCTGTGACGGCTGTATTGCATGCCACCCTGGTCTACAGCGTGTTAAACCAGAATTTTGACAGTCCCATCCAAGAAGTCACACCCAAGTCGGTACAGGTTAAATTTATACAGCTTCCAAAAGCTGACATATCACCTCAGCTCCAACCTGAACATGCGCCAACTCAAGAACCAGCTCAACCTCAAGTAATGCCCCCAGTCGCTGCACCAGTCCAGTCCGCGCCAACTCAACCCGTTCAGCCGGTTAAAGCGAAGCCAGTTTCAAACCAATCTGCCAAAGCAAGACCAGAGCCAAATCCTCAACCCAAAATCACCAGCTCACAAGCAATGACAGATCATACATCCACCACCATGCAAACTACTGCAGTAGTGACGCATGAGGCTCCTCCTGCACCGGCCCAGCCTGCTGCGACCACACAGCCGGCGCCATCTGTCAGCAAACCGATAGTGGCGGAAAATACACAACCTCCGCCTGTATTTGATGAAAAAAACTATAAACCGATTTCAAAAGTGAAACCGGATTACCCAATGCGAGCTCTGGAGAATGAATTGGAAGGCAACTGCACGGTCGAATATAGCGTGAATACTCAAGGCCAAGTGGTAAATCCTAAAGCATTAACAGACTGTGATCCGATATTTGTGCGTCCTTCACTCAATGCAGCCCGGCAGTTCAAATACCAGCCACGGATCGTCAATGGTCAGGCTGTTGAAGTTGCTAAAATTAAAAATACCTTTGAATACCGGATTGAATAAAGATGCTTAAATAGGCTCAGTTCTTTGTATAGTCTATCTTTATGAAAACATCTAGGTCACTGGATTATCTGTCATTCATAAGGGCTGATATGAGTAGCTCAAAAATGAAGTCATCTCGATGCGAACAGGAACTCAGGTGGTTGAACTGAAAAATGGCTGACAGCAATATGACACCAATCCTGTTCACCAGAGCAAAACTTTGATAAAGAAGCTTTGCATTATCCCCGATCATTGAATTGAGGTCATCTCTTATAGACTAAGATGCAAAATACCTCTTCTATCCCCCAATTCTTATTCAAAAGCCAATCACTTAACACCAGAACATCCAACCAGAATATTTAAAAGAATATATAGCGATATCTGCAACATGATCTGGCCAGAAATAATTAATGCAGTAACTCCTTATTATTCATCACAATAATTAACTTCTATCGCACACTTAAGAGCACGACCTCCTAATTTCTCTATGATTTATTCATCTTTCATTCATATTTCCTATGGATTCAGGATTGCTTTGCAATAAATTAACAAATAATATTTATGATAATTATTATCATTTTCATTAACAAAAATGTCCTACATCGTGCACCCATCCTTCAAGCTATCTTTGCTAAGTCTTGCAATTTTAGTGAGTCAACAAGGCTTTGCAGAAGATACGCAGCAGCTCGCCACCATTACCATGACCGCTGAACCCGCTAAGGCAGATCAAAGTTCTGAACACACTCAACGTTATATAATTCAAAACTCTGCAACAGCCTCCAAGCTCGATATTCCACTCAAAGAAACCCCACAAACGGTCAATGTGGTCACGCGCCAGCAACTGGATGACTTTAGCCTGAACAATACCCGCGATGTCCTGCGTAACTCCCCCGGTATTATGGTGAGCAATCAGGAAACGGAACGAAGCTCTTACCTCTCACGCGGCTTTGAAATTTCCAATGTGCTGGTCGACGGCGTTGGGCTGCCGCTTGAAGGCTATAATTACAATAATGACAATCCGGATAGTTTTTTATTTGACCGGATTGAAGTCGTTAAAGGTGCCAATGCCTTGAATAATGGGATTGGCAATCCGGGCGCAACCATTAACCTGATTCGAAAACGCCCGACTCAGGACTTTCAGGCAGCACTCAATGCCAGTTACGGTTCATGGAATACCCAGCGCTATGAAGCCGATGTATCCTCCGCCCTGACGGAAGATGGCAGAATCCGAGGGCGACTGTTTGGTTATCAGCAGACGGGTGACAGTTATCTGGAGCGTTATAGCCTGGAGAAAAACGGTGTCGGGGCTGTGCTAGAAGCAGATCTGACCGATACCACCCTGTTGACCGCCGGGTATAGCGAAACTCAGCATCAACCGAATAGCGTGAACTGGGGTTCCAATCCGCTCATCAACACCGAAGGCGAACAGCTTCATTATCCACAAAACTATAATTACAGTCCGGACTGGGCCTATTGGGATAGCAATATTAAAAACTATTTTGCCGAGATTGAACAAAAACTCGGGGGTGACTGGACGGCCAAACTCAGCTATGACGAAAAGCGGACAAAACGGGATGCAAAACTTTTATATCTGTCCGGCAGGCCAGCGGCTGATGGCACATCAGGCGTGTTTCTCTATCCGGGCATGTATCTGGATGACAATAAACAGCAGCAAGCCAGTCTGAGTTTCAGTGGTACTTATCCACTCTGGGGACAACGTCATGAAGCATCTGTCGGGTATATCTGGGCAGAAAACCAGCTGGATGAACTGGGTTACGGAGGTCGTTTTGCCCAGCCTCTCACCACAGATTTAGCCAGTTTTACCCCGGAAGAACCGAGCTGGGATCTATCGAAAACCAGTGGGGAAATGCATATCCGGCAGAAAAATCAGAGCCTGTATGCCGCCACCCGTCTGCATCTGAATGATGATCTCAAAGTACTGCTTGGTGCCAATTATGTACAAGCCAAAAGTACAGGCAGCAGTTATGGGACCGATACCATTTATGATGAAGATAAAGTCCTCCCCTATGCCGGGCTGACGTATAACTTCAGTCCTGAATATACCGGCTATTTAAGCTATACCTCCATTTTCCGTCCGCAAACCAGCAAAGCGGCAGATGGCAACCTCAATAAACCGATTGAAGGTGAAAGTTACGAAGCCGGCATTAAAAGTTCCTGGTTAGATGACAGACTGACCGCCACCATGGCCATCTTCAGGACAGAACAAAGCAATTATCCGCTACGCGACTCTGATGGTATTCCGACGTTACGCAAAACCCAGGTCAGCGATTTACGTTCTCAAGGGTATGAGTTCAGTCTTGCTGGACAGTTAAGCGATCATCTCAATCTCAGTTTTGGTTATACCCAGTTTAGCCTCAAAGATCTGATCAACGGCGGAGATGCCCGTACCTTTAATCCGAACCAGTCTTTTAATCTGTTAACAACCTATCAGGTACCGCAAATTCCAAAACTCAAACTGGGCCTTGGGCTGCAATGGCAGGATAAAACCTATCTGGAAGTACCTGAAACAACTACAAATGGCGTGACCCAGCAAGCAGGTGTGATTGAACAGGATGCGTATGCACTGGTCAATCTGATGGCCAGTTATGAGCTGAATGAACATATCACCCTGCAGGCCAACGGAAATAATCTGACCAATGAAAAATACCTGTTCAATTTCCCGAACCAGCAAGGCTTTTATGGTGCTCCCGCAAATTATAGCGTTGCGGTGAAATTCAAATATTGATTACTCCCTTGGCCTTAAAACTTTTTCAGGACCAATCCTTTTATTTAAAAACAGGTAAAAACACATGAAAAAAATGATAGCGTTGACAATGGGCTTGTCGATGAGCTTGTCTGCTCAAGCGCATATGCTGTGGCTTGAACGTGGCCCAAATGCTCAAACCTATGCCTTCTTTGGTGAATACAGTGAACAGCTGAAAGAAACTCAGGAAGGTGCCTTAAAGTCATTCAGCCAGGCCAAGCTGGTTCAGGCCAAAAAAATCTTCAGTCCTCAGCTTCAGCAGGATCATCTGGTCTATGCTACGCAAGATCAGGCTGATGTAAAACTCAGCCATGAACTGATCTATGGTGAATCTTTACTGAGCTACCATGCTAAAGCCGGACGACAGAATCTGAAAGCCGAATCCGAGCTGGATATTATCCCCGCCCAACGCAACAGCAATACCTTTACCGTGCTGTATCAAGGCAAGCCCGCGGCTGATCTGGAGGTTACCGTCTTTTCTCCTCAGTATTGGCTGAAAAAATACACCACCAATAGCCAGGGACAAATTACGGTTGCTACGCCATGGAAAGGTCAGTACATGCTTGAAGTGGCAAAAGAATTAGATCAAGCAGGCACCTTTAATCAGCAAGCCTATAAAAAACAATATTTTGTCACCACGCTCAGCTTTGTGCATTAAGCCAGCTTATTTTTTGTCTGGATGCAGCTAAAGGTCCTCTATGATTTCGATTTCTGTGATTCAGCCCTTCGCTGTCCTTTATCGCTTAGGAATATGCTTTGGGATGGGCTATATAGGCAGTGACCTGATAGCACGTGATCTGGCTTATTTTTTACAAGCCTATTTCCCCAAAGCCGAATCGGTCTATCTGGCGGCCTTTACTGCACTGATTTTTTATATCTGCTTCGTGATTGGAACCTTTTGCATTCAAAGTTTAAAAAAGCTTTCTGTATATGGCTTGGTCCCCATCATCCTCTTGTTTATTCTCTCGCACTTCACAGGTTAAATCATGCATAAATCTGTCCGTCAATCTATGGCATGGCTGCATTCATGGCTGGGTTTAAGCTTTGGCTGGCTGCTTTTCGCGATCTTTTTAACCGGTGCAGTGACCTATTATCGTCATGAAATTACCATGTGGATGCAGCCACAATTTGCCTCAATGCAGGTAAATCAGGACATCGCGGTCAAAACGGCCTATCAATATTTACAGCAACATGCAGCGGATGCGCAGCACTGGTACATTGGCGTCGCTCATCCCGCCGCGCCGGTCAATAAAATCTACTGGCAAACACCCGATGGCCACTATGAAATGAAAACTCTAGATGCCTCGACGGGCCGTGAATTAACCCTTTCAGCGACACAAGGCGGAGATTTTTTCTATAATTTTCATTTTCAACTGTATGGTATGCCCTACACCATCGGGCGTCTGATGGTGACCATTGCAGCATTCATCATGCTGATCACCCTGATTTCAGGAATTATTACCCACAAAAAAATCCTGACCGACTTTTTTACCTTAAGGGCCTTTAAAGGACAACGATCCTATCTGGATTTTCATAATGTCAGTTCGGTAATTGCACTTCCCTTTTTCTTGACCATCACCTTTACCGGATTGGCGATTTTCTTTTATATTATCCTGCCGTCTGGTATGAAAAAGTTATATCCGGAACATCCTTTTCAATATTTTGAAGATATCCAGACTGTAAAGGGATCAGCTATTTCTACTGCGCCTGTCAAAAGCAACATGCTGCCTGTTCAGCATTTTACTACAACGGTACAGCAGCATTGGGGACAGACTGAATTTGAGAGCATTACCATTAAACAGCCCAATACCCAACTGGCTCAAATCACCTTCACGGAACTGAAAGATCATTCTATTACCCGAAATCAGGCTCAACTCACATTCAATGCCGCCACAGGTAAACTGCTAAAAAACACACGTAATGACAGTGCAATTGCCACTTTAAATGCCGGCGTGTATGGCTTGCATATGGCACGTTTTGCTGACCCGGTGTTACGGTTGGCTCTGTTTTTTTCCGGCCTCTTAGGTTGCGCCATGATTGCCTCGGGTTTATTGCTCTGGAGCCTGAAACGTCAGATGCAGAAAAAGTCGGTACGTTTTCATCTCGGATACTATCTAGTTAACCGTTTAAATATCAGCATGATCCTTGGCCTTCCGCTGGCCATGCTCGGCTATCTGTATGCCAATCGTTTTGTCAGCATCCCTGCAGGTGCACCGAATTATGAAATTTATAGTTTTTTCATTATCTGGATTGGCAGTTTCATGCTGGCCTGTTTAACGCCACAGCAGTATTTATGGAAAACCCAGCTCAAAATCCTGATTGGGGCTGCATTCATACTTCCACTTATTGATATGTATTATCTGGTTTCGCAACACGATATTGATTCGTTTAAAAGCTACTGGCCATTTTTACGTATTGATTTGATGCTCTGGCTATTGGCACTGCTTGCTTGCTTTTTACACCAGAATATTCACCCTATTCAGCAAAAGGCGGTCCGTAAAATCCAGACCAAACTCAAAACTGTGCAGCAAGGATCTTCATCATGATAGGGATTGCAGTGCTTGGACTTCTCTGGCTGGCCTGTTTTGGTTTTTATACCGTCAGTGAAAAACAGATCATCAAAACCAGAACCTCCAGATATGCCCTACTCGCGACATTTCCAGTCTTGGTTCAAATCACGTCAGGCACTATTTTATGTATGGTGATGTGGCTCTTAAATGCACAGTTTAGCAAGAGTATTAGCTTCGTTGCGCTCTGGGTGCTGCTAAGTCCGGTACTTTTTGTCTTTATTTTAAAAATGAACCATTTAGGGAAAAAGTTATAATTTTGGGTTTTCATTATAAATGGCTTGGTTACGTAAAGATTTTAAAATTAAAGTTCCCTAATTAATAAGCTTGAAGTGTTTATATATTTATTACTCTGTTTTGCTTTTATACATAGACTATTTAATATCTGAAGTTTTTCAGATGATTTATCTTAAAGATAACAAAATTAAAAAAAAATATTGTTCATAAGAAAAAATAATACCCCGAAGGAGAGCCAGATTTACGGGCATTTTTTTCATGTCCGAGATGTTCGGTAAGTTCGGCATTAAGAGCCGTTTTAACAGTGAGTTTGGTCAACAATCGGGTGAATTGGTTGAGATCGTCTTCTGTTTTGATTCCTTTAGCAAATTCAGGCAATTACACAATTTAATTTACAGGCTCGAGTGAGGGGGAGGCTTTTTGGAGAGTGCAATCTAAATTTTCAGATAAAGTCATAAAAAATGAGCGTATTGGCATACACTCATTTTTACTACATTTTGCTAATGTTTGCTTAACTGACTGACATTATCGACACGGACACATTATATCCTTCATATAATTAGACTCAGATTTGTTCTGCGCCGAGTGTAGTTGTATTGACCCAACCTAGAATTTTCGCCTGATCGTCCGAGGTTAATGTATTGCACCGACTTAAGCGATGCCCATCTTAGATCGATTCAAATTCATATAGCTCCCAACGTCGACGTAGTAGCCTTATCTTTTATCAAATACATTCTTGTAAAACAGCAACTTCTACAACACTTTTACTTTCAGAAAGCAAAAGAATCATTTAGGTACGTTGCCTTTCACGCGAATGTTTTGCATGCTTAGTCAAAAAAATGAGTTGTTCTTGCTGTTCTAGGCTGAGTAGGATAGAAACAATGCGAGGCATGTGTGAACATTGGCTAACTAAAAAACTTTTCCACCTGGTTAGTTGTTTTTGTCAACTTAACATTTCACAAAAAATTCACTATTAAATACATACTCTTTAATCAGAAGTAAAACGCTGAAATTTATAATTGTAAAAAATTTAGCCGATGCTTTTAAGATAGATTAAGTAAATCGTATCAAATATAAATTTATATAGGTGTATTCTTCAATGGCTATAGAATTTGTTTCAAAATCAAAACTACCTACTGCATTTGGCAATTTTGAAATTATAGCATTTCAAGACCAAAGTACTGGTGAAGAACATATTGCTCTTGCCAAAGGCATGAATACTATTTCTAATCAACCAGTACTTGTTAGAATTCATTCAGAATGCTTAACAGGTGATGCTTTTGCTTCACTGAAATGTGACTGTGGACCTCAATTACAATCAACCATGAAAATGATTAATGATGCAGGTCAAGGTGTGATCTTATACTTACGCCAAGAAGGTCGCGGCATAGGACTAACCAATAAAATTCGAGCTTACGCACTTCAAGACCAAGGACATGATACTCTAGATGCTAACTTATTATTAAATTTACCAGCAGATGCTCGTAAATATGATATGTGTACCATTATGTTAGATTATTTAAAAATAAAGAATGTAAAACTCATTACAAATAATCCCCTTAAAATTAAATCTTTAACTGATTTAGGAATTAATGTTGTTGAACGTATTCCTTTAAAAGTTGGTTTAAATATCTTTAACAAAGCTTATCTTGAAACAAAGCAAAAACGCATGTCACATCTATATGATAATAGTGATTTTTAAAAAGCGATCACTTTTAGAAAAAATTCACGTATAAAGTTCCATCTCCCTTTCGGGAGAAGGCCAAGATAAAATATTGTTTTATATCCAATTATGGTTTTAAAGAAGATTTATGAAAGGTGCCTGACTATTCTTTATTTTGTCTCAGTATCTGTGCAAAAACCGTCACTTTTTCTAAAGTCGCATTCATTCCCTTATTAAAAAAAGTATCAACAAGCGCTGAGCCAATAACAATAAGATCTACTTTATTGGCTAATGCTTTAACATGACTTGCATTTTTGATCCCAAAGCCAATTGCAACTGGAATATTAAAAACGGGCTTGATTTCAGCAATCTTTTTCTCAAGATTAGACAAATTTAATTCTCCTCCTGTTAAGCCATTTTCTGCAATATGATATAAAAAACCTGTCGCGCGCGCTGAAATTTGCTCTAACCTTTCAACTGGGGTAGTCGGCGCTGTCATTGCAATTAAATGCATATTTTTTTCATTTAATTGCACCTCAAATTTTTCTCGATATCCATATGGAGCATCTAAAATCAATATTCCATCTATAAGATTTTCTGTTTCGGCGATAAGTGTCTCAAAACCATATTGCATCATCGGATTTAAATAAGTCATGAAAATTATTGGTGTCTGGTCATCATGCAGCCTGATTACTTTTACCAACTCAATGGTCTGTTTTACCGTTTGACCTGCATCTAAAGCCCGAAGATGCGCTGCCTGAATGATCTCTCCATCTGCCACTGGATCAGAAAATGGAATACCCACTTCAATAATGTCAGCCCCTGCTTGCCCTAATTGGCTTAACAGACGACAACTTTCTGTAAAATTAGGATCTCCAGCAGTAAAATAACAGACCAGACCACTTCGATTTTCCAGTTTCAATTGCTCTAATTTTTGATCTAGACGGTTCATGCTATAGCTCCTGAAAGATATTTTTTGACCGTGTTTAAGTCTTTGTCTCCTCTGCCACTTAAATTGACAATAATGATCTGTTCTGGCTGCATTTCTTGAGCAAGTTGAATCGCATATGCAATCGCATGAGAACTCTCAAGAGCAGGAATAATACCCTCCTGTTGACTTAAAAGCTGAAAGGCATTTACCGCTTCTTGATCGGTGATCGCCGTATATGTAACACGTCCTGTTTCAAACAGAATGCCATGCTCTGGACCAACACCAGGATAATCTAAGCCAGCTGATATAGAGTGCCCCTCTAAAATCTGCCCATCTGAATCTTGTAATAAATAGGTTAAATTGCCATGCAGCACACCGACCTGACCTTTGCAAATAGAGGCGGCATGTTCATCGCTATTTATTCCTTTTCCACCTGCCTCAACGCCAAACATTTTGACATTCAGGTCTTCTAGAAAAGGATACATCAACCCTAGTGCATTTGATCCCCCACCCACGCAAGCAACTAGAGCATCAGGCAGTTTATTTTCTTTCAGGAGTATTTGGTTTCTGGCTTCTAAACCAATAATTTTCTGAAATTCTCTCACCATGGTGGGATATGGATGAGGGCCTGCACCCGTACCCAATAGGTAATAGGTTGTATCCACATGACGAATCCAGTCACGTAATGCTTCGTTCATGGCATCTTTTAAAGTCCCACGACCCTTTTGAACACTTCTGACTTCAGCACCGAGTAATTTCATGCGTTCAACATTCATTTGTTGGCGCTGAATATCTGTTTCTCCCATAAAAATGGTACATTTCATCTTAAATAGCGCGCAAACCGTTGCTGTTGCAACACCATGTTGCCCAGCACCCGTTTCTGCAATGATTCTGGTTTTACCCATAAATTTGGCTAATAAGATTTGCCCTACACAATTATTAATCTTATGCGCACCCGTATGGTTCAAATCTTCTCGCTTGAAATATATTCGAGCGCCGCCTGCATAAGCTGTTAGGTTTTTTGCAAAAAAAAGAGGACTAGGACGACCAACAAAGTCCGTTAAAATCTGCTGATATTCAGCCCAAAATTCAGGTTTGTGCCGAACAGTATTAAAGGCTTGCTCTAATTCTTGAAGTGCTGGCATTAAGCTCTCTGGCATGTAACATCCACCAAATTTACCAAAAAATCCCAAGTCATCAGGACCATTACCTGTATAAGGGGTTGTCATCTCATATCTCTTACTGTATCCATTTTTTTCATCTTAAAATATTTTCATTTTTCTGATAATTGATATATTTTGAGCTGATGATGTTAGAAAATTTTACAACATGAAACGCAGAACACTCCCTCCCCTTAATGCTTTAAAATCATTTGAAGCAGTTGCTAGAAATAAAAGTTTTAGCTTAGCTGCGGAAGAATTGTGTGTCACCCATAGTGCGATTAGTCATCAAATAAAGCAGTTAGAAGAATGGTTAGATAAAAAATTGTTTATTCGACATTCCTCGACCATCTCTCTGACGGCGGACGCCGAAGAATTATCGCTCGTTTGTACGCAATTTTTTAATCGTTTAGAACAATGTGTCTTTGAGTTAACAAATAAAACATCAGAGGTAGAGGTGGTAATAGGCGCTTCTCATAGTTTTATGGCAAATTGGCTGATTCCTCGATTAGAAAAGCTCGAAGTCATTTATCCCAATATCCATATCAAATTAATGACATGTAATGACTTAAGATTGTTAGAAAAAGAGAAAGTTGACATATTTATCAATAGCGTCAGTGAGCATCATCTACTTCCCAACTTTTTGAATAAATATCTGTTATTTCCCGATAACATGGGTCCTATTTGTAATCGTGAAATAAATCTTCTTCATTCCGTAAATGATCTTTTAAACTATCCATTACTTCATACCCACTCAAATAAAAGTGCATGGCATACATGGTTTGATCAGTTTCAAATAAGCTTTTCCCCAAAATCCAATGACCGTTATTTTGATAGTCTGAATTTAATGATAGAAGCTGCCGTGTCTGGGTTAGGAATTGCCATAGCACCTCAAATTCTAGTAGAAAAAGAAATGTTAAATGGAAAGATCATTGCCCCTTTTGGTTTTATCTATTGTGACTATAATTTTTATGCAATGGTCAGAAAAAATAACGAAAATCGTGATGTTATGAATATCATTGATTGGTTAATGGCCGAAGAAAAAAGTTAAACATTTAATCTTTGATTTGAAAAATTCTATTCAATTGCTCATCTATAACGTCTATTTCACATTCTGTTCACGCTGTGCTGCCTAAGGTATAAACATACACTTCATACGGACACTGATGATGAGACTTGTAAAAACACTAATTGCTACAGCCTTATCCTTGCCGCTTCTGTTGTTAGCCGGATGTAAAAGTATTCCCAGTTATTCAGCCGATTACGCCCCATCCAGAAACGGTATTCAGGGGATAGCGCTGGATCAGGCTAAAGCTCAGGATATCGGCCTCCGCTTTACCTCAGCCTTTAATACCTTGGGCACACCGGAATTTGTGGAAAGAGCCGGATCGCTGTATGCCGACCAGCTGTTTATTAACGATACCCTATCGCAATTTTCATCCCGTCAAAATCTGCTGGAGCACTTTCAAGGCATGAACAAACGGGTCAGCAAGGTCAGCGTCAAGCTGTTAAACGCTTCTTATCATCAGGACTCTGCCTATGTGCACTGGCATATGGCCTATGATTTTAAAATGTTCGGCACGACCCGCAGTATGGACTCTTACGGTATCAGTGAAATCAAGATCAACGAAAACAACAAGATTATTTTCCAGCAGGATTTCTGGGACCCTGCGAATGGCCTGTACCGTTCCCTGCCTTATGTTGGAGGGGTCTACTCATGGCTACTGCCTTTCAAAAAATAGCGATCAGCACGGCCTTAGTGATAGGATGTAGCTTCAGTCCATGGGCACAGGCACAAAGCCTGAATCAATGCGGCAATGGTCCGCTGATGGTGGGTAAAAAACAGGTCGGTATGGCCAGTTATTTTGCACAAAACTGTAGTCAGTCCTGGGAAAAACAAAATATACAGATGGACTTTTCCTATACCCAGAATATTCCGGAATGGGCATTTAAACGTGCGGCCACACATTTACTGAAACGTAATGTTAAAGACGCAAAAATACATGCTCTATTCAACCCAATCACTGATTTGTATCGTCCGGTCAGATCAGGCGACCTGTACCGTTTAAAATACAACCATACTACACAGACCCTAAGCTTATCTTTGAACCAGCAAAGTTTAGGGCAGCTTAAACATCCTCTGGCACAACAATATTTTAATATATGGCTGGGTCCCCAGCCATTTAGTGTTAAATTAAAACAGCAATTAATAAAGTAGTCTCTACAGTTATGTCTAAACATTTTATTTTGATGGTTGAAGATCATTACGAACTGGCATCTACCTTATGCGAGTTTCTAGAAGAGCATGGTTTTGTGGTCGATCATGCTCGAAACCTTAATGCTGCGCGTCAATTACTCAAACAGCAACGCTATCATATTTTACTTTTAGATATTAACTTACCTGATGGTTCGGGTTATGAACTATGTGAATGGCTACGAAATAAAGAAGCTATGGACCTCCCTGTGCTGATGCTCACCGCACGCGATACGTTGAATGACAAACTCAAAGGTTTCAATTCAGGCACGGATGATTATCTAGTCAAGCCATTTGATTTTAATGAGCTGGTGGTTCGAGTCAAAGCTTTGATCAAGCGCTCACTGGGTGAAGTCTCGTCTGGCCGTCTTCAAATTCATGATCTTATTCTGGACCCCGCAACACAGCAACTGACTCGTGCAGGACAACCCATTGAACTGCCTCCAATTCAGTTCAAACTGCTCAAACTACTGATGCGTCATTCGCCTAAAGTTCTAACTAAACAGGAAATTATGATAGAGCTTTGGGGGGATGAGGAGCCTGAAAGCGATGCCCTACGTAGTCATATTTATAATCTGCGTAAAATGGTCGATAAGCCTTTTGAGCAAAAGCTAATTCATACCATCTCGGGGGTCGGTTTAAAGATCACTTTAGAAGCTTAAGCTGTAGAAGCCCAACCTTACTTTAAATACACGACGACAATCAGTCCAGTCGTCATCGCCAGATCAACATCCTGATGGGTATTGAGATAAAACTGCCGATCAAACAACTCCACCCGCCAGCCAAGCTGCTTGCACAACTTCTGTACCAATTGCAGTCCAATGCCATGACCTTTGATCTCTAATTGCAATTGTTGCCCTGACAGTTCTTGCACTTTGGAGTTATTCGGTAAAGGAATGCCGACACCATTATCTGCAATCAATACTGTATTTTTTTGCAAAATGACATCAATTTCTGTGCCTTGTGAATAATTCAGCGCATTGCGCAGAATATTGCCAAATACCATTTTTGTCATCGACGGGTAAAGTTTACGTCGCTGTTCGTCTAGATCTTTTTGAAAATTTATCCGCATGCCTTTGTTATCGCTAACACTATCCAGATCCTGAACTAGATTTTCCAGACATTCAGAAAGCATAGTCGGTTCAGCAGTTAAAGTATTGGTGGTATTGCGGGCGATAGCCAGTAGTGTGTCCACTAATAGTTGCATGTCTTCAATGGTGTTGTTCAAGCGAGTAAATGATTTGTTGTCGCCATAGCGTGCCTGACACAGCTGCACATTGCCTTTTAGAATGGTCAGTGGCGTGCGCAGTTCATGGCTGACATCACCTGTAAATTCACGCTCACGCTGAATAAACTCGCTTAATACTTGATGATATTTTTCTAGCGCCTGCTTCAGATATTCTGCTTCTAGATTGGAATCGGTACGGATGTCCTGAAACGGCGAAGCCTGATTTTTATAGTCTTCCCAATCAATATGTTCCAGTGCGTTGGCAAGCCTGGTAATGGGAGAAAAATAGCGCCGAGCACGACGATTCCACCACCATAACATACTATAAAGTACAAACAAGCTGACCATCAGTGGTGCCAGACCAAACAGCCAGACCAGTTTATTGACATTGCTTTCGCCAAAAACCAACAGCACATGCTGCCCGTCTTTTTCACCATAAACGGTCATGCGTTCCTTGCCATCGACAAAATGCCGATTCACTCCTTGCTCAAGCTGCATAGTCTTAAATTGGGGTGGTGGCACAGTGTTCCAGCGGTAACCATACAGATTTTTGGTGTCGGGCAATTCTGCGGCAGGATTACGTTCTAATCGTTGCCAGTAGTGAGACATTTCCTGTTCTAGCGCTGTTCTGAGCAAAGACCCTTTAATCACCCAAGCACTGAAGCCAATCCCAATCACCACGGACAGGGCAATGAATCCGATTTGCAGCCAGTAGTATCGGTTAAACACCTCACCCAGAGGATGATCACGTTTATCCCTAAACAGCTTTAACATTGATGCATTCCCCGCTGGCCCATCCCAATGTTCAGTTATACGGCTTTCTTCTTCAACAGAAAGTGTCCAATCACCCACTCACGTCCATGGTCATAACCAAATAGCTCGGCACAGGCCATAAAGAAAATCCGCCAGCGCTGCCACCAGATTGCGGCATCCGCGCCATAAGTTTGTTCAAATAAGGGCTTTAGCTCGGCCTGTTTAGCATCCATATTTTCTAGCCAAGCATTTGCGGTACGTTCATACTGCGTGCCCGCCCATTGCCAGTGCTGTTCTAGCTGTAAATGCTGCTGAAAATGTAGGAAAGTTGAGGCTGCTGGCATCAAACCACCACTAAAGAAATATTGCGACATCCAGTCAAACTCATTTTTGACTTCAAAAGGATAATGCAAGAAACGATGACAGAAAATATGACACCACAATAAGCCATTTGGTTTGAGCCAAATACTGATATTTTCAAATAGTTTTTGATAGTTACGCACGTGCTCAAACATCTCCACTGACACCACACGATCAAAAGAGGCAGGTTCAAGTTGCAACACATTGACATCACAAGTGATCACCGTCAGGTTATCCAGTTTTTTAAACGGGCTTGTTCCTGAATATACTCGCGCTGCGTTGAAGAATTTGACACGACTGTAATACGGGCCCTTGGATAACGCTCGGCCATATATAGACTTAAAGAACCCCAACCGCAGCCAATTTCCAAAATATCCTGCCCGTCTTTCAGTTGTGCTCGCTGGCAATAGCATGCAAGAGCAGCTTCTTCGGCTTGGTCTAGCGTTGTATCGGCATGTTCAAAGAGACTCGCGCTATATTTCAAACGCTTACCGAGTACTGCCTGAAAAAATGCGGTCGGCAGTTCATAATGCTGTTCATTGGCTTTGTCTGTCTCAATGGCAATTTCGCTGTTTTTCAGCATGGTCAGCACATCCATATAGCGCTGCGCTGCCAATGCGGGGTTAAACCGACCTTCTTGTGCCAAACGTTTTTTGCTTAAAGTACGAATGCCTGCACGAATCACTGGGTCTGGCACCTTGCCATTTTCGATCAGTTCTAAGGTTTTTTGAATCATAAAGTCCATGTATTTACCTACTCTTTGGGTGGCCACGGAATAAACATTGAAGTTCGTCGTTGATAGTCTTTATAGTTGTCGCCACGGTGGGCGATCGCCTGTTTTTCACTAAATGGAATACCTGTAAAGTAGTACAAGAATAGCCACATCAGCAGTGGATATATCCATAATTCATAGCATCCTGCTGCCAAACCGAGCACTGGATAGGCAAACCAATGCAGCCATTCAAAAAAATAATTCGGATGACGCGAATATTTCCATAAGCCCTGATCCATAGTTTTACCTTGATTCTGTGGATCTAGCTTAAAACGGTAAAGTTGCTGATCGGCAGTGCTTTCGCCTATCAAAGCCGAGAGCATGATCATACCCGCCCCAATCACAGTGACCAAAGTCCAGTCATTCCATTGCTCGGTCGAGATACTTAACAACTTCAGCATTGGGTAAGAAAACAGTAGCGCCAAACCTGCCTGAAATATAAAAAACACCAGAAAACCAAGATGCTGATAGTCCCCCATCGCTCTGCGCATGTTGGCATAACGCGTGTCTTCTTGGGTTTCATTGGCATAGCGCCGTAACAGATGCCAAGTCAGTCGTGAAAACCAGATCCCACTCGCCAGTCCCAGAAATAACCGAACCAACAGTGGTGCACTATCAGTCGCCCAAGCGGCAATAATCACATTAAGAGCAATACTGAAACTCCAAGCGACATCGACCAGCCCTGCTCTGCGGTTATAGGTCACCAACACCCAGCTACAGAGCATGATGAAGACATTGAGCAAAAATAAATCTAGCAGCATGTCGCCCTCCTGTTTTATTTTTGCTTAGTAAGCACTGGCTTCAAACAGCAAATGAACATCGCTGATCACACCTTCGCGGAAGCCACCTTCGCAATAACACAGATAAAAATCCCACATGCGGATAAAGCGCTCATCAAAACCAAGTTGCAACACCTGATCACGTTGCTCCAGAAAACGCTGGCGCCAACACTTCAAGGTTTGTGCATAGCTTTGACCAATATCTTCCAGATGTTTGAGACGAAGTTTTTGCTCAGAAGCCGTTTGCGTCATCACACTGATACATGGAATAAAACTACCGGGGAAAATATAACGCTTAATATAATCCACCGTATTTAAAGCTTTAACATAGCGTGCATCTTCAATGGTAATCGCCTGTATCAAGGCTAGACCATTCGGCTTAAGGAGCTCGCGGCATTTTTGGAAATAAGTTGGTAAATATTGCTCACCCACTGCTTCAATCATTTCAATCGACACAAGCTTGTCGTATTTGCCTTCTAGTAAACGGTAGTCCTGAAGCTGTACAGACACCCGATGAGACAGCCCTGCTTCAGCAACTCGGGCTACAGCCTCATCATATTGTGCCTGGGAAATGGTAATGGTGGTCACCTTACAGCCATAATGCTGAGCCGCATAAATGGCAAAGCCTCCCCAGCCGCTGCCAATTTCAACCAAATGGTCCATCGGTTGCAATTGAAGTTTTTGGCAGATCAGTTCTTTTTTATAATCTGAAGCTTGTTCCAAGCTCATACAAGGGTCTTTAAACACCGCACTGGAATACATCATGCTGGAATCTAAGAACAATTTAAAAAAATCATTGCTCAAGTCATAATGCTCAGCAATATTCTGACGACTGCCATCAATCGAATTCTTGCGGGATTTATACCAAGCCTTGAGTACCAGCTGGCTAGCTTTTGCCACCACATTTTGATTCATCCGATCAAGCACATCACGATTACGCGCTAGAATACGAATTACATTGACCAGATCTTCACTGCTCCAGTAACCACGAATAAATCCTTCTGCTGCCCCCAGTACACCATTACGGAACAACAGTTCCATTAGACGGGTATCGTGCACCTGAATCACGGCCTGCAGATCACTGTTTTCGCCAACTGTTCCGCTCCAGATGCCTTTAAAAATCAGCTGACCATGCCGCAATTTCAGCAAATGCCGTAATACCACCGGCAGTTCGGTGTGCTCTCCCATTAACAGTGTTTTCATAGTCATGTCTTTCCTTTTTCTTTTTTAGGATGGCGGTAAAACGGAATTTTCTTTTTCCATAAACGAAAGGCATGCAGATAAATTCCGCTGACCATCCTGAAGGGTTCAAGAACTTTCAGTACAGCATAGCGATGCTGCTGTGAAGGAACTGTGATGGCCTGCAGGGAAAATTTCAGGGTGGCATCGAATTGCAGCACGGCCTGCTCAAACAGCTGCATATGAATCACATTTTGTTGTTCTGAAAAGCTAAAACGCCAACGATAATCTAGCTCCATCGGCATGAACGGCGACACATGAAAGTCCTTTTTAAAATCAAACTGGTGACTTTGGTACGGCGCATGTTGGTCTGCATTGTTTCGGCAGTCGTGAATGTAGACCTGTCTTTCATTCCACGGTGTATTGGTAATTTCACTAAGTACAAATATCAGTTGGTCGGTGGCATCTAAGACTAGATAAAACACTACAGAATTAAAGCGAAAGCCGAGTGTTCGTGGCAAAGCCATTACTCGGATAGATGCGGCATGCGGTAATAGATAGTTTTCCCGCTTGATGAGCAAACGTGAGACCTTCTGCCGAATCGAACCATATTCCATGGTCAGAAAATCCCGCTCATCTAGGGTCAAGAAATTCCAGCGGCTGGAAGACCAGAGCCAGGATTTACCGGTAAAGGTCGCGAGCTGATCCGGATCAAACCATAGATAGGTTAGCTGGGTCTCAAAAGCATGGGCTTTGGGCAAATAACGTCGGTGCCGGATTTCGGCAGAGGCAATCGCCAGTGGATACATCTGCATCATGTGCTCCTAGGCGGCCTGTTCGGCCTGTTTCAATAGCTGATCGACTACCCATGATGCGCTACGCGCCCCATCCTCATGAAAGCCCCAGCCCCAGTAAGCACCACAGTATGAAGTGCGGTTTTGGCCGTTGACCTCGACCCAGCGTTGCTGTGCTTCAATCGCCGGGGCATCAAACACTGGATGACGGTAATGTCGTTCTACCCAGACTTTTTTCGGATTCAGGGCAAAATTAGGATTCAGGGTGGCAAAGACTTGGGTTTTGCAGTTCAGGTTCTGCAACTGGTTCATCCAGTAGCTAAAGCCATAATGTGTGCCACTGTGCTGGAATGGCGTCTGTTCAGTGGCCTGAGTCGGCGTGACGTGTACATGCCAGCTGGCCCACTGGCGACGGGATTTGGGCATGATAGAGGTATCGGAATGTACCACCATGCGGTTATCCTGATAGCGGAACTTGCCTAGCACGTCCAGCTCCTGCGCGGTCGGGTCTTTCAGCAGTTTCAGGCTGTCATCGGCGTGGCTGGCGAAAATCACCCAGTCAAAACGCTCGCTACCTTGTTGGGTTTCAATCAGTACATCATTGGCGCTGCGAGACACCTGATGCACAGCAGTTTTACGGAAGGTGATATTGCACTGGGCTTGAATGGCACGAACGTAGCGAGCTGATCCACCCTTGACCGTCAGCCATAAAGGACGGTCTTTGAGCTGCAACATCCGATGATGCTGGAAAAAGCTCACCACAAATTTATAGGGAATCTGTCCGGCCTGTTCCACCGGACAGGACCACAGCGCTCCACACATCGGATAGAGATGTTCATGACGGAAGGCATCGCTATAACCATGGTGATTTAAATACTCATCAATACTTAGCTGTGCATCGACCTGTTCCACATCCAGATCTTTATTGGCCGCATAGAAACGGAACAGATCCGACAACATCGCGCGAAAATCAGTATTAAGAAAGTTTTGAGGTCGGAACAACAGCGAGAATTTTTTTGAAGGATTGTACTGTAAGCCACTGACCTGATTATTCACCGAAAAGCCCATGTCACTGCTTTGCGATTGAATCCCTAGTTCTTTTAGCATCGAGCAAAACAGCGGATAGTTATGCTCATTAAACACAATAAAGCCACTATCCACCGCAACCTGTTCACCCTCGATATTCAGCTGATGGGTATCGGTATGACCACCAAAGTAGTTATTCTTTTCAAAGACTGTGACTTCATGCACTTTGCTGAGTTTCCAGGCAGCGTACAGACCGGAAATACCTGAACCAATAATTGCAATTTTCATGGTGATTCCTTCGATTGAATCGTGTGAGTGTCGGCAGTAGCAGCTTTTTTATGTTTTCGAGCCTGAGCGATTTTACTGGCTTCATAAATCCGTGCCGGAATGGGCTTGAGGCCCCAGACCAGTCCCAGCCAGGACATGAGTTTCAGCAAGTAATAGGTCACATCAATCTGCCACCAGTAAAAACCCTGCCGGGTACTGCCGGCATAATAATGGTGATTGTTGTGCCAGCCTTCGCCCAAGGTAATGATGGACAAGAATAAGTTGTTGCGGCTGTGATCGTCCGTATCAAAATCCCGGCTGCCGTAATGATGCGCCAGTGAGTTAATACACAAAGTGGCATGGAGCAGCAACACAGTGGAGACCACAAATCCCCAGACCAGCAATTGCAGGCCGGAGGTACTAAGTTGCGGCCAGGTGATGGCCAGCCACTCCCCTAGCGCATAAATCCCGCCCGCGGTCAGCAGCACCACAATTAAACTGAAGCGGTCCAGCCAGATCAGTTCCGGATATTTCAGCCAGTCCTTGATCACTTCTTTACGCGTGGCAAAATTATATTCATTTAAAAACCAGCCGACATGGCTGTACCAAAAACCATGTGTTGAGGAGTGTGGATCTTGTAGTGTATCGGTATAGCGGTGGTGATAACGGTGATGGGCCGCCCACCATAGCGGACCACGCTGTGCACTCATAGTTCCAATTAACACAAACAGGAATTGCACCGGACGCGAAGTCTGAAAAGTTTTATGTGACAGATAGCGATGAAAAAAGGCCGTAATGGAAAACATGCGGATCAGGTAGAACAGCAGCATAAAGCCAATCGCAAACCACGACACTCCCACCCAGAACACGGCGAGACAGGCTAGATGTAATAGAATAAAGGGTAAAATCCTCAGCCACTGAATCTTGCTGTTTTCAGCCGTCAGGGTTTTGGGCGCTGTGGGTGTAGACCAGCTGTCTATCCATCGCATCAGACTTTTCAACATGGACTCATCCTATTTCAAGCGACTGTCTTTATTCCATTTGATGAGTCTAATCAGTCAGATATGAATTTTATGTGAAGTGAAATAAAAAAAAGCCGAACTGTAGAGAGACTAATGAGTTCGGCAAAAGGGTAACAGATTAATGCGGCAATTTGATCAGTTTTGTGATGTCATAACCATAATATTTTGCTGTCTCCAGATAAGACTTATAGATGGCTTCATCCAGTTGCGGTTCGCGCGATAAAATCCACAGGTATTTGGTACTCGGTCCACCGACCAGCGCCACTTTATATTCCGGATCCACGCGTAATACCCAGTAATGCCCTTTGGTAAACGGAATCCATCTTAAACCTGGCGGCAAAAAGCTGACCTTCAGTTTGCTGTTGCCCTGATTTTGCGGATAGGCCACCCCTTCAGAGCTGATCATTTCACCATTTTCAATCCGGCAGCTATTTAATACGCCCATAGTCTGATCGGCATTGACAGTGTATTGTGCCGAGATATTCGATACGCATTTACGCTGAAAATACATCGGTAGATGCGCAATTTCATACCACTTGCCCGCATACCGTTGGATATCTACCTGATCGACTGCCTGAGGTGGAACCGTTTCAGCTTGCGTAGTAAAGCTTAAGCTGATTATCGCCAGCGTTGTCGCTGCCAAAACAGACTTGAATAGCATCTTCATTTTTTAGCCTTGTTTGATTTTAGGCTTAAGATAACTCAACAGCATGTGAACAAAGCGTGAAGACGAAATGATGTGATTCAGGAGGCGTGCTGCTAAAAAAGTCCTAGACTGGTTTCCGGGTTAAAGCCATTCTTTGCTGTCATCTGCCACAGGGGTACCATGCATCACATGCTGAATCATGGCATAGGCAATACTGCCCTTGAACGGAATTTCGGGTAACTGATCAAATTTGAAAAACTGCGCATCGCTCAGTTCATTTTCCTGAATTTGAATGTCCCCTGTATGATATTCCGCCTTGAAGGCCATCATCAGATTGCTGGGAAACGGCCACGGCTGGCTGGCCAGATATTGAATGTTTTTGATCTGCAGCCCAACTTCTTCTAGGGTTTCACGGCGGACTGCCTCTTCCAGGGTTTCTCCGACTTCAACAAAGCCGGCAATCAGACTGTACATTTGGGTTTTATTGCGGGCATTTTTTGCCAGCAGAATTTCATCTTCGCCCCGGGTAATGATGGTAATCACACAGGGATTCACCCGTGGATACTGGTTATAGCCACAGGATGGACAGACCATGGCATACTGGCTGGCGTGTTGCTGGGTGGCATGGCCGCATTTACTGCAAAAGCGGTGGTTACGGCGCCATTCCAGTAACTGTACCGCACGGCTGGCCTCTTCAAATTGTGGTCTGTTCCAGACTTGCACTAGTTGTCGGATCGGAACCAGCTGATAACCTTCAGGCACCGGTTCGTCTTCTTTCAGGTCACGAGCAATGATCTCGCCATTTTCCGTCAAGTTCAAGTCGTGCTGCAGTTTGGCTACCTGCGGCAACTGAAAATGCTCATCCACCAGTAATTGCTGCTGTCTAAAAATATACGCTTTTGAATGCATGCTCGTGAGAATTCCCTGATTAAAAAAAATCCCATACTGGGGATGTATGGGACAAAACTAAGGAAGCTTACATGGAGTAACTTCTAGCCAGATACTAGGTGCACGCCACCTAAATTACAAGCATAATAATTTGTATCTTTTTGATTAAAATCACATAATTTTCACACCAATTATGAACTCAGAAATCATGCAAAGTAAGTTTCATCAACTGGCTTTAGCATTGTAGAGATGAACAGTCTTTTATTGCAGCAATTATGATTCCTATGCGATGTCAGAGGATCATCTGGTCGAGTTGAATTGATTCAACATACGGGTTGATATTTATTTTCACAAAAAATTGAACTCTCTGAATTTACACTGCGCTATCTTTCATTGGGTCTGGAATAGCTATGCGTTTCGGTTTAATTCTGGGTGATCAGCTTCATCATCAGCTTGCTACACTCAAGACACTGGACCGTACCCGGGATGTGATCCTGATGGCCGAAGTTGTTGAGGAAGCCACTTATGTCGCCCATCATCCGCAGAAAATTGCCCTGATTTTTAGCGCCATGCGTCATTTTGCCAAAGAACTCAAAGCAGAAGGCTGGCGTGTACGTTATCATGCTTTTCAATCCAGCAGTCCGATTCGTAGCCTGCTGGATTTTGTGCAGGCACAGCAACAGCAGTTCCCCGTCACAGTACTGGTCATGACCCAATGCGGAGAATACCGCTTGCAGCAGCAGATTGAACAGCACTGGAGCCAGCAGCTGCAACTGCCGATACAGTGTCTGAATGACGAGCGTTTTTTCTGCAGTCCGGAGCAGTTCCGGCACTGGGCCAGCCGTTACCAGACACTGCGTATGGAATATTTTTATCGGGAAATGCGTAAGCAGACCGGCTATTTAATGCAGGGACAGCAGCCGCTTGGACAGCAATGGAACTATGACAGTGCCAATCGCAAGGCTTGGTCAGGCAGTCCACCATTGACCGCGCCACTGTACTTTGAACGCGATCAGATTGATCTGGATGTACTGGAACTGGTTGAACGCGAGTTTTCCCATCACCCCGGCAGCCTTGCCGATTTTCGCTGGGCCACCACGCGTAGCAATGCCCTGCTTGCACTGGAGCATTTCATTGCCTACAGTTTGCCGCATTTTGGCGATTATCAGGATGCCATGGTTCAGGGTGCAGACATGCTGTTTCACAGCCTGCTCTCACCCTATTTGAACTGTGGCTTGCTGCTGCCCCGAGAAGTCTGTGATGCTGCAGAAGCAGCCTACCATGCTGGTCATGCACCGTTAAATGCAGTCGAAGGTTTTATCCGGCAGATTCTCGGCTGGCGCGAATATGTCCGCGGGATTTACTGGCTGTACATGCCGGAATATGCCAGCCGCAATGCCCTGCAGCACTCAACTCCGCTGCCGCAATTTTACTGGACCGGCCATACCCGGATGAACTGTATGGCGGAGTGTTTCCGTAATACCTTTCAGCATGCCTATGCACATCATATCCAACGTTTGATGGTGACTGGCAATTTTGCTTTATTAACTGGTGTAGACCCGCAGCAGATCAGCGAGTGGTATCTGGGAATCTATGCCGATGCCTATGCATGGGTAGAACTGCCGAATACGCTGGGCATGGTGATGCATGCCGATGGCGGCTTGATGGCCAGCAAACCCTATGCCGCTTCAGGCAATTACATCCATAAGATGTCTGATTATTGCAAGCACTGTAGCTACAATGTCAAAACCCGTACCGAGCCAGACAGCTGTCCGTTCAACAGCCTGTACTGGTATTTCATGATCCGGCATGAAGCGACATTCCGCAATCATCCACGTATGTGCATGATCTATCGACAGCTGGACAAGCTTAAAGATCGGCCTCAGATTATCAGCCATGCCCAGCAACTTCTTAGCCGGATTGATGAGTTATAAACCATGAAAAAACAGCATTTTCCTGAAAAAATCTGTATGCACTGTTTGCGTCCTTTTACTTGGCGCAAAAAATGGCAACGCTGCTGGGAGGAAGTCAGATACTGTTCTGAACGATGTAAACGTGAGTCCAGACGTTTATCAAAATCAAACGCTTAGAAACGCTTGTATTGCCGTGAACAATAGGCCCGTATCACGTCGGGTGAACGCAGTTGCAGATGTTTGGTTTTTCGGCCGGTGACGCGTCCACGCCACATTTTAAAACTCGATGCTTTCATATTTTGCCGCATCAAGCGGATCACCGCCGCTTCATTTAAACCATACTCACATAAAATAGCTTCAAAAGGAGTTCTATCTTCCCAAGCCATTTCTATAATTCTGGATAAGTCCTCTTCAGAAAATTGATTCATACCATTCTCGTTTTTAATCATCACGAAGCGTCAATAAGCTTTATCGACTTTAATCTGACTAAAAGAATAACAATACAGTCATGAATTTTTTGTGATTTTTCTCTAGTTTACGGACTCAGCACGAATAAAAGGGCTAGTTAAACTAGCCCTGTTAAGTCTTAGTTACCTCTATAAGTCGAATATCCATAAGGACTTAAAAGTAGAGGAATATGATAATGGCTGACACTTCCATCTACCTTAAAAATTACAGGAACTTCAGGAAAGAAAGTATCTTGCTTATTTTTTTTAAACCAGTCCTCAGTTTTAAAAGTAACTTTATAAATACCGGCTTCAAGCTTCTGATTTTCAGGAAACAATCCAGTAATACGGCCATTAGGACCAGTATATTGCTGATTTAACTTCACCCATTTATTCCCAGTACTTTTTTCGAGTACCACTTCGACTTGAGCTGAGGGTAGACCATTTTCTAGATTCAACACATGCACACTTAAAGGGTTAGTTTGTGCGAAAGTCATTGAGGTCAACAATAGTGTTGAAAGTGGCAATAATTTTTTAAACATGATGAATTCCTTAAGGATTGAAAATAGACTTAACAGCTGTTTCAGCGCAGTAATGGTCATTTTTTGCACCCCCTGCTCCGGCAACGCCAATGGCACCGACCACCTGATTTTCATAACTCACAGGTAGGCCGCCACCCAACAGCAGTAGATTAGATAAGGTGGTTAAATTTTTTGCATCCTTGTTTTCATTGGCATTTTGACTTAACAACATAGTCGCCGTTTTGGTCGATAAGGCGGTATAGGCTTTCTTTTCAGCTGCGCCCAAATTATGCGGTCCGACAGTTTCATGCCTGTTTGCCATTAACGTATTTCCGCCCCGATCCACCACCACCACAGCGATATTGTGCTGTATTTTTTGACACGCAGTCACCGCAGCATCCGTAAGAGTTCGTGCTGACTGAGAATCAAGTGAATAAACTTGATTGAATTGAACGGATTGTGCAAAAGTACTGCTACTCATCAGCATTACTGTTGCAATAAGCCCTTTGAGTTTGTTCATCATGATTGCCCTGAATTAAGTTTTAAAAATCTTATACAACCTGAATGATTTGAAGGATGACAATCACATTACAAAGTTGTCATCTTTAAAATGAGTCTGAACAAAATGTGTATTCTAATTATCGAAGATGAAGCGAAGATCGCCTCATATCTGGTTAAAGGGTTAAATGAATCTGGCTATGAGGCACAATGCGTCCATTCAGGACTAGAAGGTTTGGAAAAGTTAAAGATGCATGCATATAGCCTAGTCATATTAGATGTAATGTTGCCCGATATTGATGGCTGGGCAGTCCTGAAAGTCTTGCGACAATTTTCCCAAATTCCGGTCATTTTTCTTACAGCAAAAGATCAGGTGATTGATCGGGTCAAAGGTTTGGAACTGGGCGCCGATGATTATCTGGCCAAGCCTTTTTCTTATATTGAATTACTGGCCCGAATTAAAAGTCTACTTAGGCGCCAGCAGTATGCACAGGAAAACCAATTAGAAATTGCCAATCTGAAATTGGATTTGATCCATCATAAAGTCTGGCGTAACGAGCAGTCGATAGAACTCAGTAGAAAAGAATTCAACCTTTTGCGCTTTCTGCTGCGCCATCCGAATGAAATTATTACGCGCAGGCAAATAGCTTCTGAAGTCTGGCAGATCAATTTTGATACCGATACCAATTTTATTGATGTAGCGGTAAGGCGTTTACGTAGTAAAATTGATGAGGGACATGATATAAAGTTAATTCATACTGTTCGCGGTTTGGGCTATAAAATTTCGGCAGAGAAATAATGTTGAAACCGATTCGTTCGCTAGAACTCCGATTAACACTCTTGGTTACAGGGTGTGCTGCAATGGTCTTGTGCGGTGTAGCATTTATGACCTATCTGGGTATCAACCAGATTTTAATTGCTCAGCAAGATAGGGCTTTGATTGAGCGAATTGAGCGACTGGAAATATTACTACAAGACAGTAGCAATATTGAACAGATTATCGCTCGCCCGAAGCTGTATCAAAACATGTTGGGAAATCAGGATAATTTGTTTTTATTGATTCAGGGTGATCAGGCGCTGATCAGCATTAATCCTCTTGGCATTCCTCTACCTGAATTTACCCATCAGCCCCAAATTCAATTCCAAGATTTATCGGCGCATGCTTATCCCACCCGCATTGCCTGGAAAACTATTCAAATTAATCGCCAGCCGTATCTGTTAATTGCAGGCAAACAGTGGTCTGAACGTTTAGGCATCATTGCACCTTTTCAAAAGAGCCTTGTCATTTATGTTTTCACAGGTATCTTGGCGATTTTCATCCTTTGTGCTATTGCTAGCCATCTGGGATTAAAAGTATTAAGAACCCTGCGAGAACAAACCCATGCGATAAATATTCAGCAACTTGAACAGCGACTCAATCTGCCCTATCCCCCTCAAGAGATTGCACAACTAGCCTCCGATATCAATGCCATGCTCGACCGTATTGAGCTGGGATATAGCCAGCTGAATCGTTTTTCAGAAGACATTGCGCATGAATTTAGAACACCATTGAATAATTTAATAGGACAAACCGAAATTTTACTCATGAGTGAACGCAGTCCCGTACAATATCAGGAAGTGCTGATTTCCAACCTAGAGGACTATCAACGCTTAAAAAGAATGATTGACAGCATGTTATTTCTGGCACGTGCAGATGCGCAGAAGGTTTGCTTAAACAGACAAAAAATCCAACTTCAATCCTTTATAGAAAATATCTTCAGCATTTTTGAGTATCAAGCCGAAGAACAACACTGCAATTTTGTTTTAAAGCTTGAGGCAACTGAGCTATTGGCAGATCCAGAACAGTTACAACAAGCTCTGTATAATCTGCTCTCCAATGCCCTGATTCATGGCGGCAAGCACCGGACTATTTATGTGCATAGCTATCGAAAGATCATCAACAAACTGTCTATGATTGCGCTATCGGTCGTGACCAGTGGTTTAGAAATTGCCCCGGAACATTTGCCGCATATCTTTGAGCGATTTTATCAATGCAGTTCCAGTAGACAAAGTTATCATCAAACAGGTGGTTTGGGACTATCCATTGTGGCATCTATTATGACGCTTCATCAAGGGATGTATCAGGCGATTAATAGCGCAGAAGGTATATGCTTTGAACTGCTTTTCCCAGATACGTGATTCACATTCACACTGAGCTTATATCATTTTTTGGAATCACTCTGAATTCTCCCATCCACCAAATTAATGGTTCGATCACAGGTTGCCGATAATCTAGGATCATGAGTCACCAATAATACTGCACAGCCATGTTCGCGATGAACTTTACGAAATAATTCAAACATTTCCGCAGCAGTTTGAGTATCAAGATTACCTGTCGGTTCATCGGCCAACAATAGTGCAGGCTGAGTAATCAGTGCACGTGCAATCGCTATGCGTTGCTGTTGCCCTCCAGAAAGCTCATTGGGTTTACGGTCAGCGAACTTATCTAACCCTACAGCGGCCAATAATTCATGGGCATATTGCAACGCAGATTGATCTGGCTTACCTTGCTTCAGCATTAATGGCATAAGCACATTATTTAAGGCAGTAAAGGCCTGTATAAGATGATGGAATTGAAACACAAAACCTATACTGTTGCCACGTAATGCTGTCCGAGCCATATCATCCATACGACTTGTTGCCTGACCCAACAAGTACAACTCACCACAGCTAGGCTGATCTAATAAGCCAAGAATATTCAGTAAAGTACTTTTGCCTGAACCAGAAGGACCAATTAATGCAGCAAAGTCATTCCGTTGAATACACAGGTCAATTCCATGTAATACCTCCACTTCATTAGGTTGCCCAACATTATAGGACTTTCGCAATGCTTCTAAACGTAGTACTTCCTCAGATGAATCAGACATGACGAATTGCCTCCACAGGATCGAGTGCAGCAGCCCGACGGGATGGTATTGCAGCAGCCAAAACTCCCGTTAAAGTCGCCAAGAATAATGCTGACAAGATAAGCTTGATTGAAATCGAAATATAAAACAAACCGGGACCAAACTGATTAAATCCCCAAATTAGACAATAACTGACAACACTACCAAGCATCGAACCAAGCAGACCAAAAATTGCTCCCTGAAATAAGAAAACTCTTAAAATTTGCGTTTGTGTAGCCCCAGTTGCACGTAAAATACCGATTTCCCGAGTCCGTTGCACCACACTCACCGACATCACACTGGCAATTCCAAAAGCGACTGAAATCCCTACAAAAACAATAATCATGTTGGTCGAAAGACTTTGAGCGGTAATCGCATTCATTAATTGAGCATTGGTTTCAATCCAGCTTTCTGCTTTTAATCCAGCCAGGCGTCCAACTTGTGAGGCAATTTGCTCCGCCTGAAAAATATCTTGGATCGTCAGATCAATCACTGTGACCCCACCAGGCAAATTAAGTAAAGATTGCGCCTGTTTCAAATCCAGATAGACATAGCGCGCATCCAATTCACGCACGCCCAGTTCAAATATTCCAGAGATATTCACCACTGCATTTTTCTGTTGCCCAGTATCTAATCTTAATTTGCTCCCGACTTGCACACCCAAATCTTTGGCTAATTGACGCCCAATTAATACATTATCCGCACTGACCCGTAATTCACCACTCACCATATATTGCTTCAACGGAATAATCTGTTGATAACGTTCAAGGTTGATACCAACCAATGCAACAGATTGAATTGCATCTCCGCGCTGTACAAATGCAGGACCAGAGACCACAGGAGAAACCGCAGTCAACACCGGTAAATGATCTAAAGTCCCAGTAATCTGCTGCCAATTATTAATAGAACGTAAGCGTTGTGCACGCTGATCTTCTAGTAACAACTGAAGTGTTCCTGCTGCTGGTGGCACAATATGATTCACCTCATCTGGTGAGAGCAAACGAATATGCGCTTGTGTCCCTAAAGTCCTTTCTACAATATTCGATTGTAAACCCTGAATTAAAGCGCTAATGAACACAATGACCGCTACCCCCACCGCGACGCCAATGGTAATCATCATCGACTGTGTGCGACCCTCTCGCAAAAAACTGATTGCGATGGTCCACTCGGTCCAAAGTCGCCTAAAAAAGTTTTTCAATCGAATTTCACCGGTAATTCATTTTTGCTATTTTTCTGATCCGTTTGACTCTGGAAAACACGTTTAGTTTTCTCTATTCGGACACGAGTTCCATCTTTAAGCACTGATTCTGCATCGGTAAGGACGTGATCACCTTCTTTCACTCCAGCTACAACTTCAGACATAACCAAACCACGTAAACCCAGTGTGATAGGATGACGTTGAATTTTTCTATCTCTTACTAAAATAACCATAGCCTTGTTGCCACTTATACTGCTTAAAGCATCATTTGGAATGACCAAGGTTCGCTCGCGCTTGTTGGTTTCAACATTTACCGATACCGTCATGTCTTGACGCAGAAAACCTGGGACTGGATCAACTGTTAATCGGACGTCTACTGTGCCACGTTGAGCATCAATACTTGGAGCAATAAAATTAATATGGGCAGGAAAAGATTGATTTGGATAGGCATCTGCAATCACTGCGGCTTTTTGTTGTAAAGCCAGCAGTGGTAAATTTCGTTCATCAAATGGCACTCGTATTTCAGTCGCACCATCCAGTGCAATAGTGAAGAGAGTCTGACTCGGTTGTACCAGATCCCCTGGCTCAACATTACGCGTTAAAATAATACCTGAAACTTCTGCACGAATTTTGGTCTTGGCAAGTTGCGCTTGTAGTGCAGCGAGTCGTTCGCGTAATTTTGTCTCTTCAACTTTATTTGGGGCAAGTGAAGCAACTTTTAATCGAGCTGATTCCAAATTATTACGGGCGAGTCTTTCTGCCTCTATCGATTTCTCCCTTTCCTCTGCTGATAATATTCCTGATTCGGTATTTCGTCTGCGTAACGCCTCTCTTTGAGCCTGTTCTAATTGTACTTTGGCATTCGCTAAATCAACTTCTGCTTGCGGGCGTCTAGTGGTTTCGAGTTCTTTTAATTCAGCTTCTGCCTGCCGCACTTGCGCTGAAATTTCATCAGATTTCAGTACTAAAAGAATATCCCCTCGAGAGACCCGATCTCCCTCTTGAACCAATCGCTCAAGAACAACCCCTGTAATTTCACTACCAATCTGAGTCCGAGATACTTTCTCTACCCGCCCTGAAGCGACAACTGTTTGAATCAATGGACTAGATACGACTTCATAACTAGGCAGCAATGGTCCTTGCCACCAGCGATATGTAGCAAAACTGACAGCTAAAACCAGTAGTATGATCATGATCCAAGGCTTATAGTGGGTAACAAGCAATTCCATTCTCCAAGCCAGATTAAAAGAAAGTTTTTTAATCGAATAATTAATTCTTAGTTAAATATATATGAAAATGGCTTTGTTGCATAAACATTCAACAGCTAATTTCCCCCTAATATATTCAAATTTAAGTAACAACTTGGGTGTGAGGTCTTCGTTTTTTCACAAGATATGCGATGAATGTCTGATTATTTGTAGTCATAAATTTAGTCCCCACTTGTTTTTAAGTGGGGACTAAATTAAAAATGGGTAACTGTCAGATCAGGTTTGAGCTAGTACAAATCAGTACCCCAAAACTCCTCTTGAGATAACCCTCCTCTCATTAATTCACTTAATTTATCTAAAGGCTTATTAATCTCGGAATAATCAACTTCACTCCAATAAAAACCCGTAAAAAAAGAATGGATGTAACCTGAAAAGGCAAAGGGCTGATCCACTCCTCCCTGAATTTCCACGTCATAAACAGGCTGGTACACTTTTATTATTGGATCAATATAATTTGACTCAAATTGCACTGTTCTATCAAGCTTTTCTTCTGCCCAAGAATCTCCAGTTTCAACAAGTAATTTACGAATGGAATCCCGATCTTTCCACTTAATTAATGCCTGCATAAACTCTTCAGCTGCAATTTGAATCGCCGCTTGATCTAGTACAAAAGGTTTGTTTTTGAGAGTTGCTTGTATCTCAGCTCTCCGTTGCTCTTCCTGTTCATTCACTTTACATATCCTTTTCTTCTCAAAATAATCCACCGAAATTCGGGATAATCCATATATAACTATCGGAAAAATCAAGACAATAATATAAATACACCAGAGTTTCACATTACTTCACCTTAATCTGTATATTGATTGATTTTGGTGTTGTCCATAAATTTCGATTAGGTACGATCGTCTGCGTTGCATTACCCACCCCAATTGAATTAGGTGTTGTGACTGATAAATGCCCTACTTGGATAGAATAACTGGTAGACCACGAACAGGAATGGGTGGCCGACTTATTCAGTAATATGCAACTAATTCTTCCTTCAACAATCCAAGTTAAAGATTAAGCTGCTATTAGAAAATTGCTCGGTTAATAATAAATATATGAATCAAAACTTATCTCTTGATCATAAGGCGTCTTTCTATAAATCACTTTTCTATTCTAACATTTAAAATTTTTGACAAGAGAATAAGTGATAAATTGAATAAAAATTATTAAGCCTTAACTTTTTCTAAAGTATCTAATAAATATTGCTCCAATGTTTGACTCAATTTACTCACTACCCCGTCTTTCGTCCATTCTAAAACATGTCCAGTTTCTAAGTCATATATAGAATAATGACCATCTCCAAGATCTAGAAGAGGTAAAGCTTTTTGTGGATAAGTAACATTTTCTTTTAATAGACTATAGATTTGAATGAGATTCAAGTATGAATCAGGTTTAACGCCTAGACCATAAAACTCCAGATATTCAAACTCCAATTGTCCACAAATTTGTAAATATGATAAATAATCAGTATCAAACTGAAGTTTTAAAATCTGCTGTGCTTGAAGAATCTCATCTTCACTCACTGATATAACATCGATAGCATTTGATTCAATAAAATCTTTTAAAGTATTCATGTGTTTGCTAATTCCTGTTTTATTTCTGATGCACGTGATTTCCAGTGATCTGCACGCTCCTTATTGAAATCGGGACGACTAATTTCAGACTCTTTTGATTCGTGCAATATATTGTAATTGCCATCCGTAATATGTTCTTTCTTTGTCAACTCAGCTAAAGGGGCATCCATTTTTTGACCAATATGATGTAATTCATAGGGTTGACCATCTTTATCTAAAGGCGACAATCCCTTTTCCATACGCTCTAGGTTTGTTCTACCACGATCATCAACTTGCTCATAATTGATATCAGTACGAACTAAGCATTCTCTACCATTAATTTCTTTTGATTCAAGTCCCGCTTCCTTATAAATTTCCGCTTCCTCTTCAGAGCGAATTGCTTCTACTGTTTTTTCACCATATCCTTGCTCTTTTAAATTATCTTTGCTTTCATCAGATAAGTCGGTCAATTGCATCTTATTTTGCAGATACGTAGGCTGATCCAATTGCCCTACATTATAGAAAACTTTCTGGTCCATAATTGAATCTTTATACCAGATGTTCTGAACTGCACTACTATCGCCCATTTTCTCTAGAGTAGAAGCCAATACTGAAATCAATTCCATACTTTTTCTCTTTTATTAAGCAACATTTTGTTTGTGTACATGCTCTACCCATGTTTGGTAAGCTTTGAGATAACCGTAATCGATACTAGTAAGATATTTCAAACAAGCCTGCTTGATTTGATTTTTAATAATAAAATCTTCATTAAAAATCAATCTGTTTAACTGTTCGTCAAAATCTATTATATCTACAGATATTTTTAATAATGGCTCTAGTTTATTCTCTAAATTTAATATTCTTACAATATATCGACTAATTTTAGCAAAGTCCTTAATATTCAATTTTAACTTATTATCTTTATATGCTTGTAAAAGTTGTTCGAGCTCAATTCGCATAACCGTATCTGAAATCATGACCAAATTTTCTAGAAGGAAATCAAGATTAGGTTGCTGATAATTCGAAGGTAAACGTTCACCTATACACAATAAAAAGAGCAAGATTTCTTGTTCAATTTGTTTTATAGTCACAGCCTTTCCAATTAATCTTTTAAAATAAAATTTAGAATGGTCTGGCTGAAAATAATTAATTTTACATAATATTGGTTCTAGCCAATGGCTTTGATGAACAATTGCAACCCCCTGAGGTAATTTAGAAATTTCAGCCAATTGTTCATCCTTTAGGGAAACAGAACTTCCTACAACCTGTCGATCTTGCTCTTCAGGAAGCCTTAAAATAATTTTAGTATTTGTATTTTTAATTGCAGAAATATCTAATGCATTAGGTGATTGATCAACTAAGATAAAACCCTGACCGTAAGTACGCATCTCTGCAATTGAATCACTAAGCATCTCAACAGACTTTCCAACTAAGTTACTGGATTCCATTGATTGACTAGTACTTGTACGTTTTAATAAATGATGTGCTTCTTCTAATATCGTGACATGTCTTAAATCTGAATTCATGTCTAAATTTTGACTTGTACGATATTCATTCAACTTCATTACTAATATCCCCATGATGAGCGATTTAGTTTCTGATGAAGCTACACGACTTAAGTCAACAATGACATTCTGGTCAAATAGGATAGAACTATCTATCTCATTTGACGTAAATAATTGTGCATTTAAACCATCCGTTAAAGACATAATACGAGTTTCTAACGAACCAATATAATTACCTTTAACCTCTTCAGAATAAGCAGAATCTTCAATAATCTCTTTTAATGTCAATGCTACATCAGTGAAGGTCGGAAAAATTTGCTGCGTTTGTACATTTTCGGATACATCTAAATCCCATCCTACCCGCTGATAAGCCTGTAAAATTGCTTTTTTCAAAACAATTGGCATAGCGGCATACATTGGCCAACATACATTAAAAATTTCAACAAGACGATCCACATGCTCTAAGACATGAATATCCACTGGAAAACTAAATGGATTTAATTTCAATAAATCAGTATGTTTCGGATTAGTCCCATAGACAAAAACATCTGAATAATTACCAAATACATGTTTATATTCACCTTTTACAGGTTCAATCACTAAAAAGGGAATCTGCTGCTGGCGTAAGTTTTTTAAAATCGTATATAAAGTATTGCTTTTACCTGATCCTGTTGATCCGCATACTAATGTGTGCTGCGTTAATTGTTTATTTTCTAAGAATACAGGCTGATTGGAATCTTTCCACAAATGACGTAATACGCCTAAATCAATTGCATTGTCATGAAACGTTTTAAGATCATTTAGGTACTGAATTGATCGTCCAAAAGGCACTGTTTCAACAACACTTACACTAGATGTAGAGTGATGAGGTAAGTTCAATGTTAACGCTATTTCCTTGGTAGACAATAAACTCGTCGGGCTTAAAAATGGTACTTGTACATTTAATTGCGTGGATACTTTTAATTGTGGATGTTGTAAATTTTTTAAGTATTTTAGGATTAATGATTTATCCTCACTAGTCCAAGTGGTTATAGTAGATGCTTCTGAATTCGAATCATCACCTTTCATTAAACCATAATAAATACTACCTAAAGCATGAGAAACGGTAGGTGTTTCACCTATAAAGTAAGCAGCGAAATTCCACCCGCCATAAGATTCAACATCATCAAGTCTTGCTAGGTTCTGGTCTATTTTATTGAGAATTTGTTGTACAGATTTATTTTGAAATTCTATAGTACTCTGTTGACTTGTGCCGTATGTTGCACCCTTGCTTGTACTTTTCGTTGATGTATTAGCTGTTGAACTTGTATTCGTACTAGTTTTTCCTTCTGAAAGATTCTCAGACTCCGTATAGCTAGTTCCTTTTGTTTGAGATGAACTTTGACTGTCAGATCCTAATAAACTTCCTGCAAGGCCTCCAACTGCTCCACCCACTGCCCCACCTATAAGCACTCCAGCAGGGCCAGCTATAGCTGCACCAACTCCCATACCAATACCAGCTCCAACACTAGCTACAGCCCCCCCTTTATTTTGGGAAGTAGATGAACCTTGTTGTGAACTTTCATTTACCCCATTTGAAATACTAGTTCCTTTAGTTTCAGTTAAAGCAATACTTTTACCTAGTGTCTCTGTTACGCTTGAACCAAGTACATGAGCAATATTTTCTGACTCTTGTGTTGAATAACTAAATGTATTCTTCGAATAAGGTGATATTTGAGTGTATATCTGTTCGTAACCTCGGCGAATAGTATGTAAAACAGCTTCCTCGACCGCTTCTGCTAAAAAGATTGCTTGATAGATCTTTCCTTCCGCAGCATCAATAAATCGCTCCATACCCTGGATAAAGTTTTCTCGATTATCTACTGATAATGATGGAATCAAAGTCACAGCCGTAACGCCACTACAATCATTTTTTTCATGATTTACGGTAGTTTGAAAAATTTCTTTTAATTCAGTATTTAATACTCCTGTTAAGTTACTACCGGAGAATTGCCCATCAAATGTTGACTTTAGCAACTCACCAGCATTCTGCCCTTCAAAATCTCCCGATTTACTTTTTACACCAATATAAATTTGGGTAGTATCACCATTACCCTCTAAGATAAAGAAAATACTATGACCTGCTTTACCAAGGGCAGTGTAAATAGCAACTAAACTTTCTAATACTGATTGCTTATTATTTTGTACTAAACGCTCTAATCTAAATAAGCGAACTTCTGCACTAAAATTAATCTGCTCAATATTAAAAGTAGGGAGAATAGACATGTTTGGCAAGTCAGTTAGATAACTTTTCTTGATCATATATTCAGCTGAATATAATGATCTTTCTAAATTTTCTGTTTCTTCAGCTCTTACCAATTTTCGGTTAAATTGATTGTTCATATTTTTCTCCCCCTATTATTTAAATTACTTAAACTTAGATTTTATTTTTTCAATTAAATTGCAACTAGCATCTTTTAATTTATTCAAACCATCAACAATTTTATCAAGAAGTTCTTCAATAATACTTTTACTAGATTCATCTCTATTAGGATTCTTATCATAAGCCGTATTATCTGATTCCACATTTGGATTTGGATTTGGATTTGGATTTGGATTTGGATTATTTAACAAGGCATTATTATTTATACCTAGAAATTTTCTCACTTCAAGTACATGGTTATAACGATCTAAGGAAAAATTTGTCTGTAAAGATAAATGCTGATCTTGTAAATATTGTGAATCCCATTTATCACGATCGATCTTCATTTTTTCATTAAAAATATCTTCCTTATAAGCTTCAAATATTTCAGGAATTTTTTCTTGAATAACTTTCCCATATTCTGTCAACTTTAAGGTGCTAACATCTCGATCAATAATTAGGTTTAAAAGAATAGCTTTAATTTTATCTAGATCTTTTGATGAAAAAGCCTGATCAAATAAATTATTTGAAAATTTATTTTCTTTCTGTTTAAGATTCAATTGATTTAAACTTTCATCTAAATCAGGGTTAGTGTTGATAAAATTTTCTTCAATATTAATAATTTCATTTTGGATAACATCTACAAAACCTTGAATTTCATGATTAATTAACCAAAGTTTTATTCCAATTACACTATCAAGCCTCTCCTTACTAAAATTCCTCTTTAACAGGTCTAAAGATCCATAAAAATCATTTTCGTTATATAAAGTATTTTTAGAAATTAATTCACCATAATCAAGATCCAATTCAGAGAATTCCGAATCGACATCAATGAGTTTTTTTAATTGTTCCTCTTGATTACAATTTTCAAGAGTTTCAATAATCTCTTCTTTTAACTTAAACACTGGGTATTTCTCCTTAAATCTTTAAAATGTCATCTAAATCTTGACGCATCTTTTCAATCCAAACTAATTCAGATTTAGCATGATCAATAGCTTTTATACGTAAATCTTTATCCTGAATTTTCCCTTTGATCTCTTTTATTATTTGCTCAAATTTCTTGTCAAACTCTTGAGTCAAAAATTCCGTATACATATCAATAATTTTATTTCCACCTTCAGTGATATGCGTTGTACCCTGTTGAATAAGATTATTAAATTGCGTTCTTATTTCTGCTCCACGTTTATCCCAAGCATCTTTTAAAGAAACATACTCTCTTTCTTCAGTTATATTAACTGTCTTAGTATCCCCCCAACTCCATGGTTTATACCATTTTGAGGTTTTAACTTGTTTTTGACCAACAACCACAGTACGTGTGTTAATCTCACCACGATTAGTTTTAGTCACTGTAATATCAAAGTTTTTAAATTTACTCTCTAATCCACTCAAAACAGGAATTTTTAAATCTTTCACATCTTCAAAAATATCTGAAATATACTTTTGATATTCTAAATTTAATTCCTTATGAATATTTTTTTGTATAGCCAAATAAGCATTATCCAACTCATTAATGACTTCATTAAATTTAAATTTCAAATCATCTTCTAATTTTTCTAATTTGTCATTCGCCTGATCAACACTCACATCACCTTGCATGGTATTAGTAATCGAACTCCATTTATCTTCTATTCCACGTCTTAGTGATTTGATTTTAGACTGAATAGCTTCAGGGACATGATTTTTACGTTCTTTAAGTTTTGCCTTATATGAAGCTGTTTCAAAACCTTTAGCCCGCTTAGCTTCTAGATGTTTAATGGATGCTAAAATATTTTCTAACTCCTTCTCATCTTGCTCTAATGAAGCATTCATTTGCTCCTCATTTAATGCTAACCCTATTGCGGTATCTAAGGCTTCTCTTGCCCGATTTAACCTGTGTGGTAGATTATATTTTTCAATGTATTCATCTATCATCATTTCAACAGCTGGTATACCACTGTTTTTTAATACAGTATTCAGCTCATAATCATCAACTAGCTTTAAACTGTTCACCTTATGAGAGACCTTTGACGTTAAAGGCATATATTTAATAAAGTTATATTCTTCTTCTAAAAATTGATCAATATACTCATTTTTCTTGCTACGTTCACGTTTTGTTAGCTGTTGCTCATCATTACGCATTAATCGAGTAGCAAATGCTGAAATTGGATATACCAAAGGATCTTGGATACCATTCTCTATCAGATATGCTCTAACATTATCCAAAGCTTTTTCTAACGATTCCTTTTCTAAATCAAATTCATCACATTTATTTACGATAAAAATAAATCTATCTCTGGCCTGCTTACCACCTTTTTTGATTTCCTTAGCCACTAGCCCTAATAAGTTTTTATCATCATTAATGCCTAATTGTGTAGCATTTAAAATGTATAAAATTAGAGGGCTACGTTGGGAGTCTTGAATGAAAGACATTGTCAAACGAGCATGAGATTCATCACGACTATTATTTGGACCTGGTGTGTCAGTCAATACTAGTCTGACATTATCTCTTTTTTTCATTCCATAAATTGGACCAGTAATATTGATCGTATGTGTATCTTTTTGATCATTCCAAGAATTCAAAACATCGCTATTTAGAATTATATTTTCTTCTAGAATCTCACCATCTACATTATAACGATTGCCATAGTAGGCTTCTGATTTAGTATCAAAAATTTTTGCAATTGTTGCAGTAGTGGCTTCATTACGAGCAGGTAATAAATCAGTGCCTAACATTGCATTAATGAATGTTGACTTACCTGATGACATTGTAGCAACTACATATGCATCAAAATCATTATTAAATGCTTCATTTAAAGCATCTGAAACTCTCGAATTATTTTGTAAATAATTAAGAAATTTTGGATTTTTTTTTGCAGATTCAATCATGCCTTTTATTTTTTCAAGGCGAATATCAACACTCTCTACAGGAAGGTAAGGAGTTAGTTTGAAACTAGTGCTATGTTCCAAATTTGCTTTTTCAATTTCTTCTTTAAGATCAATATAATCCGATTCTAATCCTATAAAACTGATTTCTATATTTCTATCTTGATTAAAAAAATCATATAAAAGCTTAGGAAGCTGATTTACCCACAACTGCAATCTACGCTGTTTTAAATGAGATAAAATATTATTCCCTAATACTTCCTGGCCATTTACAAAAAACTGTGTCTCGATTGAAAAAGGATTATGTTTAATTTCAATATGGTTCACTTTAAATATACCCTACTTATTTAATCTAAAAATTTGATCTTTAATATAAAACTCAAAATATGGAAAACCTGTATTACAATAGATCTGATTTAGATAATCGTAATCTTGAAAATCCTCATCAAGATCCTCGAATCTTTTTTGACATTTGATATGATTTATTGTTTCAATTGGAAAAGGAATTAATCCATAGTCAAAAAAAATATTATCATCTTCCAAGAAGCTGAATAATTCTCTTCTTTCCTTTCTAGATAATTTTTCTTGCTTTGTAAATTTTTTTATTAGCAACGATCTATATGCACTTATTGTAAATATGATAGGTTGTAAAAACCCCAGATCTTTCAAGTAAGAGGTTAAATTGTTTATAAAAGAACTGATTGACTCATTTTCTATATCAAACTCATCTATTTTATTTACCAAAAAAATAATTTTTTGATGTTGTACTTTTTTCTGAATAAATTTTAAGTATTGCACATCATCATTAATGAACGGCTGAGTCGCATTAATTATATAAACTAAAAAATCAAAATTAGACTCTTCAATAAATTCATAAGCAAGATTTTTATGATTAGTATCTCGACTATTGTTTGGCCCAGGAGTATCAATTAGTACTAAATTCTCAGAAAAATTAAATTTCCCTTTAACTAAAATTTCCTGTACTTGTTGACTTTGATTTAATACTTTTAACATTTCAGCAGTTAACGCATGTACTTCCTTTACTATTGCTTTATTGCTATCAAAAGCTCTAACCATCTCTACATTACTAGAATGTATCTCTGTTACCGTAGCAGTAGTTGCTTCATTCGCTGAATGTAATAATTCAGTGCCTAGAAACGCATTAATACATGTAGTTTTGCCTGCACTCATAGTAGCAGTAAATACAATTCTAATTTTATTCACCTTTAAACTTAAATATTTTCATGAAATTCGCTTATATTACAGTAGTTTCAGATAAAAAAAACCTCCTAAAAACCATAATTTACTTATTTTTTATATAAATATATCTATATCTTTCAAGTACGTTAGATATTATCAATAAAAACTTTACAATAGAGATGGTGGCATCTTAACTCAACTTCCGTTTCCTTTAAAACCTTATAATTAAGAGAAAATTAAGTTAGATTTTTACCAAATTTTACCCAGTATAAAAGTTATAAATAGCAGGTTTTAACAAACTAAAGATTACTACTGTAATCTTTAGTTTATATATTGATTGAGAAAACCAACTCAATTCAAGTTGCTTTTTATGCCAGTCTACAATCCCATAAAGAAGAGAACTTACTAGCCTCTTCTGAGTTTGAAGCAATGTACTATGATAAGATTAACCTATTAGGTCAGGTGGCCTAACTTAAATAAAAAGTCTCCGACAATCCCGGTACGGTTCAACCTGATGAGCTTCGCTCATAAGAGGCTTAAATGCTTGTCCAAGTTTTTGAATATACTCCAAATGCCAAACTATATGGCTTTGCCAAAGATCTGGATTGTGCGCATCTACATCTATACTTTCTAGATCTTCAAGAATTTTTAATCAATATCAGCATCAAATTCTCTATATTTTGGCAATGTTACTCATTAAAATTGTTCTCTACATATACATAAAAATCATTTCCCACACGATCATATTTAAAAGCCATGGTGTTCCGAGTCATCCATCGCTTTAAAAGTTTTTCGTAGACATTCGCTTTTTTAGTTGAGGTCGCACTAAAAGACCAATAATGAATCCCATGCTTATAAATAAGCTCCTCAACTCTCTGACTAATCGCATTAAAAACTTTCATGGCAGGTAAATTCAAGTTGATATCTTCATATATGGGATCATCTCTAAATAGGGCTAATTCAGGATGTTTACGGTAATTGATCTGGACTCTGGCACGGGGTGGTCTATTTAAAGAAAAAGAAAAACTATAATGATCAAATTTGAGTATGTAGTGCAATCCATCAATCATTAAGTCCTCTTTCAAAATCATACGATATCCTTCTTAAAATGATGACCAAGAACATTATTGTAGATTTCCATCAAGATATCTTGATCTTCCGGTGTTTGGAATGAACTGCCAAAAAAATTACGATCAGTCGAATTAAATAATTGAATAAAATGTTTTAGAAAAGGTTTTAATTTTTTACGCTTACAGTAGGCAAAATACTCACTTGCATCTTCGAATAAAATCCACCATTCCTCAGGACTACCAATTTGGTTTCCACCCATTGGATGTAATTGATCAAATAGAACATTCAGTAGATATTGAAAATTAAACTGCATACTGCCGTATTCAAACTCTGGATATTCAGAATCCAGATCTAAAGTATTTATATGCTGATGAATTGCATAAGCCTCTTTTAGTATTTTCTGAACCTTTTGATATTGTTTATAGCGAATCAAATCTTTGGCAGATATTTTAGGCAGGCGCGATAAATCCATATTGTCACGTAAATCTGCAAGTTTAACTTCGCAAGCAATCGGATTTTTTACTGTTCTTTGCACTGCCTGAAAACGACTTTCACCATCTTGTTTTGTGACGGCTAAAACTGCATGAATAATATTTTCATCAAACCCTAGTGATCTTAAATCAGTTATCGATGTTGCTGTATCTTCCAAAATATCATGCAGAACAGCGACAATTTTGGCATCAGGATGTTGTACATTTTGCATGACACGCAAGGGGTGATGGATGTAGGGTTGCCCTGCTTTATCTATTTGCCCCAAATGCCGTTCAGTTGCCAAGGAAATTGCTTTTTCTAAAGTAGCGATATGATATTCCCTTTATATTTAATCAAATTTTATTCAATTATATTAATCAATTACAGCAAATAAATAAAGTTCAATCATAGCTATTACGTCAATTTATGTCGTCTCATTAGGCAAATTTATCTGGGTTAAATCTAATTCTTTTACAAGCTGATCAGCTTTCAACTTCCTTGCCATTCTGCCCATATTGGTTTGTGGTTCAGCTACGGCTACATATTCATTTGCCGGAGTGATAACAAATGTTTCTAGAGATTCATTTTGAAATTTATCCCAGAATAAAGTCATTAACCATTCTGCAGCCTCTTTCACTTTAACGGTTGTTTGTGAAGGTTCTTTGTTGACGTAAAGTCTAATATTGGCGCCCTCATCTTGAATGCTGAGTAGACATTTCGATGTGATTTGAAAGTAGTGACAAATTTTTAGAATATTTTGATTAAAGACTGAATCTTCACAAACCTTGGGTTGTTTCACCCAAAAAACAATTGTCCATTTTATTTTCATTAGCATTTGAATAATGCAGACTCAGCTGTTCAAACGTATATTTTAAGCCAAATAAAGCAGCTGCGATTTCGACTTTACGGGTGAAGACTGGAAGGATATAGATTCCTGATTTTTCATTAGAAGTATCGCCCAATATGGTAATCCTCCCATAAATAACCGAAGTTAAAAGTAGAGGTTAAGCAGCCATTAGAGGTGGCTTTCCTTTGTTAGCTTGATGTGGTCTTTCATGGTTGTAATGCCACAACCAGTTTGTTGCATAATCTTGTACTTCATCCAAAGTATCAAATAAATGCTTGCTCAGCCAACTATAACGTATGGTCCGATTATAGCGTTCAATATACG
>NZ_VPBR01000005.1:0-239497 GCF_013418645.1 Acinetobacter sp. YH12132
CTGGTGCGATCCAGCTGAAAGAAGGCGTTGAAATGGTTATGCCAGGCGACAACGTTGAAATGTCAGTAGAATTAATCCACCCAATCGCAATGGACGCTGGTTTACGCTTCGCGATCCGTGAAGGTGGCCGTACTGTAGGTGCGGGTGTAGTTGCTAAAGTAACTGCATAATTATAAAATAAGTTTCACAAGCCGAAGTTTGCGGATTTCGGCTTGTTCTACAGGCCAGTAGTTCAATTGGTAGAGCGTCGGTCTCCAAAACCGAATGTTGGGGGTTCGAGTCCCTCCTGGCCTGCCATTTTTCAAAAAAAGCTTGATGCTGGCAAAACTGGTCATATAATAAGTCGCGAATCCTACGACGAGTACAAAAATGTCGAATGATAAATCGCGTGACGCATTAAGCGAAGCGCCAATTCCTCAAAGAAATAATCCTGCTGAAGTTGTAAATTCGGGTTCTCCATTAGACTACGTGTTGTGGATTATCGCCTTGATTTTATTCATTGCGGCAACCATGGTGAATCAGCATCTACCAGCGTACTGGGCACCGGCAAATGATATTTGGGTGCGCGTTGGGGTAATTTTGGCTTGTATCGTAGTGGCTTTAGGTTTATTATACGCCACCCATCAAGGCAAAGGCTTTGTTCGTTTATTGAAAGATTCACGAATCGAGCTGCGTCGAGTGACTTGGCCAACCAAGCAAGAGACAGTGACCACATCTTGGCACGTACTTGCAGTTGTAGTTGTAGCATCCATTTTATTGTGGTGTTTTGACTACGTTTTAGGTTGGGCAATTAAATTTATTATCGGGTAAGAGAGCTATGAAACGTTGGTACATTATTCATGCCTATTCTGGTTATGAAAAACAAGTGATGCGTTCGCTTAATGATCGAATCCAGCGTAGCGCTGTTGCCGATAGCTTTGGTGAAGTCCTGGTTCCTACCGAAGAAGTGGTAGAAATGAAGGATGGCAAGAAACGTAAATCTGAGCGTAAATTCTTTCCGGGCTATGTGCTAGTCGAAATGGAAATGAATGATGATACTTGGCACATTGTAAAAGAATGTCCAAAAGTATTAGGTTTTATTGGTGGTACACCGGAAAAACCTGCGCCAATTACGCAGCGTGAAGCTGATGCGATTCTTGCACGTGTACGCAATACTGGTGAAGCACCTCGTCCGAAGACGATGTTTGAACCAGGCGAAGAATTACTGGTAATTGACGGTCCATTCACCGACTTTAAAGGCGTGGTGGAAGAAGTCCTTTACGACAAGTCGCGTTTAACGTTGACGATTAATGTATTCAATCGACCAACACAGGTTGAGCTGGAATTTCGCCAAGTCGAAAAATCAGTTTAATTCACTGCTGGTTGAAAACGCCCGATTTGTTATGGATCGGGCATTGTTGTTGTAACGGTATCGTTACTTAGAAATCATTGGGGAGCCTAGCGGCGTTTGTACCCAGAGGTAATTGAAAATGGCTAAGAAGATTGACGGCTATATCAAGCTGCAAGTTCCAGCTGGTAAAGCAAATCCATCTCCACCAATTGGTCCTGCACTGGGTCAACGTGGTGTTAACATCATGGCATTCTGTAAAGAATTCAATGCTGCGACACAAAAAGTTGAAGCTGGTCTTCCAATTCCAGTAGTGATCACTGTGTACAACGACAAGTCGTTCACATTCATCATGAAAACTCCACCTGCTGCTATTCTGCTTAAGAAAGCTGCTGGTATCCAGAAGGGTTCAGCTGTACCAAACAAAACTAAAGTTGGTAAGTTGACTCGTGCTCAGTTAGAAGAGATCGCGACTACGAAAGAACCAGACTTAACTGGTGCTGACTTAGACGCGCGTGTACGTACCATCGCTGGTTCTGCACGTTCTATGGGCTTGGAAGTGGAGCTATAAGACATGGCAAAGTTAACTAAACGTCAAAAAGCCATTGCTGCTGCTGTAGAAGCAAACAAAGTTTATACTTTGGAAGAAGCAGTACAAGTTCTTAACAGCCTTCCTGCAGCTAAATTCAAAGAATCTTTGGATGTATCTGTAAACCTAGGTGTTGACCCTCGTAAATCTGACCAGGTTGTTCGTGGCGCGACTACACTTCCTGCAGGTACAGGTAAAACTGTACGTGTAGCTGTGTTTGCTCAAGGCGCTGCTGCTGAAGCTGCTAAAGCTGAAGGCGCGGACGTAGTTGGTTTTGATGACCTGGCTGAAAGCATCCAAGCGGGTAACCTTGACTTTGACGTAGTAATTGCTGCTCCAGATGCAATGCGCGTTGTAGGTAAATTAGGTACAATCCTTGGTCCACGTGGCTTAATGCCAAACCCTAAAGTGGGTACGGTTACTCCTGACGTAGCAACTGCAGTTAAAAATGCAAAAGCTGGTCAAGCACGTTACCGTGTAGACAAAGCGGGTATCATCCACGCTGCGATCGGTCAAGTAGGTTTCACTGCTGAAGCTGTTCGTCAAAACGTTGAAGCTCTTGTAGCTGACCTGAAGAAAGCAAAACCTGCGACTTCTAAAGGTGTATACATCAAAAAGATCACTCTAAGCTCAACTATGGGTCCTGGTCTGACTGTTGATGTAAACAACGTTTCTAACTAAGTTTAACTTAGACAGAATTTTAAAGTCCTGAAAGGTCTCCTTCTCCCTCTGGGAGAAGGTTGGGATGAGGGTTAAACCTCTCCCTAGCCCTCTCCTGAAAGGAGAGGGGACATTCAGGCGGACTTTGAATTGGTAAATGAGAATTTATCAGCGTCAAAGACCTCAGGCGAGGGGAGTTTTATGCTCTTCTCTTAAAATCCCAGCCTGCGTAGACGCGGTGGTGTGATTTATTCCTCCTCCGCGTGTGAGTTCAGTGATGAATTCACGAATTGGGAGTGTATCCCTTGTGGGTACATAAATCACCGTTAGGAGGTTTTACAATGGCTCTTCTTATCGAAGACAAAAAACAGATCGTAGCAGAAGTAAACGAAGTTGCTTCTCGCGCGTTCTCTGCTGTTGTTGCTGACTATCAAGGTTTAACCGTTGAGCAATTAACTGCTTTACGTGTTGAAGCGCGTAAGCTTGGTGTTACGACTCGTATCGTGCGTAATACTTTGGCTAAGCGTGCATTCGAAGGTACTCAATTCGATATCTTGAATGCAACTCTTGTTGGTCCAACAATCTTAGCTTTCTCGACTTCTGAAGACGACATGGGTGCAGCTGCACGCTTGTTCGAAGATTTCGCTAAAACAAACAAAGCATTTGAACTTAAAGCTGCTGCATTTGACGGCAAGGTTTATGAAGGTGCTGAAGTTAGCGTGATTGCAAATCTTCCGAACCAAGAAAAAGCGCTTACTATGCTTGCAAACGTTCTTCAAGCTCCTATTTCGAAATTGGGTCGCCTTATTACAGCACTCAAAGAGAAAAACGAGTCAGAAGCAGCTTAAGCTTAAATCAATTTACACACCATTCAATTTCCATTTGGAGTTATTCTCATGGCTTTAACTAACGAAGAAATTTTAAACGCAGTTGCTGAAAAAACTGTTCTTGAACTTGTTGAACTGATCTCTGCTTTCGAAGAGAAATTCAACGTATCTGCTGCTGCTGTTGCAGTTGCTGCTGCTCCAGGCGCTGGCGCTGCTGCTGCTGAAGAGCAAACTGAATTCAACGTTGAGTTGACTTCTTTCGGTGCAAACAAAGTTGCAGTAATTAAAGCAGTTCGTGAAGCGACTGGCCTTGGTCTTAAAGAAGCGAAAGACATGGTTGAAGGTGCTCCAGCAGTACTTAAAGAAGGCGTTTCTAAAGAAGAAGGCGAAGAGCTTAAGAAGAAACTTGAAGAAGCTGGTGCTACAGTTACACTTAAGTAATAGCTTAAGCGGAGTCGATTTTTTTATAATCGACTCCAAAAAATGGCTGATGGCTCTTGGGTCATCAGCCTTTTTGCGTTACAATAATCGGCTCGATTTTTGTTTGCATGATATAAATTTCATACAAATTAAAAATAAAGATAACAATCAAACGCTTACCAATATTTTTCAATGTTAAAAAATATTGTTAAGCGTTTTAATACCACTAAAAATTGCAGCATTTGTAAAGAGTGGTGGCCATATCGGCCTGCGTAATTCCTTCTGAGCCCGTTCTGCAGGCGGGCTTGGTTTACTTTCCGAGGACTCCAGATGGCATACTCATATACCGAAAAGAAACGGATCCGTAAGAATTTTGGTAAATTGCCCCAAGTCATGGAAGCACCGTACCTGTTGGCGATTCAAGTCGACTCGTACCGTACTTTCTTGCAAGATGGCAAATCTCCAAAAAACCGCGAAGATATCGGTCTCCAAGCCGCATTTCGTTCAGTTTTTCCTATAGAAAGTTATTCTGGCAATGCTGCTTTAGAATTTGTTGAGTATAGTCTTGGTAAACCAGAGTTTGATGTGCGCGAATGTATTCTTCGCGGCTCAACTTATGCGGCACCAATGCGCGTTAAAATTCGTTTGATCTTGAAAGATCGTGAAACGAAATCAATCAAAGACGTACGTGAACAAGAAGTCTATATGGGCGAAATGCCATTGATGACGGATAACGGTACTTTTGTGATCAACGGTACCGAGCGTGTAATCGTATCGCAATTACACCGTTCACCAGGCGTATTCTTTGACCATGACAAAGGTAAGACTCACTCAAGCGGTAAAGTGCTGTATTCAGCGCGTATTATTCCTTACCGTGGTTCATGGTTAGACTTTGAATTTGATGCCAAAGATTTAGTCTATGTACGTATCGACCGTCGTCGTAAATTACTGGCGACTGTGGTTCTGCGTGCCCTGAACTATAACAACGAACAGATTCTTGACCTGTTCTACGAAAAAGTTCCTGTTTACCTGGATATGGGTAGCTATCAGATCGACTTGATTCCAGAACGTCTGCGTGGCGAAATGGCACAATTCGATATCACTGATGCCGATGGTAAAGTCATTGTTGAACAAGGTAAGCGTATCAACGCACGTCATGTTCGTCAAATGGAAGCCTCTGGTCTGACCAAACTGTCAGTGCCGGATGAATACCTGTATGAGCGCATTACTGCCGAAGACATCGTGCTGAAAGATGGCGATGTGATTCCGGCCAACACACTGTTAAGCCATGAAGTGATGGTGAAGCTGGCTGAAGGCGGCGTGAAGCAGTTCAATACCCTGTTCACCAACGACATCGACCGCGGTTCATTCATTGCAGATACGCTACGTGCCGATACGACTACAGGTCGTGAAGAAGCACTGGTTGAAATCTACAAAGTCATGCGTCCAGGCGAGCCACCAACTAAAGAAGCAGCTGAGAACCTGTTTAACAACCTGTTCTTCTCTTCTGAGCGTTATGACCTGTCACCAGTCGGCCGTATGAAGTTCAACCGTCGTCTGGGTCGTCCTTATGAAGTGGGTACTGACCAGAAGTCGCGCGAAGTTGAAGGCATCCTGTCGAACGAAGACATCACGGATGTACTGAAAACATTGGTTGAAATCCGTAACGGTAAAGGTGAAGTCGACGATATCGACCACTTGGGTAACCGTCGTGTTCGTTCAGTGGGCGAGATGACCGAGAACCAGTTCCGTGTGGGTCTGGTACGTGTTGAGCGTGCTGTAAAAGAGCGTCTATCACAAGCTGAAACTGACAACCTGTCTCCGCAAGATCTGATCAATGCGAAGCCAGTGGCGGCTGCAATCAAAGAATTCTTTGGTTCGAGCCAGTTGTCTCAGTTTATGGACCAGAACAACCCATTGTCTGAAATCACCCACAAACGTCGTGTATCGGCGCTTGGTCCTGGTGGTTTGACCCGTGAACGTGCAGGCTTCGAAGTGCGTGACGTACACCAGACTCACTATGGTCGTGTATGTCCAATTGAAACGCCTGAAGGTCCAAACATTGGTTTGATCAACTCGCTATCTGTTTACGCGAAAGCCAACAGCTTCGGTTTCCTGGAAACGCCATACCGTAAAGTGGTTGATGGTCGTGTAACAGACGAAGTTGAATATCTGTCTGCGATTGAAGAAGTGGGTACCGTGATTGCACAGGCCGACTCGGTTGTAGATCAGGACGGTAACCTGACTGAAGAATTCGTTTCTGTACGTCACCACGGTGAATTCGTACGTATGTCACCTGAAAAAGTGACCCATATGGACGTATCTGCTCAGCAGGTGGTTTCTGTTGCAGCATCACTGATTCCATTCCTTGAACACGATGACGCCAACCGTGCATTGATGGGTTCCAACATGCAACGTCAGGCCGTACCTACACTAATCGCGGACAAACCGCTGGTTGGTACCGGTATGGAAGCCAACGTGGCACGTGACTCAGGTGTGTGTGTGGTTGCAGGCCGTGGTGGTGTGATCGAGTTTGTTGATGCATCACGTATCGTAATTCGCGTGAATGAAGATGAAATGATCGCGGGTGAAGCAGGTGTAGATATCTACAACCTAATCAAATACACGCGTTCAAACCAGAACACCTGTATCAACCAGAACGTTGTGGTACGTTTAGGCGATAAAGTTGCACGTGGTGACATCCTGGCGGATGGTCCATCGACAGATGGCGGTGAACTGGCCCTGGGTCAAAACATGCGCGTGGCGTTCATGACCTGGAATGGTTACAACTACGAAGACTCGATCTTGCTTTCTGAGCGTGTGCTTCAAGAAGACCGTTTAACGTCGATTCACATTCAGGAACTGTCATGTGTTGCACGTGATACCAAACTGGGTGCTGAAGAAATCACGGCTGATATTCCAAACGTCGGTGAAGCTGCGCTGTCTAAACTGGACGAATCAGGTATCGTTTACATCGGTGCAGAAGTGACTGCCGGTGACATCCTGGTGGGTAAAGTAACACCAAAAGGTGAAACTCAGTTGACGCCTGAAGAAAAACTGCTTCGTGCCATCTTCGGTGAAAAAGCAGCGGATGTGAAAGACTCCTCTTTACGTGTTCCATCGGGCACAAAAGGTACAGTCATCGACGTTCAAGTCTTTACCCGTGATGGTCTGGAAAAAGACGAACGTGCACTGGCGATTGAGAAAGCGCAGCTTGATGCATACCGTAAAGACTTGAAAGAAGAATACAAAATCTTCGAAGAAGCAGCACGTGAACGTATTGTCCGTCTGTTAAAAGGTCAGGAATCAAATGGCGGTGGCGGCACCAAACGTGGCGACAAACTGTCTGAAGATATGCTGTCTGGTCTTGAACTGGTTGATCTGCTTGAAATCCAGCCAAGTGACGAAGCGATTGCGGAACGTTTAACGCAAATTCAAACCTTCTTGAAAGAGAAGAGCTTTGAAATTGACGAGAAATTCGCCGAGAAGAAACGCAAACTGTCTACAGGTGATGAACTGACCACTGGCGTACTGAAAGTGGTTAAGGTTTACCTTGCGGTGAAACGTCGTATCCAGCCAGGTGATAAGATGGCGGGTCGTCACGGTAACAAGGGTGTTGTATCCAACATTCTGCCGGTTGAAGACATGCCACACGATGCCAACGGTGTGCCGGTAGACGTGGTACTGAACCCGCTTGGTGTACCATCGCGTATGAACGTGGGTCAGATTCTAGAAACGCACTTAGGTATGGCAGCCAAAGGTCTGGGTGATCAGATCGACAAGATGCTGAAAGAACAGCGCACCATTCTTGAACTGCGTGAATTCTTGGACAAGATTTACAACAAGGTGGGCGGCGAGCAAGAAGATCTTGACAGCCTGACGGATGATGAAATCTTGGCGCTTTCTGGCAACCTGCGTGCTGGTGTTCCATTGGCAACACCTGTATTTGACGGTGCTGAAGAAGGTCAGATCAAAGACTTGCTTGAACTTGCGGGTCTGTCACGTACCGGTCAAACCGTATTGTATGATGGCCGTACGGGTGAGCGTTTCGACCGTCCTGTCACTGTTGGTTACATGTACATGCTGAAACTGAACCACTTGGTTGATGACAAGATGCATGCGCGTTCAACTGGTTCTTACTCATTAGTAACACAGCAGCCGCTGGGTGGTAAGGCACAATTCGGTGGTCAGCGTTTCGGTGAGATGGAAGTCTGGGCACTGGAAGCATACGGTGCAGCTTATACGCTTCAAGAAATGCTCACTGTGAAGTCGGATGACGTTGAAGGCCGTACCCGCATCTATAAGAATATTGTAGATGGCAACCATTATATGGATCCGGGCATGCCTGAATCGTTCAACGTATTGACCAAAGAGATCCGTTCTTTAGGTATCAACATTGAACTGAAAAATGGTGACTAAGAATCTCCATTAAATCTCCCCAAACCCCTCTTTATAAAAGAGGGGCTTCCCCCTTAACAAAGGGGGACTGAGGGAGATTAAAATTCAGTTAAAAAACAATATTTGTGACCCAGTCGGAAAGTGAAAATCTTACCGGCACACGGAGAAAAAAATTGAAAGACTTGCTCGATATCATGCGCAAAAAGACGGACTCAGACGGTCATGCTCCTGTAGAGTTTGATCGCATCCGTATTGGTCTTGCGTCACCAGAAATGATTAAGTCGTGGTCTCATGGTGAAGTTAAAAAGCCTGAAACCATTAACTACCGTACCTTCAAACCAGAACGTGACGGTTTGTTCTGTGCCAAAATCTTTGGTCCAGTCAAAGATTACGAATGCTTGTGTGGTAAATACAAGCGTATGAAATACAAAGGCGTCATCTGTGAAAAATGTGGCGTTGAAGTAACAACTGCAAAAGTTCGTCGTGAGCGTATGGGTCACATCGAGCTGGCATCTCCAGTAGCACACATCTGGTTCTTAAAATCACTGCCGAGCCGTATCGGTCTGTTATTAGACATGACCTTACGTGATATCGAACGTGTTCTGTATTTCGAATCTTATGTAGTGACTGACCCAGGTATGACTCCATTTGAGAAATACCAGCTTCTGAACGATGAAGAATACTTCAATGCGTTGGAAGAGCACGGTGATGAATTCACAGCGAAAATGGGTGCAGAAGCAGTTCAGGACCTGTTAAAAGACATCGATCTTGAAAACGAAATCTCACGCCTGCGTGAAGAAATTCCACAAACAACCTCTGAGACGAAACTGAAAAAAGCGTCTAAGCGTTTGAAATTGATGGAAGCGTTCAAAGAGTCGAACAACAAGCCAGAATGGATGGTGATGAATGTACTGCCAGTACTTCCGCCAGACCTTCGTCCGCTGGTTCCGCTTGAAGGTGGCCGTTTCGCAACGTCTGACCTGAACGACCTTTACCGTCGTGTGATTAACCGTAACAACCGTTTGAAGCGTCTTCTTGACCTTGCAGCGCCAGACATCATCGTACGTAACGAAAAACGTATGTTACAAGAGTCTGTAGATGCATTGCTTGATAACGGTCGTCGTGGTCGTGCAATTACCGGTTCGAACAAACGTCCGCTGAAATCTTTGGCCGATATGATCAAAGGTAAGCAAGGTCGTTTCCGTCAGAACTTGTTGGGTAAACGTGTTGACTATTCAGGCCGTTCGGTGATTACCGTAGGTCCTACTTTACGTTTGCACCAATGTGGTCTTCCGAAGAAAATGGCGCTGGAACTGTTCAAGCCGTTCATCTTTGCGAAACTGCAAGCCTCTGGTCAAGCCACTACCATTAAAGCTGCGAAGAAAATGGTTGAGCGCGAGACGCCAGAAGTTTGGGATGTTCTTGCATCTGTGATCCGTCAGCATCCAGTGATGTTGAACCGTGCGCCAACCCTTCACCGTTTGGGTCTGCAAGCGTTTGAACCGATCCTGATTGAAGGTAAAGCGATCCGTCTGCACCCGCTCGTTTGTGCTGCGTTTAACGCCGACTTCGACGGTGACCAGATGGCGGTACACGTACCATTAACACTTGAAGCGCAATTAGAAGCGCGTGCGTTAATGATGTCGACCAACAACATTCTGTCTCCAGCCAACGGTGAGCCAATCATCGTACCGTCTCAGGACGTGGTCTTGGGTCTTTACTACATCACCCGTGATGCGGTAAATGCCAAAGGTGAAGGTATGGTGTTCGCAGATACGCATGAAGTTAACCGTGCCCTTGCAACCGGTCAGGTTGATTTGCACGCTCGCGTAAAAGCGCGTGTATACCAAACTGTGATCAATGACAACGGTGAGCGTGAGCAACAAACTATTGTTGTTGACACCACACCAGGTCGCTGTCTGCTTTGGGAAGTTGTGCCAGAAGGTTTAAGCTTCGAGCAAATTAACGTTGAGATGACCAAGAAAAACATCTCCAAGTTAATCAACTCTTGCTACCGTAAACTGGGTCTGAAAGACACGGTCATCTTTGCTGACCAATTAATGTACTTGGGCTTCCGTCAAGCGACGCGTTCAGGTGTATCGGTTGGTATGGAAGATATGGTTATTCCACCAAGCAAACAGGCGATCATTGACAAGGCAGAAGCTGAAGTTCGTGAAATCGAACAACAGTTCGAACAAGGTTTCGTAACGGCCGGTGAACGTTATAACAAAGTCGTCGATATCTGGGCACGTACCAATGACCAGGTAGCGAAAGCGATGATGGACAACTTGTCTTTCACTACTGTGAAAAACAAACAGGGTGAAGACGAGAAACAAAAATCATTCAACTCGATCTACATGATGTCGGATTCTGGTGCCCGTGGTTCGGCAGCTCAGATTCGTCAGCTTGCAGGTATGCGTGGTCTGATGGCGAAGCCGGATGGCTCGATCATTGAAACGCCAATTAAGGCGAACTTCCGTGAAGGTTTGACCGTACTTCAGTACTTCATTTCAACGCACGGTGCGCGTAAAGGTTTGGCCGATACTGCACTGAAAACTGCGAACTCGGGTTACCTGACGCGTCGTCTGGTTGACGTTGCGCAAGACTTGGTGATCACTGAGCCAGATTGTGGCACCATGGCTGGTCTGGTGATGACACCATTCATTCAGGGCGGTGACGTGATCGAGAACCTGGGTACGCGAGTACTGGGTCGTGTGGTTGCTGAAGACGTGAAGAAAGCCGGTTCAGATGAAGTGATCCTGCCACGTAACACCTTAATTGACGAAAAACTTGCCAACTTCCTGGAAGAGCAAGGTGTCGACGAAGTGAAAGTACGTTCAGTAGTATCATGTGAATCGACCTTCGGTGTGTGTGCGAAATGTTATGGTCGTGACCTTGCACGCGGTCACTTGGTGAACCCAGGTGAATCTGTGGGTGTTATGGCGGCACAATCAATTGGTGAGCCAGGTACACAGTTAACCATGCGTACCTTCCACGTGGGTGGTGCGGCAAGCCGAACTTCTGCTGCCAACAGCGTTCAAGTGCGTAACAAAGGTACCGTACGTTTCCACAACGTGAAAACCGTACAACATGCCAAAGGTCACTTGGTATCGACTTCACGTTCAGGTGAAATCGGTATTGCGGATGATTTGGGTCGTGAGCGCGAGCGCTATAAACTGCCTTACGGTGCATCTATCTTGCTGAAAGATGGCGAAGCTGTAGAAGCTGGCGGTATCGTGGCAACTTGGGATCCGCATACACATCCATTGGTAACAGAAGTTGCTGGTAAAGTACGTTTCAGCCAGATCGCTGATGGCGTAACCGTAACGTCGAAAACTGATGATGCAACAGGTATGTCAACAATCGAAATCCTGCCAGTGACTTCACGTCCTGCGTCAGGTAAAGATTTGCGTCCTGCGGTTGTATTAGACACAGTGGATGGTGGTGAACAGTTCTACTTCCTGCCACAAAACACCATTCTTTCTGTCCGTGATGGCGAAACAATTGGTGTCGGTGACGTTATCGGTCGTGTACCACAAGAATCTTCACGTACCCGTGATATTACCGGTGGTCTGCCGCGTGTAGCTGACTTGTTCGAAGCACGTAAGCCGAAAGAGCATGCGATCCTTGCAGAAGTGTCTGGTATCGTAAGCTTCGGTAAAGAGACCAAAGGTAAGAACCGTCTGGTGATTACTCCGGATGATGGTTCTGAAATCTACGAAGAGCTGATTCCGAAATGGCGTACCATCAACGTGTTCGAAGGTGAGCATGTGAACCGTGGTGAAACCATTTCTGATGGTCCACAAAACCCGCATGACATCTTACGTCTGAAAGGTGAAGTGGCGTTGACCAACTACATCGTGAACGAAGTTCAGGACGTTTACCGTCTGCAAGGTGTAAAAATCAACGACAAGCATATTGAAGTCATCGTACGTCAAATGCTGCGTAAAGTTGAAATCACTGACGGTGGTGATACCAGCTTTATCAAAGGCGAACAGGTGGATTACATCCGCGTGGTTCAAGAAAACCAGGCTGTACTTGCACAGAACAAGTTCCCAGCGAAGTTTGATCGCCAGTTGATGGGTATTACCAAAGCATCGCTGTCGACGGATTCGTTCATCTCTGCTGCATCGTTCCAGGAAACCACACGTGTGTTAACTGAAGCGGCTGTAACCGGTAAAGAAGATGATCTACGTGGTCTGAAAGAAAACGTCGTTGTTGGTCGTCTGATCCCAGCGGGTACAGGTTTGGCTTACCACTTAGAGCGTCGTCGTCAGGAAGCAGAAGCTGCAGAATTTGAACTGCAAAATGACTTCTCTGATGTAGACCAAGCATTAAGTCAGGCATTTAACCAGGAATTCTAAGCTGGTGAAATGACAACCAAGAGACGCCTTCGGGCGTCTTTTTTTATGCCTGAAAAAAGGGTATCGTGCTGTACTTTGGCGTTAGATGGGCCGGGTTGCTGCTGCAAAGCGGGTGTTTTTACATAAATCCTCTATTGGTTACCAAGTTGGTAACATATTGCTCAGATTCGACCCATCAATATCGAATAAGCTAAAGCTATGACCAAAACAGGGGAAGAGCGATCATGAAAAAAGTTATCGGTGTTATGGCAGCCGCCACCTTATCTACCTTTATGCTGGCCGGCTGTGAAAGTATGTCTCCAAATGAACAGCGTATTGGTGCAGCTGCTTTAGGTGGTGCAATTGGTGGTGGTGTCGGTGGTAATGTCGGCGGTACTGCAGGTGCAGCCATTGGTGGTGGTGCCGGTGCAGCAGTGGGTAGTAAAACCCAGGATGGTTCAAACCGTAACGCGACCTATAGTGGTGTCGGCGGTGCAATTGGTTCTGCGGTAGGTAAAAGCATCTTCGGTGGTAGTACTGGTGCAGCGATTGGTGGTGCGATTGGTGGCGGTGCAGGTGCCGCGATTGAGCAGAACCGCTAAGTCGGGTGCAGACGATCTCACATAAAAAAGCGCTTAAAGATAAGCGCTTTTTTATTTAGCCGGCAGCATGCGGCTTTTTGCGGCGGATGTATACCGTCTTTTCTACCTCCGCAATACGTACGCCGGCTTCATCAAAAATATTCAGGCGGTAGTTACGATATACCGGTGCATAATTCTCGGCCAGTTCCCGAATGGTAGCGACCTCCATGGCATTGAGGCGGATATCGGCATAGACCATACTGCGACCGGGCGCTAGAAAGCGGATGGTCGCGGCCTTATCCCAGACAATATATTTTGAGCCAAGATGATGCATCAACAGCAGCATATAAAACGGATCGACCATGGCATACAGGCTACCGCCAAAATGCACCCCAACAATATTCTGGTTTTTACGCGTCAGTGGCATTTTGACACGAATGTGGTAATTGGCCAGATCCATTTTCTCGACCGCAATACCGGCGCCGCGATAGGGGGCATAGCGATTGATCAGGAATTTGGACAGGGTCGGAATTGTCTGTAGTTTTTTTAAAAGGCTCATAAGGGTCAATTATTTTTATTGCACTGATCTGCATACTAGAACAGAAACCGGCAGGTGGCATTGATTTGATTGACTGCACTTGCCAATAAACAGCCAATACAAGAAATCACCCATAAACAGAACAGGATGTCATCATGCACGCTCATACGCAGTGGATTCATACCTCAGACCAGCAGCGCCTGTATGTCAAAAGCTGGGGCAAGCCCGACAATCCGGCGCTGGTACTGGTTCATGGTTATCCCGACAATCAGGAAGTCTGGGAAGCTGTTATTACCCAGCTGATTCAGGATTTTTATATTGTGACCTATGATGTGCGTGGGGCCGGTCAGTCTTCCATTCCAAAGCATATTCATGATTATCGGCTGGCACGCCTGTCTGAAGATTTACTGACCGTGGTGGATGCAGTGCTGCCCAACCGGCCATTTCATCTGGCTGCGCATGATTGGGGTTCAATTCAGTCCTGGGAGTCGGTGACCGATGCCCGGTTTCGCCAGCGGATTCTTTCTTACAGCAGCATTTCCGGGCCTTGTCTGGATCATGCTGCATTCTGGATGCGTGCGCAGTTACAGCAGGGTAAGGCCAAATTCTTAAAACAGCTGGGCAAGTCCTGGTATATCGCTGTGTTTCAATTGCCCTTACTGGCACCGACGGTGTGGCAATACATGAGTGCAGAGCGCTGGGGCAAAATGCTACAGCAGCTGGAGCAAAGCTCGGGTCTGGCCTTAAACCCGAATATCCAGCAGGATGGTCAATATGGCGTCAATCTGTATCGGGCCAATTTTATCCCGCGTTTGCTCAAACCACGTCAGCGTGTGGCGATTTGTCCGGTACAGGCCGTGGTACTGACCGAAGACCGCTTTGTCAGTCCGGAGCTGATTGATGAAGTGCCGAACTGGGCAGCAGACTTCCAGCGCGTAGAGATTGCGGCCAATCACTGGGCAATTTTAAGCCAGCCGGAGCGGATTGCTCAACATCTTCGGGATTTTGCATTTTCAAAATCAGGCAGTTAATTTGACTGTTACTGGCAAGGTCAAGACAAATATCGGACAGCGCAACAACAGCAGCTAAATAGCGATCAATCTCTGATAAAATAGCGTTTTTTCTCGATCCGTCTTTTCTTATGTTTGCAATTCTTGCCGCCATCGCAGTCATGTTCGGGCTGTCGTTGGCACGTGTTCCTGTTGTTTTTGCACTGGTCATTGGTGCCGTTACGGGTGGTTTGCTGGCTGGTTTGGGCCTGCAAGGTACTTTAGAGGCGTTTAATAATGGCCTGGGCGGTGGTGCTAAAATTGCTTTGGCCTACGGTATTTTAGGTGCTTTTGCACTGGCTCTGGCGCGTTCAGGTTTACCTGATTTATTGGCCTATAAAATGATTCACACCTTAAAGGGTGAGGCCGATCTGAAAGCGCAAAACCGGGTCAAATACTTTATTTTCCTGGTGGTGGCCATTGCCGCGGTATTCTCCCAGAACGTGATTCCGGTACATATTGCCTTTATTCCGGTGCTGATTCCGCCATTGTTGATGGTATTTAACCACCTGAAACTGGACCGTCGTCTTGTGGCCTGTTTATTGACCTTTGGTCTGGTGGCCACCTATATGCTGGTGCCGGTCGGATTTGGCGCCATCTTCCTGAATGATATTCTGGGCCATAATATTAATACCTTTGGCAAGCCGTATGGATTTGAGATCAGCTATGACCAGATTCCAACAGCGATGGCCATTCCGGTATTCGGGATGTTTGTCGGTTTGCTGATCGCGGTGTTTTTCTCATACCGTAAGCCACGTGAATATAAAGACGTGCATATTGAAGAGCAGCAAAGCATTTCGGCTGAAATGGGTGTGGCACAAAAATCAGGTCAACCTGAAGTGGCGACGTTCACCATCTGGATGGCAGTCATTGCGATTCTGGTAACCCTTGGCGTGCAGCTGTATTCAGATTCGATGATTCTGGCCGGTCTGGTTGGTGTAGCGATTCTGAGCTGTGCCGGGATCTTTAAGTGGAAAGAAGCGGACGATGTTATTATTACCGGTATGCGGATGATGGCACTGGTTGGCTTTATTATGATTGCTGCGCAAGGTTTTGCTGCCGTGATTGAGGCAACAGGACAGGTTTCTGCGCTGGTTGAAGCGTCGGTTGACTGGATTGGTAATAGCCAGGCACTTGCAGCCTTTTTAATGTTGTTGATTGGTTTGCTGATTACTCTGGGCATCGGTTCATCATTCTCTACCATTCCGATTCTGGCGATTATTTATGTACCGCTCTGTATTCAATTTGGTTTTAGTCCTGCAGCAACTATTGCGATCATTGGGACTGCGGCTGCACTGGGCGATGCCGGTTCACCTGCTTCGGATTCGACCTTGGGGCCAACCTCAGGCCTGAATATGGATGGTCAGCATGACCATATGAAAGACAGTGTAGTGCCGACCTTTATTCACTTTAATATCCCGCTGATGATTTTTGGCTGGATTGCCGCCATGGTGCTTTAACCTGAAATATCCCGGGAATAAAATCCCGGGATTTTTTTGAATCATAGATGTATTTATAATAAATCTTATAATCATTCTGATAATCTAATAATAGATGTATTTAAAATATATATTATAGAGCGTTTAAAATAAACCTGAGTATTTTAATCTGAATATTATTATTTAATCTTGATAAAGCAGGTTGGTATTTAAAACCAAGTTGTGTGGTTGGTTAAAATAAATTAATTTAATAATCAATAGTTTGAAAATAATATAAAATTATTATATCGGATAAGTATTGCATATTAATTTCTAACGTGTTTATTATTGATTAATGTTTAATTTTTGAATAAATAATCTTCCAGTGGGGTATTAAAATGTTAAAGCAAATTACACTCGTTGCATTAATGGGTCTTTCTGCTTCTGCGATGGCAGGCCAATGGCAAGTCAAGCTGGGCGGTTCGGTTGTAGCACCTACAGGCGATTATAATCTCGGCGGCGCAACAGTTGAGGCAGATCATGAATATGCATTTACCCCGTCAGTTGAATATTTCTTTAATGACAATATTTCGACAGAACTGCTTTTAGCTGCACCAATTAACCATGATGTTCAGTTAGCGGGTACAGATGTGGTACGTATTAAACATTTACCACCAACGCTGACGGCAAAATACCATTTTAAAAACAATACCGGTTTTACACCGTACATTGGTGTCGGTGGTACCGCATTTGTGGCTTGGGATGAGCGTACCAAAGGTCTGGGTGATACCGATGTGAAAGTAAAAGAAGATTTTGGTTTTGCCGGCCAGATTGGTTTTAACTTTCAGCCAGCAGATGCCAAAAACTGGGGCGTATTCTTTGATGCACGTTATGCGCAACTTAGCCCTGAAGTTACTTTCAGTGGTGATGTGGCAGCCCAATTCGATTTAGATATCGATCCAATGGTGTACACCATCGGTTATAGCTATAAATTCTAATTATAAAAAGTACCAATAATAAAATTCAGCGTAGCCCCATCCTGGTGATGGGGCCTTTTTATTGCAAAATGATAACAATAGAACAAAATCAGAATATTGAGTTAAGTATTCGTTTTCATTTAATTTGTAGTGAATGAAATGAAAGAAATGAAAAAGTGAGAAGATCAAATATGAATAGAAATACAACCTTTGCCTTGGTCTTCGCCAGTTTGATCAGCCTGCCTGCCGCTGCAGCCAGCTTTAATTGTGAACGTGCCCAAACCCCAACCGAACATGCCATTTGTGAACATCGTAATGTTAATGATGCCGATGTGAAGATGGCCACCACCTATAAAATTATTAACCGTCTGGTACCGATGGGGACACGTTCGGCTATACGGGATGAACAGGTGCGCTGGCTGGCCCTGCGTGACCGCTGTGGCCAGTCGGTTGAATGTCTGACCCAGGTTTACCAGATGCGTCAGCAAAAGCTGGAGCAGTATATGCAGCGGGTCTATCAGCAGGGCCCATTTTAATATTTTTTTGTTTTCCTATTGAAAAATCGTCGCCTCACTCCAATTCATAAGGCATTCCAATACAACAATGCTGTCAATTTAAGGAGTGATGAATGAGCGAACAAAGCGCACAAAAACACAGTTTCCAGGCTGAAGTGGCTCAGCTTTTACATTTGGTGACGCATTCTCTTTATTCCAACCCTGAAATTTTTCTGCGTGAACTGATTTCTAACGCCTCTGATGCCTGCGATAAATTGCGTTTTGAAGGCATCAACCATCCTGAATATTATGAAAATGATCCGGACCTGCGCGTGCGTGTGCGTCTGGATGCAGAGAACAATACCCTGACTATTTCCGATAACGGTATTGGTTTAAGCCAGCAGGAAGCGATTGATAACCTGGGGACCATTGCCAAATCCGGCACCAAAGACTTTATGTCCAAGCTGACCGGTGATCAAAAAGCCGATGCCCAGCTGATTGGCCAGTTTGGGGTGGGTTTCTACTCTGGCTTTATTGTGGCCGATAAAATTACCGTAGAATCACGCCGTGCCGGTCTGGACGCATCGGAAGGTGTACGCTGGATCAGCGGTGGCACCGGTGAATTTGAAGTCGAGCAAATCAACAAGGAAGGTCGTGGCACCGACATCATCCTGCATTTACGTGAAGATGCGTTGGACTATCTGCAAAGCTATAAAGTGAAGCAGATTATCAATAAATATTCTGATCACATCAGCCTGCCCATTCAAATGCAAAAAGAAGTCTGGCAGGAAGAGGAAGTAGCGGAAGGTGAACAGCCAAAAGGCGGCCAGTATGTGAAAACTGATGAATGGGAAGCGATTAACTCGGCCAGTGCTTTATGGACCCGCAGTAAAAACGAGATTAGCGAAGAACAGTATATCGAGTTTTATAAAAACCTGAGCCATGATTTTGAAGCGCCGCTGGCCTGGTCGCATAACCGTGTCGAAGGCAGCACCGAATATACCCAGTTGCTGTATATTCCACCAAAAGCACCACATGATATTTTTACCCGCGAAGCCAAAGCTGGCATCAAGCTGTATGTCAAACGCGTGTTTATTATGGATGATGCTGACAACCTGATTCCAAACTATTTGCGCTTTGTACAGGGTGTGGTGGATAGCGCCGATTTACCGCTGAACGTCAGCCGTGAACTGCTACAGGAAAGCCGCGATGTGAAAACCATACGTGAAGGTAACGCACGCCGTGTGCTGACCATGCTGGATGGTCTGGCCAAATCTGAAGATGAAAAAGACCAGAACAACTTCAAGACTTTCTATCGTGAATTTGGTTCGGTCTTAAAAGAAGGCCTGGGCGAAGACTTTGGTAACCGTGAGCGTATCCTGAAATTATTACGCTATGCGACCTCCACCCAGGATGAGGTCAGTACCTCACTGGCAGATTACAAAGCGCGGATGCAGGACGGCCAGAAAGCCATTTACTATGTAACCGCAGATAGCCTGACCGCGGCCAAGAACTCGCCGCAGCTGGAGCTGTTCAAGAAAAAAGGCATTGAAGTCCTGCTGATGACTGAACGTGTTGATGAATGGGCCATGAACTTCGTACATGAGTTTGATGGTACACCGCTGCAAAACGTGTCTAAAGGTGCGGTCGATTTGGGCGATCTGCAAGATGCTGAAGAGAAGAAGGCACTGGAACAGGCGGCAGAGCAGTTTAAGCCAGTGGTGGAGCAGCTGTCTGAATCGCTGAAAGATAAAACCAAAGAAGTGCGCGTGACCACACGATTGGTTGATTCTCCGGCCTGTCTGGTTACGGCTGATGGGGAATTGTCGCCACAGCTGATCCGGATGCTGAAAGATGCTGGTCAGCCGGTGCCAGAAATGAAGCCGATTCTGGAAATTAACCCGCAGCATCCACTGGTGCAAAAACTGCAAGGTTCGGCTCAGTTTGATGATCTGGCCAATGTGATTTTTGATCAGGCCCTGATTGCAGAAGGGGGACTGCCAGAAAATCCGGCAGAGTACCTGAAACGCATCAACAGTCTGCTCTTAAAATAAGCCTATTAAAAAAACCTCCTGCGGGAGGTTTTTTAATGCACGATTATATTGTTGACGGCTTTAGAACAGGGCTTCTAAACGCAGCAAGACACTCGGGTAATGGCTGCGGTCTTCACGGTCATCATTATAGTAATTCAGGTCGCCCTGCACAAAAAACCATTCGCGCAAGAACGGCTGACGCCAGGACACAAATGGCCCCCAGCTGTTCAGGCGTAAATCATCATTATGATAATAACCGCCGGTGTAGAGCCCGTAGTTAAAACGGTTGCCGTGGAAGAACTGGTGCTGTCTAAAGCTGTAGTTGTCCCATCTGAGGTCATCATCCTGTTCATCGGCATAGGTCAGGCTAAACTGGTTGCTTAAAAACGGATGATCGGGCCGGGCATGAATGAGTTCCAGGTTGGTTCTTAAATAGTTTTCACTGTCGAGGCCGTAACGGTAAATCTGCTCGGCATGAAAGGAAAAGTCATTGACCAGTTCCCAGTCCTTGGCAATTTTTAAACGGGCATAAATATCATCACCGGAACGCACCCCGAGGTCGGCATCAGTTTCAAAGGGTAAGCGTTCAGTGAAGTCAGACCAGCGTAAGGCCAGCGAGCTGTTGTCTTCACGTGCCCGTCGACCATCCAGGGTTTTGTCCGGGCTGTTGCTGGGGTTTTCATTGGTAATGGCAACACTGTTTTGCAGTTCGTTATCCAGTGAGTCATCACCAAAGACCAGACTTAATTTGCGTTCCAGCGTCGGCAGTTTAATCCGGCCACGTACCCGCGGTTTAATATCGTAGTCATCATATTTGTTCCAGCGACTGTCGACCAGAATACGCAAGGTCGCAGAGGCCGGTTCCTCCGGGCTGGTTTCTCCAAACCAGTTATCAATTTTATGTGCGGTATTGTCTGCCCAATGGCGAATCTGCTTCTGGCGCCGGTCTACCCAGCTTTGTTCTTCGGTTTCATGCGTGGGCGGCACAATCGGTTCATTCGACTGTTCCGGCAAAATGGTCGGGGTGGCATCAATCAGCCGCGGCAGGGTATAGAAAAAACCATTACCCGCCTCACTTTCGGGCACCAGTGGCACCTCATAACCTGGTGGTGCGGTCTGCGGTTCTGTCTCCAGGTTGGTATTGTTGTCTGCAACCGTATATCCACTGCCTAACAGGCAAAATAATAATAATGATGGCGCTATAAAATGTACTTTTCTTGGCATTATTTACTGATCTTTAAGCTCTTTTTGCTAGTGTTGAAAATCTTCAGGCGAAAAGCAAGATGCAGCTACAAAAACATAAACATTAACTGGCGGTGAGCCGTTGAATGGCCTGAACCAGACGTAAAGGGTCGACCGGCGCAGGCAGGTGATTCAAGACTTTTTGAATAATTTGCCAGCTCACGCCCTGCTGACGATCGAGCAGAATATAGGGATAGGCCGGTTCGGTACGAGCCAGTTGTAAACGCTGCTGGCCATGAATCAGGCGAATTTTTTGTCGCTCTTTTAATAAAATCAGCGGGGTGGCCAGCGTGGCTGCTGTTTCCTCAAACTGGATAAATTTCTGGGTATGAATCAGTTGTAGCGGAATAAACGGATAATAATCTTCTTTGTGCCAGATCATCTGCTCGGCATGTTGATAGCACTGAAACAGGCTGTCCAGCGCAAACAGCTGGCTTTCCAGTACAGCGCTGTCTATTTCACGGATTGCGGCAATTTCATGTTCATGCTGCTGGCTAAAGGCATGGGCAAAACGGGTGGCCTGCATAGCATCCAAGGCGCCAAACAAGACCAGATATTTAATAAAACGACCTTGGGCATTGATCTGCTCGGCCACATAACCGGGGCGTTTGAGCAGAGCCGCTTGCTCTGCATCATGAACCAGCACATCGGCATACTGCATCACTTCAGGCCGGGCTGGTAAAAATACCCGGCACAGTTTTTCCGCCGGCAGATGGTCCAGGGGTAATTCGGAAATCGGGCAGCTGAGCTGATTGAGCAGCAGATGACGGGCGCTAGACTCTGCTTGCTGTTCAGGCTGAACAGGTGCGGCTTTGGTAGGCTTGAGTTGCTGAGCTGCTGCTTCAGGTTCTATCGCTACAGCTGTACGTACTGCGACGGTATGCTGAAAGGCCTGCGTTGCGGCATAGTTTTGCTGGTTAAGTAATTCCAGATCGGTGTGCAGACTGCGATACTGATGCTGCTGTTGCAACATCCAGCGATAGACCTGTTCCAGATTGCCCCAGTCACTGAGCAGGGCAGTACGTGCGGGTGCCGGAATCAGCCAGATTTGCCAGCCGGAGGCGGGCTGATACAAGATAGCCCAACCTGAATCGGGCTGGGTATATAAAGCTTGTTCTAGCGCCTCGACCTGCTGAAACACGCCCCGAAAAGAACGTGCATAAATGGTGTCACGCGCAAATTCTTCGGCAGAACGTTCCGGCTGCACCTGTGTCTTATAGGCCAGAATCTGCTTTTTAAACAGAGGCTGGTCGCATTCAACAAAAATACTTTTAATCCGGCTTTTGGCCTTGGCGGTTTCATACAGACTCAAGGAACGGCGCTCCAGCGCGCCCGTTAGGTCGTGCAGTTCTTTAATCAGCCGGGATTTTTCTAAAGTATTCATGGTGGAAACTTAAACCAGTTGTTGTGCTTTTTCCAGATAACTGGCCAGGACAATATTCAGGGCCAGTTCAACCAATTTGTATTCGGCAGAATGCGGCTGTGAATAATGTTCCGCCAGCGCCACCAGATTTTCTACATTAATCTCTTGTGGAGAAATTTTTCTCTGAATCAGGGCTTGAAGTTCGTGCATTGCTCTCTCATCAACCTGTACTTAAATAATTGTTTTGGATCACTTTGATTATAGGTATTTCACTAAAAATTACATGAAAAAAAATGTCAGCTTTTGTGGATTTTTAGGCATTTATGACAGAAATTGGGATTTCAATATAAGAAATATTAAAAAATTTTTTAGATAAATTTCAGTTAAATCAGAGAATAAACAGATCATGCTGCCGAATTGACAAAAAATGTCAGTCTCAAATTGTCCGGTCGGATCAGGTGTCAGCCGCAGAATTGTTCTAAACCGCAATAAAAAAAGCAGACCTGAGGTCTGCTTGTATTTAAAGAAGTGCTTAAGCTTCTTTGTTCTGTTCAGCGCTTGCAGGCTGATCGTTGCTCACGGTTTCAGTGTGGGCTTTTTCAGTCGGGAAGCTTGGTACATAAACCATTTCTGCTGATACATTGGCTGCATACAGGGTGACCATAAACAGGCCAAGCGCTTTTAAAACGTTCATCAATCTTACCTTCACAAAAAAAGGATGACTTGGGAGAAAAGTCATCGTGGGAGAGTGTATTCAAACAACAGCTATGATAGCGCGTTGTGATTGAGAGAAAATGATCATATCGGCAAGTTTAAGACTTTTTGTTAAAAAATAACATTTAAAAACAATAAATTAGAATAATTGCTCTAATCATTTAGCTACAAGATTTAAATTAATGATGATTTTTACAAGAACGAGATCATCCTGTTTTAAGATGAAAAAATCTCCAGATTTTTTGCCCCATCCATGCGTCATCTCTGTACAAATCCCTTGATCTGTATAGAGATGTAAGTTTTTGACGCGGTATGGTTAAGCGCTCTTTTATTGTCTATTTTTTATTCTAAGATGAACGTTTATACCAACACTGAGGGATCAATCATGGCGATTGCAAAAGTAGTAGAAGTGAATGCCAGCAGTAATAAAAGTTTTGAAGATGCCATTCAAAGCGGCATTGCCAAAGTCGGTGAAACAGTCAAAAACCTGCAGGGTGCCTGGATTAATGAACAGAAAGTGGTGATTAAGGACAATAAGATTACCGAGTATCGGGTTAATTTAAAAATCAGTTTCCTGGTGGAATAAAGTACATAGAAAAAAATCCCCGTAAGGGGATTTTTTATGGCAGCGATGCTTAAGGATGTAACTGCTTATTGTTCCGGTACATCGCACTGGTCATCCTGACATTGCGCGCCGTTGTCTGTAGGTGTTTCCAAAGCTTTTTTCAGCACCTGTTCAAACACTTCCCGTGGCTGGGCACCGGCTAAAGCAACGCGCTGGTCAAATACAAAAAAGGGTACGCCCGTCACTTTAAGCTGATCACGTGCTACATCCTGATCAAATTTCACAAAATCGGCATAGGCATCGGAATCGAGCACATCATCGACTTCCACCGGGTTTAAACCGATACGTGCAGCGACATCTTCCAGCGTTTCGCGTTCGCCAATAGCCAGACCTTGGGTCATATAGCTGTAGAAAAAAGCCTCTTTGGCTTCATTGCCCAAGCCTTTGCTTTGCGCCAGATGAATCAGACGGTGGGCATTCAAGGTATTGCCGGAATTGGCCTGTTCCCAGTTAAACTGGATGCCTTCTTCAGCAGCCATGCTGGCAATATTGCGCTGCATGTCTTCTACTTCTGCCAAGGTACGGCCATATTTTTGTGCCAGACGTTCAGAGTTGGAAATTTCCTGACGTTCCGGTGCCTCCGGGTCAAGCTGGAAGCTGTGCCAGTGCACCTCAAGTTCTACGCCGACCTGTGCTGCCGCGGCTTCAAGACGTTTTTTGCCGATATAACAGAAAGGGCAGACCACATCGGACCAGATATCTACACGCATGAATATTCTCTTTGCCTTGTTTTCAACTATTGATGGGGATGATTTGCCTGAATTAAAGCCGAGATGGGTACTTTGCCGCCAGCAAACCGTATTTTTCATCCTCATCACTTTATATTTTTTGAAAATAAGCTAAACAATAAAAAATTAGCTGAATAAAATAAATCACTTAAGTCATTTTTATTGTTTGATCTTTTGTGTGCTTTGTTGAATAATTTTGTCTAAAAAACAGGCGATACAACAACAAAGCGTTATGATAACGAGAAATACAACAAGAGGACAGGATATGCGACGTATAGTGTGGATCATCGTCCTCGTGACCTGTGCCGTGTTTGGATTGATGTTTTATCAATATCAGGCACAACAAAAAGAACTGACCCAATTACACGAATATCAGAACGTACTGTATGACAAGGCCGAGCAGATTTATGTACAGGCGCAGGATTGGTCGACCCCGATTCAGGTTGATCCGTCCGATCCGCGTTTAAGCGGTGATTATGCCCTGATGGCTGAATTTGTGATTAGCCATCTGGTGCAAAGTGCCGAAGCGCGTAACAGCTATTTACGTGAGCTGAAAGCGCTGCAATGGGATCAGTTTCTGGATATTAAACGCCTGAATGAAGATAAAAAACAGGACTATGCTGAAACTGAAGCGATGCTGTCACAGGTCAAAGCCATGATGGAGCTGTATCAGGAGCATCTGACTGAACATGAAGCTCAGGCGCTGGCCCAAATTGAAGAATTACCGATTAAATCGCATCTACGCCGTCAGTTAAGTGAATCTCTGCTGGAAAGCCGCCAGAATGATGAAGGCACAGTGCTGTTTGAGCTGGAAAAACAGAGCCTGAGTCAGGCCTATGTGCTGCTTGGGATTCTAAAAAATAATCGCTGGGAAATGAAAAACAACCTGTTTATGTTCTATGAAGATGCAGGCCTGAAACAGTTTAATCAGGCCTATCAGGACATGCTCAAGCTGAATCAGCAAATGCAGGAGATTATCCAGGCGCATCAGCAGGCATTGGCTGAAAAACTGTAAGTAACAGCTCAACTTCTTGCACCTGTTTTAAGCCAAAGCTTAATACTGCCCCAACACCGTCATGGGGCAGTATCGGCAGATGCAAGGTGCATTCTTAATGATCACCTGGCCACAGGCTCAGGACATATTTTAGTGCTGCTGCTGGCCGCGATGGCTGTGAAAATGCACTGTGAGTGTACAGCCTCTAGCGCTTTTTAAGGGTGTGGATGGCTACGAGTTATATACATGGACAGCATCGTGCGTGATCCATTTAAAAAGAGGAAAAGAATAAAATTATGAATGAAAAAATATTGGTATAAGTAATTGATAAAATTCTAAAATTTAAGAAATTATCTTTCTATTCTTTCTTGTTTTTAACTAGTTCATCTCCTCCTCATGTTGGTGCCGATTTACCAGCAAAATCCGGCAGATTTTTTAAAATGGCATAGTAATTGCTCCAATCCCGCAGGAATCGCGCTTGTCTGCAACATGCAGGCAAGGGCCAGTATATTTTTAAGGATGGCTTCAGAGAAAAGCATCACTAAGCTGCGGCGTGGGGCTACATATGACAACGAGCAAACAGAATATTTCGCCCGAAGATGAATTTTTAGGGACAGGAAAAAGCCTGACTTATGGCTTACAGCATGTATTAACCATGTATGGCGGTATTGTGGCACCGCCATTAATTGTCGGCACAGCGGCCGGTTTAACTGCTGCGCAAATCGGGATTTTGATTACTGCCTCATTATTTATGGGCGGACTGGCGACCCTGTTACAAACCTTGGGGGTGAAATATTTCGGGGCACGCTTGCCACTGGTACAAGGCGTGTCCTTTGCCGGCGTAGCCACCATGGTGGGTATTGCCACCACGGGTGGCGGTTTTAATGCCATTCTGGGCGCGGTGATTGCCTCCTCCTTAATCGGGTTATTGCTGGCGCCATTTTTTGCCAAGATTATCCGTTTCTTTCCACCGGTGGTGACCGGCTGTGTGATTACCATCATCGGCCTGTCTTTATTGCCGGTGGCTGTGCGCTGGATTATGGGCGGCAATAGCAATGCACCCGACTGGGGTTCTATGCAAAATATTGGTCTGGCCGCCATGACCCTGGGGATTTTGCTGCTTTTAAGCCGTTTTGGTTCTGAAACCATTCGCCGTACCGGAATTTTACTGGCGATTCTGATCGGTTCGATTCTGGCCTATGTCTTGGGTTTTGGCGATTTTTCCAAAGTGGGTGAGGGTGCCTGGTTTGCCTTTCCTGACTTTTTGGCTTTTGGCGCACCGACTTTTCATCTGTCTGCAATTCTGGCCATGACCATTGTGATGGTGGTGGTGTTAACTGAAACCACGGCCGATATTATTGCAGTGGGAGATATTGTCGGTGCCAAAGTCGATGACAAGCGTATTGCCAATGGCTTGCGCGCCGATATGATTTCCTCAGCAGTAGCGCCCTTCTTTGGCACCTTTATGCAAAGTGCCTTTGCTCAGAATGTGGGGTTGGTGGCGATTACCGGTGTGAAAAGCCGCTTTGTGGTAGCTGCCGGTGGCCTGATTCTGGTGATCTTGGGCCTGCTACCGATTATGGGCCGTATTATTGCTTCCATTCCTACGCCGGTATTAGGCGGCGCTGGTCTGGTCCTATTTGGTACAGTGGCGGCCAGCGGAATTCGTACTTTATCTAAACTGGACTATAGCGATCAGAAAAACCTGATTATTGTGGCAACGTCTTTAGCCGCCGGGATGATTCCAATTATTGATCATTCCTTCTATGCCCAGTTTCCAACCTGGTTTAAAACCCTGTTCCATTCGGGCATTAGCTCGACCTGTGTGATGGCGATTTTCCTGAATATCCTGTTTAACCATCTTCATTTTGGTAAAAGGACAACGGTTGAGCCAGTGTTAACCACAGTGGCCAAGCCCGAACATTAAGGCGATGAGCTGAAGCTTGCTTCAGTCGTGATTGAGATGCAATTTAAAAATGCCCGATGTAGCACATGGGGCGTTTTGTTTTGAATAATTTTCGCGAATATAAAAAATCCCCGTATCAAACGGGGATTTTTTTATCTAAGTATTTAAAGATTAAACGCGTTCGATAATTGTCGCGATACCTTGACCAAGACCGATACACATGGTTGCTAGACCGATTTGCGTGTCTTGTTGTTCCATCACGTTCAGCAATGTGGTGGTGATACGCGCACCTGAACAACCCAATGGGTGACCAAGTGCAATTGCACCACCGTTCAAGTTCACACGATCTTGCTGATCATAGATGCCTAAGCCTTTAAGAACAGACAAACCTTGTGCAGCAAACGCTTCGTTCAATTCAAAGGTTTGAATGTCTGCAATTGACAAGCCAGCACGTTTAAGCGCTTTTTGAGTTGCAGGTACAGGGCCATAACCCATGATTGCTGCATCGCAGCCTGCAACTGCCATAGAGCGAATCACCGCACGTGGTTTTAAACCTAAAGCTTGTGCACGTTCAGCAGACATAAGCAACATCGCAGATGCACCATCAGACAATGCTGAAGATGTTGCCGCAGTGACCGTACCGCCTTTCGGGTCAAATACAGGACGTAAAGCTTGGAACGCCTCAAGGTTGGCATCTGGACGGATCACTTCGTCGATGTCGCATAGCTGTTTAAAGCCATTTGCGTCATGACCTTCAATGCCAATGATTTCGTTTTTAAAACGACCTTCTTGTGTTGCAGCCCATGCACGACGGTGTGATTCCACACCAAAAGCATCTTGCTCTTCACGCGAAATACCGTTCATGCGACCCAACATTTCAGCAGTTAAGCCCATCATGTTTGATGCTTTAGCATAGTGCTTCGATGCAGCAGGGTTGATGTCGATACCATGCATCATGCCCACATGGCCCATGTGCTCTACACCACCAATGATGAAAATATCACCCTGATTGGTTGCAATTTGTGCTGCAGCCGTGTGGATTGCTTGCATTGAAGAACCACACAGACGGTTTACGGTTTGACCCGCTACTGTTTTTGGAAGATCAGCCAGTAATGCAATATTACGACCAATGTTCATGCCTTGTTCTAGGGTTTGGTTCACACAGCCCCAGATTACATCTTCAACTTCGTTGACATCAAACTGGTTACGAGCAACTAAAGCACGAACCAATTCAGCCGATAGACTGTCAGCACGTACATTGCGGAACATACCGTTTTTGGTTTTACCCATTGCAGAACGTACGCCATCAACGATGACAACGTCACGTGGATTTAAAGTAGCCATTCACGTTGCTCCTTAACCGTAGAATTTTTTGTTGTTAGCAGCCATGTCACGCAACATTTGTGGCGCTTCATAAGCTTTTCCTAAGTGTGCATACTTGTCGCAAAGCGCAACGTATTCAGCAACACCTGTTTGGTCGATGTAACGGCATGGGCCACCACGGAATGGAGGGAAACCTACACCCATAATCATCGCCATGTCTGCTTCAGATGGTGTTGCCACGATATTGTCTTCTAAGCAACGAACAGTTTCGTTACAGAACGCCAACATCATACGGTCAATGATTTCTTGTGCATCAAATTCGCGTTTTTCAGATGTTGCCACAGATGCCACAAGCTCGTATGCAGTTGGATCAACCACTTTGGCTTTTTTGCCTTTGCGATCCAATTCATATTTGTAGAAACCTACGTCATTTTTTTGACCAAGACGTTTGTTTTCGTACATGACTTGGATTGAGCCTTTATAGTCTGGCTTCATGCGGTCAGGGAAACCTTCTGCCATAACTTCTGCACCGTGAACGCCAGTGTCGATACCAACCACGTCCATCAGGTAAGCAGGACCCATTGGCCAGCCGAATTTTTCCATGACTTTGTCGATTTGCTGGAAGTCCGCACCATCTTTCAGTAACAGATCAAATGCACCGAAGTAAGGGAACAAGACGCGGTTCACCAGGAAGCCTGGGCAGTCATTGACCACGATTGGGGTTTTACCCATTTTCTGTGCAAGAACAACCGTCGTCGCAATGGCTTCAGCAGAAGTTTTCTCACCACGGATCACTTCTACCAGTGGCATCATATGTACCGGGTTAAAGAAGTGCATCCCCACGAAGTTTTCTGGACGTTCCAGATTTTCAGCCAGACGCGTGATCGAAATTGTAGACGTATTCGAGGCAATGATCGTGTTTTCACGAACTTTGGCTTCAGTTTCTTTCAGTACGATGCCTTTGACTTTCGGATTTTCAGTCACGGCTTCAATCACGATATCCACTTCTTTAAACTCGTCATAGCTTAAAGTTGGGCGGATACGTGCCAAAGTTTCACCCATTTTGGCAGGTGTCATTTTTTTACGTTCAACTTGCTTGGTCAGCAATTTGTTTGCTTCAGACATCCCTAATGCTAATTGTGGGTTGCCGATGTCTTTCATGATAATTGGGGTGCCTTTGCTTGCCGCTTGGTAAGCAATACCACCGCCCATGATACCCGCGCCGAGTACAGCCGCTTGGTTCACAGGATGTGCACCTTTTTCATATTTTTTCGAGGTCTTTTTCACCACTTGGTCGTTGATAAACAAACCAATCAACGCACCTGCTTGAGGCGTTACAGCAGCTTTAGCAAAGCCTTCAGCTTCTGCTTTGAGTGCGTCATTACGTGGCAAGCTTGCACCAGCTTGTAAAGAATCCAGCATGAGTTTTGGTGCTGGGTATTGTGCAGGATTCGCTTTGGCTAATACCGCACCTTTCGCCGTGTTGAACGCCATCATCTGTTCCAGCGGGTTCAATTTCACCGGATCGAGTTTTTCCTGACGCTTGGCTTTCCAGTCCAGACGGCCAGCTGCTGCCTGTTTAGCCAGATCAACTGCGGCTTCAGTCAGTTTGTCTGCGGCAACAACGGCATCTACTGCACCATCTTTTAATGCTGCGGCTGGTTTTTTCGGATTGGCCATTGCCATCCATTCCACCGCATTGTCGATCCCGATTAAACGACTTAAACGTACTGTACCACCAAAGCCTGGGAAGATTCCCAGCTTGATTTCTGGCAGGCCGACTTGCGCCTGTTCGGACATGACACGGTAGTCACAGACCAGACACATTTCAAAACCTCCACCCAGCGCCATACCATTAATGGCAGCGACTTTAGGAATATCTAGATCTTCAAAAGCATTGAAGATGTCGTGAACAGGCAACGCCCATTCCACAATTGCTTGTTCGCCTTGTGCGAAGTTTTCACCAAACTCAGTGATATCTGCACCCACGATGAAGGTCGATTTACCTGAAGTGACCACCAAGCCTTTAATTTCACTATTGGCTTTGACAGCGTCAATTGCAGCTTTAAAATCTTCAATCGTTGCACGGTTAAATTTGTTGACCGACTCATCTTGTAAGTCAAAGCGGAATTCTGCAATTCCGTCCGAAAGCATTTGGACGGTAATGGCATTGCCAGCGTGGATCATGCCTGATCTCCTTTATTTTGGAGGATTTCTAAGTTGATGTTGTGAAGCGAGTGTGCATTTCCCGCACACTTCTATGCCTCGCTAATCTTACGATAACTATATCGAAAAAGAACATAACAAGTTGTATCAAGCCGTGACGCTAGGGTCATCAATTTTTCTATGCCCAATCAAGGTCTTGTTCCCTTTCTTCTCCTGCTTATTTCGCTTAAAAGCCAATGAAGTACTTGTTTCAGTTTTACTTTTTTGGCGCAGTTGCCCTCTGTTTATAACGGAAAAAGCTGGCGCTGCCTATGCCGGAGTTGTGGTGTTTTGGTCAAAAAAGTCAATTCGTGTGAATGGGCAGGGCAGTACAGGTACCTGAACAGCGCCAGTTTTGCAACGCTGTGTCTTAAACGACCGGCTGATTGGCCTGGCTAAATTTGTTATGCTCGCCGATATTTTGGCTTGTCTGTCGTCCCTGTACAGGGCGGCAATTTCCCGGATGTTGCTATGCTTAAGTGGATTATTCTGGCCATCTTTGTCATTTCAGCGTTTTATATCCAGCAACGCGGCAAAGTTCGGCATTCGTTTTATCGACAGTTCTTTGACCATTCGACCCTGTTCGCCCCGATTAATTTTCTGATGTACCGTTTTTCACGCGTACCGAATCAGCCCTATATCGACACCCAGCATTTTCAGGATTTAAAAGTGCTGGATGAACATTGGGAGATGATTCGCGATGAGGCCAAAGCGCTGTATGAACAAGGCGGCATCAAGGCCTCCAGCAAATATGATGATCTGGGGTTTAACTCTTTCTTTAAAACCGGCTGGAAACGCTTTTACCTGAAATGGTATGACACCGCGCATCCTTCTGCGGCCGAGCTGTGCCCGAAAACCACGGCTTTATTAAAAACCTTGCCAAGTATCAAAGCGGCAATGTTTACCGAACTGGCACCGGACAGCCGCCTGGTCCGGCATCGCGATCCTTATGCCGGTTCGCTGCGTTATCATTTGGGCCTAATGACCCCGAATGATGAGCGCTGTTTTATTGATGTCGATGGCCAGCGCTATTCATGGCGTGATGGTGAAAGTGTGGTATTTGATGAAACCTATATTCACTATGCTGAAAATGGCACTACGCAAAACCGGATTATTTTCTTTGCCGATGTCGAGCGGCCGTTAACTACCCGTTGGATGCAAAAGTTTAATCACTGGTTTGGTAAAAAGGTGATGACGGCGGCCAGCTCGCCCAATGAAGTCGGGGACCGCACTGGCGGCCTGAATAAAGTCTTTGCCTATGTTTATCAGATCCGGATTCAAGCCAAGGCCCTGAAAGCCAGAAACCGGACCCTATATTACATTTTAAAATGGGTGCTGATGTTGGGGCTATTCTTCCTGATTTTTATCCGGCCTTATCTGTTTTAAGATGACATGCTGATCTTTTGCACTCCAACCCAAACGCCCACATGGGCGTTTTTTTCTGCACGGCGGAATACAGCAGCCCCCATAAATTTTGTGTAAGATACAGACAGTAAAGGGGAAAATAATGCAGAAATTTCGTTCCAAAATTGACTGGTGGGTGCTGGCTTTTCTGATCTGTATGACTGGGCTGCTGGTGCAATTGTTGCTGACCATGCAGGCCAAAGGTACCATGCAAGCGTATCCGGTGCATACTGCGGTGTATCTGCTGACCATTGTGGTGATCTGGTGGCCGGTGTGGAATACCCGCTATCGTGTGAGCGAAGACTGCCTGACCATCCGCTGCCTGTTTTTAAGCTGGCGCATCCCATTGGCGCAGATTCAAAAAGTATCATCGACCAATAACTCGGTGGCATCTCCGGCCATGTCCTTAAAACGCTTAAAGATTGACTATCAGCAAGATGGCGTGAACAAGTTTGTGCTGGTGTCGCCGCGGCATCCGGAGCAATTCTGCGCCGCGATTAAACAGCCTTTATCGTCCTGATTCAGTGCTGGTCGCTGGGTCCGGCTGAATCAACAGCTGCTGATCCTGACAGTCCAGACACAGACTAAGCTGCTCAGGATGACTGAGGAAATACAGCGCCAGAATCGGTTCCAGTTCGGTGCGCATGCGGCGGCCCAAATGCCGGGCGCCATAGCGAATATCATGTCCTTGATAAAAATAAGCCTTGGCGGCATCGGTCAGCTGCACCTGACGTTTCTGATGCTGCAGGCGTTTGTTCAGTTTTTCCAGTTCAATCTCGACCAGTTGCGGCAGGGCATTTTCCTGGACCGGCGCATAATGCAGGGTCCGGTCAATCCGGTTGAGAAATTCCGGATCAAAACGGCGCTGCATCACCTTTTCAATAATCTGTCTGGCCGGCAGACGTTTTAGACAGAGGTCCTGCATTTTTTTCGGGAACAGATTCAGCTTGTCCAGATATTGCTGCGCAGCTTGGGCACCGACATTACTGGTCATGAAAATCATGCAATTGCGAAAGTCGATGGTTTTGGTGCCAGAAGTCAGGGTCAGTTTGCCGGTGTCCAGCACATTCATTAGCCCGCGCAGTACTTCAGTCGAGGCTTTTTCCAGTTCATCAAACAGCACAATGCCGGGGCGGGTGTGACTGCCTGCAATCGCAGTTTCATCAAACAGGCTATGGCCTTCTTTGGAGCCAACATAGCCCGGCGGTGCACCGGTGAGTGCTGCTGCATAATGTTCCTGTGCCAGCGTGTTCATATCAATCCGGCAAAAAGCATCCGGGCGGCCATAAATCGCTTCACTGATCAGCCGGACAGTTTCAGTTTTACCGACGCCAGTTGGCCCCAGCATTAGCGTCACCGACAGCGGACGTTCCGGGCTGGAAAAATCTGCCTTGACCACATGCAGCATTTTTTCAATTTCATTTAAGGCTGTGTCCTGTCCAATAATCCGGGTTCTGAGCAGCTGCATCACTTCACGCGGTTCAAAATGAAAGCGCGGTTTGCCAATCAGGCGGTCTTTTTCCGATGTCGCATGTGTTGAGGTGGTCGGCTGAATAATATGCATGGCAGAGTGGACGGTGTGCATAAACTGAATCCTGAGCGGGACAAGCAGTTCAGCATAGCAAAATTTGTCTGTGGCACTAAGACTTTGTAGCAATCATGTCATTTCTGCCGGCATGCTTGCGCGGCAATGCTTGAAAATAGCAGAATCACCATCACATCATGCTAGAGCAGACGAGATCGATAAATAGGCTGAATGTGAACGAAAACGCACGCGAACATATTGTCAAAATTCTGGCCAATATGACCACCTTACCCGGTATTTACCGCATGCTGGGTAAAGATGGGGAACTGTTATATGTGGGCAAGGCCAAGAATCTTAAAAATCGCGTGTCCAGCTATTTCGTAAAAACCATCGAACATCCGAAAACCCAGGCGCTGGTGGCGCGGATTTATGATATTGAAACGCTGGTGGTACGCTCTGAAACCGAAGCCTTGCTGCTGGAACAGAACCTGATCAAGCTGCATCGGCCGCCGTATAACATCATGCTGCGCGATGACAAATCTTATGTCTATATTTTTGTCTCCAGTGACAAGCCTTATCCGCGGATTGCCAGTGGCCGTGGCAAAGGCAAGCATCAGGTCGGTAAATTTTTCGGGCCTTATCCAAGTGCCTACAACGCCCGTGATACTTTAATCGTGCTGCAAAAGTTGTTTAATGTGCGCCAGTGCGAAAACAGCTATTTTTCCCAGCGCAAACGTCCCTGCTTGCAATACCAGATCAAACGCTGTTCGGCGCCCTGTGTCGGGCTGATTTCACCGGAAGCCTACCAGGAAGATGTGCAGAACTCGATCCGCTTTTTACAGGGCGATACCCGTGAACTGAATCAGGAACTGATTGCCAAAATGGAAGCCGCGGCCGAAGCACTGGAATTTGAAAAAGCAGTGTTTTATCGGGACCGGATGGCCTTGCTGCGCGATGTACAGGCACAGCAGGCGATTTATAAGGTCAAAGGCGAAGCCGATATTCTGGCAATTGCCTATCAGGCCGGGGTGACCTGTGTGCAGATTATGCATGTGCGCAATGGCAAGATGCTGGGCGGGAAAAGCTATTTTCCGGATATGCTCGGAGATGATCAGGGCCAGATGCTGTCCGATTTTATCGCCAACTTCTATTTTCAGGTCGCCGATGAAGTACCGGCCGAGCTGATTGTCAATATAGAACTGCCAGATGCCAAAGAGCTGGAGCAGGCGCTACAGCAGCAGTTTCAGCAGAAAGTCCAGATCAAGCACAAAGTCCGCGAAACCCGGGCCGAATGGCAAGAACTGGCACAAATGAACGTGCAACACGCGATTAAAGGCAAGCTGGCCAATCACTTCGAGTTGAATGAGCGTTTTCATCAGCTGGAGCAGGTGGTGGGGCGTCCTATTGACCGGATTGAATGTTTTGATATTTCCCACACCATGGGCGAAGCGACCGTGGCGTCTTGTGTGGTGTTTGATTCGGGCGGTGCGCGCAAACGCGATTATCGCCAGTTTTCCATCAATGACATTACCGAAGGCGATGACTATGCCGCAATGCGTCAGGCCCTGACCCGACGTTATAAAAAAGCCATGCTGCCGGATTTGCTGCTGATTGATGGCGGTAAAGGCCAGCTGCATATGGCGATGGAAGTGATGCAGGAACTGGGACTGGAAGCCTTTATGGTCGGCGTGTCCAAAGGCGAGGGGCGTAAACCCGGACTGGAAACCTTGCATTTTACCGATGGCAGCAAAATCCAGCTGCCGGAAGATCATAAAGCTCTGCATCTGATTCAGCAGGTACGGGATGAAGCGCACCGTTTTGCCATTACCCGGCATCGGGCCAAACGTGATAAAAAACGTGGCAGTTCGGTGCTGGAAGTGATTCCCGGCCTGGGACCAAAACGCCGCCGTGATTTGCTGACCCATTTTGGCGGGATTCAGGGCGTGCTAAAAGCCTCGGAAAAAGACCTGATGCTGGTACCGGGACTGGGGCAGGTCATGGCGCGGACCATCTATAAAATTCTGCACGAATAAGTCCGGCATATTTGACCTATTGGCAAAAATAGTCACTGGCCAGTATACGATTGACCATTCACATCCACACTGAAAAGCTGCAAGATGAAGCGCACTCAATAAAAAGGAAAATATATGTCGCTGCGTTCTGTATTTGCCGCAATCGAGCAGGATGAATGGATTCAGATTCCAACAGGCTGGTTACAGGGTCGAACCATCTATGGCGGACTGGTGGCCGGACTGATGATGCAGAAAGCCCTTTCGGTGCTTGCCGACCCGGATAAACGCCTGCTCAGTGCATCGGTGACCTTTGTCGGGCCGGTACGGGAAGGCCGGGCCAGAATCAGTGCAGAAATTTTGCGACAGGGCAAGTCGGTGACCACGCTGGAAGTGCGCTTATGGCAGGATGATGCGGTACAAAGCATCTTGCTGGCCAGCTTTGGCGCGGCGCGTGAGTCCACTATTCAGGTACAGCAGGAACCGGTGGCGCCGGATTATCCTGCACCAGCGCAGCTTAACTATTTACCGGTGCATCAGCTGATGCCGGAATGTTATCAGCAGTTTGAGGTGTGCTGGGCCGAAGGCGATTATCCGTGTACCGGCAGCCAGCAGTCCGATTTTGGTGGCTGGTGCCGCTATACGCCAGAAAAACATGCCAACCGCGACTTTACTGTGGCCGATCTGGTCACACTGATGGACATTTGGCCACCGGGTGTACTGCCTTTATTTAAAACCTTGTCACCGGCCAGTTCGCTGACCTGGCATATTACTTATGTGCATCCGATCCGCCACCAAGTGCATGATTGGTTTAAATATAAAGTGATTACTGAGCATGCGGCAGATGGCTATTCTACTGAAACGGCGCATCTTTGGGATGCTGAAAACCGGCTGATTGCCATTTCGCGGCAAACCGTAACGGTCTTTGCCTAGTGACACTTTCTGCCATTTCGTATAAAGTGAAGCCTATTAACGATGGATAAACCCTCAAAAAATATGTGCATTTAGCTCGTGCATAACGGGGAAGCATTGGCGGTGTCTATGACAACAGGTCGAATCCTGAACATTCCAAATATTTTAACTTTAGCGCGTATAGCCTTAATTCCCGTATTTTTATTGGTGGCCTACTGGCCGCCTGCCATGGGAATCCATGATCATGATGCAGGGATGACCCGGCATCTGATTCTGACCGCTATTTTTGTGATTGCTGCCGTCACTGACTGGTTTGATGGCTATCTGGCACGAACCTTAAACCAGACCTCAGCCTTTGGCCGTTTCCTGGATCCGGTGGCGGATAAACTGATGGTGGCAGCCGCCCTGATTGTCTTGGTGCAATGGCAGCCGACCATTTCCATGGCCTTTGCCGCGATTGTAATTATTTCACGTGAAATTACCGTGTCGGCCTTGCGTGAATGGATGGCAGAACTCGGCGCGCGTACCAGCGTGGCGGTCTCTACCGTCGGGAAATATAAAACTGCGTTTCAGATGATTGCGATTTCCGTGTTCTTGCTGAACTGGGAGCCACTGGAATTGCTTGGTTATGCCTTGCTCTATACTGCGGTGGTGCTGACTTTGTGGTCGATGTTTATTTATTTAAAAGCCGCCTGGCCATATTTAAAACAGCCTTAAGGCAAAAAAGCTCCTGTACAGGAGCTTTTTTTATGGATTAAAAAATACAGAATCATTCCTTCATCTTTAACCGGATTGTGGTTTAACTATGGGTTTCTTCTTCTGCATCATCTTCAAAGGTTCTGGCAATCTTTTCAATATTCAGGCTTTTGGCCATCGCATCAAAAATTTCTTTATAGACACCGTCCTGATGGTACAGCGTGTCATGTTCGCCGTGTTCGGCAATCGCGCCTTCTTTCATGACATAGGTGTAATCGGCATCAATAATCTGCGACAGACTGTGTGAGATAATCACCACGGTACGGCCCTGTTTAATTTCATCCAGACTCTGCTTGATCTGCTCGGTGGCAATGGCATCCAGACTGGCGGTTGGTTCATCCAGAAAAATAATCGGTGGATTTTTCAGGAACATCCGCGCCAGTGCAATCCGCTGCTGCTGACCGCCCGAGAGCATCAGGGCATCACTGTCATAGCCTTGCGGGAGCTGCAAAATCTGCTCATGAATCGAGGCTTTCTGGGCGGCCTGTATCACTTCTTCCTGAGAAGCATCGGTTTTGCCATAGCGGATATTGTCAAAAATACTGCCCTGGAAAATATGGTTTTTTTGCAGCACCAGCCCGATATGGTCACGCAGGTATTGGGTGTCGATGTCTTTTAAATCCACTCCATCTAACTGAATGCTGCCCTGCTGTGGTTCATAGAATTTATCCAGCAGGCTGATCAGGGTCGATTTCCCTGCACCGGACAGGCCGACCAGTGCGGTAATCTTGTTGGGCTGAATGCACATCTCGATATTTTTTAAGGCATGATGCCCGTTCGGATAATAAAACTCGACCCCGCTTAAATTGAATTGCCCACGAATTGCCGGTTTTTGTGCACCGCTGGCTTCAATTTCATCATCGGCCTCCAGAATCTGGAAAAAGCTTTCCGAGTAGATCATGGCATCATTCACTTCATCATAAATCCGGTGCAGTGAACGGATTGGTGCCGACACGTTATTAAACAGTAGCACGTGATACATGATCATGCCGATACTCATCTGGCCATCCAGCACAAAATAGGCAGTCAGGATAATAATCAGTACAATTCCGATCTGTTCAATAAAGGTTTTCAGGCCATCAAACAGGAAGCTGGTCTGCCGGGTATGCATCTGGTTATCGGTCAGTTCCTTTTGCAGTTTTAGCTGTTTGTCCGATTCGATATGTTCCCGGTTAAAGGATTTGATCACGGTAATCGAGTTGATAATACTCAGAATACCCTGGCTTTTCCGTTCGCGGCCATCACGTAAATTGCGGCGCCAGCTGCCAAGTTTCTGGGCCTGTTTATAGGTCAGCCAGAAGTAAATGGGCACAATGGCCGAGGCCACCAGTCCGACATAGAAATTGGCCCAGTACATCAGCCCTAAGGCAATAATCGCGCTGGTAAATAACGGTAAAATATCAATAAAAAAGATTTGTACCAGCCGGGTGAGGGAGCCAATGCCGCGGTCAATCCGGGTTTGCAGCTTGCCGGCCTGATTGTTATCCTGATTAAAAAACGCCAGCCGGTAAGTCAGGAACTTCTCAATAATGCCTTGAGCCAAATCCTGCGACACAAAAATCCGCAGTTTTTCACCATAAAATTTCTGCCCGAATTGGACAAAGGCATTAATGATTTCCTTGCCCAGTAAAATGGCGCTAATGGTTATCAGAATCTGCCAGCCTTCAGCCAGCCCCTGACCGGCTTCTACCAGCCGGTTAATGCTGTCGACGGCATATTGCAGGGTCAGGGCATTGACCTGTGCGGTCAGAGAACCAATTAAAGTCAGAATCAGCGTGGCAATCACCAGCAGCCGATACGGCCGCACAAAGGGCTTGAGCTTCTGAAAGAGCTGCCATAAGTTCATAAGCAATTATTTTTTATTCTAAAACCTGTTTTTCAGTCTATGTCGATTTGGCGTGGCTCACAAGCACAGAGAATGTTTTGATTTGTGAAGCCGTTTTGGGTTTAAACTGAAGTTCCGCTTCGCAGGAAAACGCCACAATGAATCTGGAACTGTTTCCGCCCGAGCCACGGCAGAATCTGTTGCCCTATGAGGGGATCGTGCAGGATTATGGGCTGATTCTGTCCGCTGAGGACAGTCACGCTTACTTGCAGCAATGTTTACAGCAGCTGGCCTGGCAAGCCGATGAAGTCACCTTATTTGGCAAACATTATGTCACCGCGCGGAAAATTGCCTGGTATGGTGATGAGTATTATCAGTATCGTTATTCGGGCAGTTTGAAGCAGGCGCAGCGTTGGCATCCGGCTTTGTGGCAGTTAAAACAGCAGATTGAACAGATCGTGGGACATCCATTTAATTCCTGTTTAGCCAATTTATATGCAGATGGCAGTCAGGGACTGGGCTGGCACAGTGATGATGAACCGAGTCTGGTCGCATCTCCGGGTGCAGAAACGGTGATTGCTTCTTTAAGTCTGGGTGCAACCCGTAAATTTAGCTTTAAGCACAAACACAGCGCAGCAAAAGTCGAGCTGCTGCTACAGAGTGGTCAATTAATTGTGATGCGTGGGCAGACCCAGCGCTACTGGAAGCACAGCCTGCCCAAATCCAGCCGTGTGGTGACGCCGCGAATCAATTTAACCTTTCGCTATTTTTATCCACTCTAATGCTGGTTGTGATCCAAAGGCCGGGCAGGGCAGAGATTTATCTCACCACGCTGATCTTAACAGCTGTATTTTGATAAAGATCAATCTAGGTATGTGGATTCAGACTTTCAACTTTCTGTTCAATCAGCGCGGCATTTTCCTGCAAAATGGCAATCAGCTTTTCGACATTGACAAATTCAAAGCGGTTTTTGGAGGCCAGTAAGGTCAGGGTGAATGGTGCTGTTTTATTGGAGAGTCTGATCGGCACCGACAAGCCGGCCAGTTGCGGTTCCAGTTCACCACTAGAATAGTAATAGCCCTGTTTTTTGATCTTTTTCATTTTGCTGATGAACTCGGCTTCATCCTGGGCAAAACCGGACTGACGGAACTGCACGGCAAAACGCTGATAATAATTCAGCATTTTCTGTTTTGGTAAATGCGCCAGCATGATTTTCGGTGACGAACCCATATACACCGGACGTGGGCAGCCGCGGCCATAGGACAGCAGATTCATATGCTGGAATACTTCATCATGCAGGTCGATACAGGCATCCTGATTCAGATAGGTCAGTACGCAGCAAAATTCGGTACGCTGCACAATATCCTGCATAAACGGAATGCTGATTTGCACCAGTGGATCGGTGGTGCGGGAAATATAATCCAGCACTGCAATTTTCGAGCCGAGGGTGTAATCGCCCGAAGTCCCACTTAAACGCTGCAATAATTCGGCCGAAACCAGTTCTTTTAAATAGCGGTAGCTGGTCGGTTTGGACAGGCCCAGTTCTTCACTGATCATATCGACATTAATCACCGGACGTGACACTGAAAATAAATTCAGAACCATCAAAATTTTGCCAAAACTCGATATTGCCATCAGTGATTACTCTACAACGTGAAAAAAGATCAATGAAAAAATCCGGTACTGACTATCATAACAGACCGGATTGAGCTGAAAACCAAGAGAAAGGGGATTTGGACGTCAACAGCGAGATTTTAAGGCTGGACGCCTTGCGGATAACGATACCAGCTTTCAATGAACAGGGCAGCCGCAATACTGTCGGCGGCAATTTTTTTACCGCGTCCCTGAGCCTGATAATGATCCAGTTCATCACGGGCTTCACGCGTGGTCAAACGCTCGTCCACCATCAGGGTTTCGATATTGGTCTGATGACGTAAACGTCGGGCAAACTTGCGCGCCCGGGTCGACAGCTCTGACTCGCTATCATCCATGTTCAGTGGCAAGCCAACCAGAAATAAATTTGGCTGATACTGTTTCACCAGTTTCAGCAGTTCGTCCCAGTTTGGAATACCATCTTTCATGGGAAACAGGGCCAGCGGCGTGGCGCTTTCAATCAGGGATTGACCCACCGCCATGCCCATTTTCTGGGTGCCAAAATCGAAGGCCATAATCAGGTGTGCAGTAGACTCAGGCATGGCCAATCTCTGATGCAAGCCAGGTGCGGTCAATTCCAATTTTCCGGTAGGCAGCATCCCAACGGTCGCTATAGGGTAGATTAAAAATCAGGTCCATATCTGAATCACAGATCAGCCAGTCACCACGCGAAATTTCTTCTTCCAGCTGGTTTTTGCTCCAGCTGGCATAGCCGAGGGCAATCTGGTAACGGCCTACGCCTTCGTTATGCGCAATGGCATCCAGAATATCTTTGGAAGTGGTAATACAGACATTTTCACCAACTGCAATGGATGAATGCCAGGTTGGCTGGCCAGTATGCAGCACAAATCCAGCTTCCGGACGCAGCGGCCCGCCTTGCAATACTTCATGTGGATGGACATGATCGGCTTCAATATCCAGATCATTCAGTAACTCTTTAATTTGAATCCCTGCCGGACGATTGAGAATAATGCCTTGCGCCCCGTCTTCATCATGACGCGCCAAATAAATGACAGTATTCGCAAAAAAGTCATCATTTATCTCGGGTGGCGCAATAAGACAGCGATGTGTCAGATATTGTTTGGTCACCTAAGCCTTTCTCCTAAAATGTATGTTCTGATATAGATATAGGTCTTAATCATCACGTTACAAGAGGATTGCTATTTCACCAAACATTTTTTGTGGTTTTTCAGTGATTTTATACGCCAGATTGAAACTTGAGCTGACGTAACTGCTTGGCATGCTGCAAGGTGGTTTCGTTAATTTCGACGCCACCAGTCATCCGTGCCAGTTCCAGAATCCGCTCTTCTTCTTGCAGCATTAAAATAGTACTACTGGCCGGATCAGTCTGCTGTTTCTTCACCAGCAGGTGCTGGTCAGACTGAGCCGCAACCTGCGCCTGATGGGTAATACACAGAATTTGTACGTGCTGCCCCAGACCGGCCAGTAAACGCCCCACAATTTCTGCAGTACCACCACTAATCCCGACATCAATTTCGTCAAACACCAGCACTTCTGCTTCGGTTTTTTCAGCATTCATGACCTGCATCACCAGCGCAATACGCGACAGTTCACCGCCCGAAGCGACACGCGCCAGTGGTTGTGCTGGAATGCCTTTATTGGCCGTAAACAGCAGCTGGATAAAGCTTAAGCCTTCACTCGATGGCTGCTCTAAAGGCTCAAATTTAAATTCAAAATGTGCTTCTGGTAAGGCCAGCTGTTTCACCTGTTCGGTCAGCTGTTTGGCCAAAGGTCCGGCAGCTTCACGTCGAATCTGGTCTAAATGTTCGGCCTTGGCCAAAAAGTCCTGATAGGACACTTCGACCTGTTCGGCCAAGGTTTCCGGATCTTCCAGCTGATGCAGCTGTTCCAGCTCGGCCTGCCAGTTGTCATATTCGGTTTTCAATAATTCTGGCTGGGTGCGATATTTACGGGCCAGACGATGGAAAATTTCCAGTTTGGAATTCAGTTCTTCCATCCGCTCCGGATCGAAACTCTGCCGGTCAATAAAATGACGCAAACTGGCGGTGGCATCTTCAATTTCACTTTGCGCATTCAGCAGGGAAGTATAAATTTCTGACAGCTGTTCACTGCGGCCGGCATGGCTTTCCAGACGCCGTAAAATCGAGGACAGTTCCTGGCTCAGGTTTGGCTCTGCTTCATCCAGCCCGTTCAGACTATAGGCACAATCCTGCATAATCGCTTCATGATGGCTTAAGCGATCAAATTCCTGTTCAATATCGGCATAATCGACCTGGACCACTTCTTCTAATTCTTCCAGCTGCAATTCCAGTGTGTCGATGCGCTGTTTACGCGTCGCCTGGGCATCCAAAGCCGCCTGATGCTGGCGAATATCTTTTTGCCACTGGCTATAGGCATCGCGTACGGCCTGGGCTGGCGCATAAAAATTGCTATAACGATCCAGCCAGTGTTTTGGATAAGGCGGTTCTAACAGCTGCTGCTGGCTGTGCTGGCTATACAGCTGCACCAGCAAACGGCCAATTTCTTTGAGCTCAGACAGACTGCTCGGACGGCCGTTAATCCAGGCCTTGCTGCGTCCGGTGGCGAAAATTACCCGGCGTAAATGAATTTCGCCCGATTCATCATCCAGTTCCTGCTGTTTTAGCCACTCGGCTTCTGGACTACCGTCATGATAGCTGAAGGTGGCAGTGACATCGGCCTTGTCTGCGCCATAACGAACATAATTGGTGTCGGTGCGTTCGCCTAGACAGGCCGAAAGTGCATCCAGCAATAATGATTTTCCGGCACCTGTTTCCCCGGTCAGGACGTTAAAACCAGATTCAATATCAATGGCTAAACGGTCGGCTAAGGCAAAATTGATCAGGGTTAAATGTGTCAGCATAAACGCATCCAGGCTGCGAAAAGTTTGAGTTGAAGAGTGTCAGGTTGGGCAGTGCAAAGCATCGCCCTTTATTTTAAGCAACTGAAAAAACACGATCATTCTAGCTTAATTTTTGCAGAAAAATAAAACTTCTCGGTACAGAATATTCAGCGGTGTGCTGTGAGCAGAGGTTCTACATCCACCATGTAGATCAAGTCGCTAGTGCCGCAATCGGAATATCTACTCTTATCTTCATCTGAAACAGAAAACTGTGTCCAGTTTCATGTGCTTGCAATACAGCGTCGGCAGAATGTTGCATAACTTTATCTGCCAATCATCAAATTTTTTATGATTATCAGACAAGCTGAAAACGAGCAGAAAAGTGCTCACTATATTTAGAGATTCAGATGAAAATCAGTCAGATGCATAACCCGAATTGAACCAGTTCGGCGCAGGATTTGTCAGGCTGAAAATACAGATGGTCGGAGAGTGCAATGGGGGCGTTGAACTTTAGTTCATCTGCGATTAAAAGGTATTTGTACTTGCCTGAAAGTTGATTTAGACTCTCGCAAAAATGAGGTGAATTTATTCGCGTGCCAGGCAAAATGACTTGCCTGAAACGACAGGAAATAGAGTGATTTACCTTAGATGAAGATTGATTGATTAGTTCAGTAGGCAGCATTACACTACCTCAATCATAAAATATAAAAACGCGTTAGCTGGAGAATACGCATGTCAGCTCAGTTTGATCATGTATCAGTGGTAAAAAAATCCAATGTTTATTTTGGCGGGCTCTGCATTAGTCATACGGTGCAATTTGAAGATGGCACCAAAAAGACGCTGGGTGTGATTTTACCGACTGAACAAGCCTTAACTTTCGAAACGCATGTTCCTGAACGGATGGAAATTATTTCAGGTGAATGTCGTGTGCAAATCGCTGATAGCGAAGAAAGTGAGCTTTTCCGCGCTGGTCAGTCTTTTTATGTACCGGGCAACAGCCGTTTTAAGATTGAAACTGATGATGTACTGGACTACGTTTGTCATTTAGAAGGCTAAGCATTTTTAGCCCAAATCGGTTAAACTAGGCCGACACAGAAATCCTGTAAAGTTTCCTTTGCAGGATTTTTCTTTTGGATTTACAGCACAGCGTTGAGGTCATTCATGGCAAAACCAGAATATTATTATGGCGTTCATTCGGTAGAGTCATTGTTAGAACTTGAACCGGAGCGTGTATTAACCCTGTTTACCCTCAAAGGTCGTGATGACCAGCGTTTACAGCGTATTCTGGAACTGGCAGAGCCGTTTGGTATTAGCGTACAAAAAGCCAGTCGTGACAGCCTGGAAAAACTGGCCGGTTTGCCATTTCATCAGGGCGTGGTGGCTGCGGTGCGTCCGCATCCAACCTTAAATGAAAAAGATTTGGAACAGCTGTTGCAGCAGTCCAATCAGCCACTGTTACTGGCTCTGGATCAGGTCACCGATCCGCATAATCTGGGCGCCTGTATCCGTACGGCAGCAGCCATGGGTGTAGAAGCGGTGATTGTACCGCGTGACCGTTCAGCCAGCCTGACCCCAACGGCGCGTAAAGTGGCTGCTGGTGGCGCCGAGAAAGTTAAATTTATTCAGGTTACCAATCTGGCCCGTACTTTGGGGCAAATCAAAGAGCAGTTTAATGTGCGCGTGGTCGGCACCATGCTGGATGAAAAAGCCTTGCCGATCCAGAAGTTTGACTTCACCGGTACGGCGGTGTGTGTGGTGATGGGAGCCGAAGATACCGGTTTGCGCCCAATCACCCAGTCGCAGTGTGATCAAACCGTGTATATCCCGATGATGGGCAATCTGCAAAGTCTGAATGTTAGTGTGGCCACCGGCATGGCGCTGTATGAAGCCTGCCGTCAGCGTCAACCGGCTTAAGCGCTCTTTCCATCTTAATGATCAACGCGCGTCAGCAAGGCTATCTGTTACTGGCCATCACCATGTGTATTTGGGGGGGCTTTACCCTGAGTACCCGTTTAAGTGCCCTGTGGGGCATTAGTGCTTGGGATCTGGTGGCCTTGCGTTTTATGCTGGCCTTTTGCCTGCTGATGCCGGTTTTGCTATATCGTAAAGATACGGCATTTTTATGGACCCGACAGTCCTTTATCCTGGCGATGATTGGCGGTGTCGGTTACTGCCTGACGGCTTATAGTGCATTTCATTTTGTGCCAGCGGCGCATGCGGCGATTTTCTTGAATGGCTGTATTCCCTTATGTACTGCACTGGCGGCCTGGTTGCTGTTTCGACAGCCCTTTGACCGGCATACCTGGATTAGCGTATTGATCATGCTGCTGGCGATTGCTGCCATGAGTCTGCTGATGTATCAGGAAACCGGTGTCGCTTTCGGTTTTGGCGATCTGCTGTTTTTCCTGAGTGCCTTATGGTGGGGCGTCTTTACGGTGCTGTTGCGGCAATGGAAGCTGTCGGCCTGGCATTCTATGGCCAGTGTAGCCATCTGGTCAGCTTTGGTGTATGTGCCTATTTATTGGCTATTTTTTCCAAAAAACCTGAGTGGTCCCGAACCACTGCATTTAATCGGCCAGACCCTGTTTCATGGAATTTTTGTGGTGATTATTGCCACGCTCAGCTATGTCGAAGCGATTAAGCGTTTAGGTGCTTTTAAGGCTGGCAGTATTGTGACCTTGGCACCGTTTATTGCCGCTATTCTGGCGGTACCGTTACTGAATGAGCCATTGAGCCTGGCGATTGTCTGTGGTCTGCTTGGTATGGGCATTGGGGCGTTACAGCCTTGGCGCTGGTGGGGCCGGAAAGACAGCTTAAGCCAGCAAATCGAACGACAAAACAAGCCGTCTTAAACCGACTGCTGCTGTTGCGCCAAAGTCAGATAGTGTTGATGTAAGGGTTGAAGCTGGGCATAGAGATGCTCCAGATGACCATCATTCAGCACAATATCATCTGCCCGCTGGCGTTTGTCTGCGCGTGACATCTGTACCTGAATAATCTTGCGAATTTGTTCGATACTTTGTCCATCGCGTTGTGAGGCGCGTTGAATCTGCAGTTCTTCAGAGGCATCAATTAACAGGTTGCGCTGGGTCAGTTCATGCTGGTTGCTTTCAAATAACAGTGGAGACACCAGCACCACATAGGCACTGCGGGCTGCCTGTAACTGCTGGATGATCGACTGGCGAATGGCCGGATGGGTAATTGCTTCCAGGGTTTTGCGTGCTGCCGGTTCTTTAAAAATATGCTCGCGTAAGGCACGGCGGTTGAGCTCGCCATTGAGCAGGACCCAGTCGCCAAAGGCCTGATGAATCTGGGTCAGGGCCGGCTGGCCTGGCTCAACCACTTCACGTGCCACCACATCTGCATCGACCACCACAATGCCTTGGGTTTCAAACCAGTGACTTGCTGCCGATTTACCGCTGCCAATGCCGCCAGTTAAACCCAAAACAAATGTCATCCTGTTGTCCTTATTGACCTAAATAAAGCTTCATGATTGCATCACCCCACAAAAAGGCGATCCAGCCGGCAATGGCAATATAAGGGCCAAAGGCAAAAGGCTGGTTCTCTTTGCGGATTTTCAGCAAAATAATGCCAATGATTGCACCAACCAGAGAAGATAGCAACACAATCAGCGGCAGCATCAGCGGGCCCATCCAGGCACCTAAGGCGGCCAGCAATTTAAAATCGCCATAGCCCATACCTTCTTTGCCAGTCACCAGCTTAAACAGGTAATACACCACCCACAGACATAAAAAGCCAATGATATATCCCCAAATGGCAGAGCTAGCGGAGGTGTACAGGGCATAGCTGTTCACCCCCAAGCCGAGTGCAGCCAGGGGGAGGGTATAGCGGTCAGGCAGCAGCTGGGTGTCAAAATCAATAAAGGTCAGGGCAATTAACACATAGGTCAACACCAGGCCAAACAGCATTTGCAGGGTCGGGCCAAAAACCGCGACTACGGTTAAGGCACACACTGCGGTCAGCAGTTCAATAAAAGGATAACGAATACTGATCGGGTTTTGGCATTGGCCACATTTGCCACGTAGAAGCAGCCAGCTGATTACTGGAATATTCTGATACCAGCGAATCGGGCTGTGGCATTTCGGACAGGTCGAGGCTGGCTGACTGAGGCTGATTTTGCTTTCATCAATGATGGCCTGTTCAGGATGCAGCAGCATTTGACAGTCATTGCGCCATTCCTGTTCCATCATTTTTGGCGTGCGGTAAATCACCACATTCAGAAAACTGCCAATACATAAACTAAAAATCCCAACTACGAAATACAGCGCAGTTGGGTGTTGAATCAGATAATGAATGAATTCTTGCATTAAACCACAGAGCCCATTTGGAAGATTGGGAGATACATCGCGACCACCAGACCGCCGACCAGAATCCCGAGAACGGCCATAATCAGTGGTTCCATCATCGAGGTTAAGCCATCGACGGCGTTATCGACTTCGTTTTCGTAGTGAGTAGCGACTTTATCCAGCATCGCATCCAGCGCACCGGATTCTTCACCAATCGCAACCATCTGCACGGCCATGGATGGGAATTTATCCGTGACCCGCATGGCAAACTGCAACTGCTGACCGGTGGCGACATCTTCACGGATTTTCATTACTGCTTCTTCATAAACCACGTTGTTGGTGGCGCCGGCAGTGGATTCCAGTGCATCAATTAAGGGAACACCGGCAGCAAAGGTGGTGGCCAGGGTACGACTATAACGCGCGATAATCGCCTTATACACCAGATCACCAAAAATTGGTGCTCTCAGGGCGGCTTTGTCCAGCAGGTCACGGAATTTCTTGCTGCGTTTCTTGGCTTCCAGAAAAGCTGCAATCGCAAAGCCGACCACAATAATCAGCACAAACCAGTATTTCTGGGTCCACTGCGACATATTCACCACCATTTTGGTGAAGGCTGGTAAGTCGGCACCAAAAGAGGTGAAGAGTTCTTCAAACACCGGTACCACTTTGACCATCAGGATAATGGTGACAATCACCGCCACCACAATCACCGTTGCCGGGTATTTCATGGCTTTCTTGATTTTTTGTTTGAGTAATTCGCTCTTTTCTTTATAGATCGCTACCCGGTCCAGCATAGTTTCTAGAGCACCCGACTGTTCACCCGATTCAACCAGCGAGCAAAACAGATTATCGAAATGTTGCGGATATTTACGCAGTGCACCAGCAAAGGTATTGCCCCCTTCGACTTCGCCTTTAATCCCCAATACAACTTCACGCATGGCCGGGTTTTCCAGACCTTCAGCCACAATTTCAAAGCTTTGCACCAGCGGTACACCGGCTTTCATCATGGTCGCCAGCTGGCGGGTAAAAATCGTGATGTCCAGGGTCGAGACTTTTTTCTTCATCAAGCCTTCAAGAATATTTTTCTTCTTCTGGCGGATGGTTTTGATGGTGATCCCTTGCTTGCGCAACGTGACCTTGGCCAGCGCCATATTACGTGCTGGCAGTTCCCCTTTAAGTTTTGCCCCTTTGCGGTCAATCCCTTCATAAATAAAGGTGGGCATCATCTGTGCTTTTTTGACAGCCATGCGTGTTTATCCTTATTTTAAATGCTTCATCTATTCGCTGGTCACACGATTCACTTCCTGTAAAGAAGTGACCCCCTGCATGACCTTGATTAATCCTGAACGGCGTAAATTGTTAAACCCAGATTTTGCCGAGGCTGCTGCAATTTGCAAGGCATTACCATCTTCCATAATAATGCGTGAGATTTCCGGGGTGACTTTCATTACTTCATAGACCCCGACACGGCCTTTATAACCTTCACGACATTCCGGGCAGCCAACCGGCTGATACAGCTGGAACTCTGGCTGGTTTAAATCTTCTTCGGTAAAACCGAGTTCCAAGAGGCTCTGGCGTGGAATCTCCACCGGGGCCTTGCATTTCTGACACAGACGACGTGCCAGACGCTGGGCAATCACCAGGTTCACCGAGGTGGCGATGTTAAATGAGGGGACGCCCATGTTGCGTAAACGGGTCAGGGTTTCGGGTGCACTGTTGGTGTGCAGCGTCGACATGACCATGTGACCGGTTTGTGCGGCTTTAATGGCAATTTCTGCAGTTTCCAGATCACGGATCTCACCGACCATGACAATATCCGGATCCTGGCGCAGGAATGATTTTAGTGCTGCGGCAAAGGTCAGACCCACTTTCGGGTTGACGTTGACCTGATTGATGCCTTCCAGGTTAATTTCCACCGGATCTTCGGCGGTAGAAATATTGGTGTCTTCGCGGTTGAGAATGTTTAAGCCGGTATATAAAGATACGGTTTTACCGGAACCGGTCGGGCCGGTGATCAGCAACATGCCTTGTGGTTTGTCCAGCGCCTCCATAAACAGCTCTTTTTGCTCCGGTTCATAACCAAGTGCATCAATCCCCAGCATGGCACTAGATGGATCGAGAATACGCAGTACAATTTTTTCCCCGAACAGGGTGGGCAGTGAGTTGACACGGAAGTCGATGGCTTTGTTTTTTGACAGCTTGAGCTTGATCCGGCCATCCTGCGGAATACGTTTTTCCGAGATGTCCATTTGTGACATAACTTTTAAACGTGAGGCGAGCCGTGTAGCCAGCTGTAACGGAGGATTGGCAATCTGGCGCAGTACGCCGTCAATCCGGTAACGGACCCGGTAGCTTTTTTCATAAGGCTCGAAGTGTAAATCCGAGGCGCCCATACGGATTGCATCGATCAGTAACTTGTTAATATATTTGACGATTGGGGCTTCATCGCCTTGTGGCTCATCGTTATCTTCTTGTGTTTCGGGAGCGTTGTCGCCAACTTCTAGATCAAAGTCTTCATCAAAGTCAAAGGTGCTGTCTTCGGTAAAGTTCTGTTCAATCAGCCGTTCCAGCTTGTCATGCTCAACAATCACCACTTCAATATTCAGCTTGCTGTTAAAGCGGATCGCATCAATGGCTTCGATATTGGTTGGGTTACTGGTAGCGATATAAAGCTGATTGTGACGTCGGAAAATGGGCAGAATTCGGTATTTGGTGAACAGTTTTTCATCCAGACCTTCACGTACAATCAGACGCGAATCGTACACCGCCAAGTCAAAAATCGGTTCACCAAATTCATAGGAAATTTTTTCAGCAATGGTCAGCGGTGAAATCTGCAACTGCTGAATTAAATACGGCACAATATCGGTCTCGGCTTTTTTCGCCGCGACAATGGCTTGCTGCATATTTTCAGCCGTCACAAGCCCTTCTTCGACCAGTCGCCGAATAAAACCTGTAAATCTAGGCATTGCTTGTTGTACTGACATTCCCCAACGTCCTTAAAAAAAATCAAAAAAGTTTGTTTATAATTGGTATCACAAAATTATACTTTTGTTGCATAAAAATACCATATCTGAAAATGATGTCACCACCTAAGTATCCCCTAAAAGCATGAACCAGTCGCAATTAATCGGCAAAGATTTTTGTTAAGCCGATGTTCAGATGGGCCTATTTAGACTGCAAATCTAAAAATGCCGCAACAAATTGTTCTGTCCTGAATCGATTTACGTGTAGAATGTGCGCGATTGAAACATAGGTATTTGAATAGGTATTGTATGTCGGGTTCGGCGATTACGCCTTGGGTGATTGGCAATTGGAAAATGAACCCAGTGCAAGCAGAAGCGCAACAGCTGGTTTCAGAATTTAAAACATTATTAGAACAGCAGGCCATTGATGCCGCACAGTGTCATTTAGGGGTTGCGCCAGTTGCAATCGCATTGGGCAGTGTTCAGGAACAGCTGAAAACTGCGGTACGTCCGGTGTATACCGTGGCACAAGATGTTTCACGTATTGCTGGTTTAGGTGCTTATACTGGTGAGGTGAGTGCCGAGCTATTAAAAGACAGCCAGATTGGCTTTGTACTGGTCGGTCATTCAGAACGCCGTGAAATTTTTGCTGAAAATGTGCAAATTCTAAATGCAAAAATTCAAAATGCACTGGCAGCCGGTCTGACCGTAATTTACTGTGTCGGTGAAAGCCTGCAGCAGCGTGAAAGTGGCCAGGCCGAGCAGGTGGTATTACAGCAGATTTGTGACATTGCGGCAGTGGTCGAGGCAGAGCAGTGGCAGAATATTGTAATTGCCTATGAGCCAATCTGGGCCATTGGTACTGGTAAAACCGCTTCGCCTGAAGATGCGCAGGCCATGCATGCCAAAATTCGTGAAGGTCTGACCCAGCTGACCAGCTATGGTCCGCAAATGGCTATTCTGTACGGTGGTAGTGTTAAGCCGGAAAATGCAGTAGAGTTAGCAGCCTGCCCAGATATTAATGGCGCGCTGGTCGGCGGTGCTTCTTTAAATGCGGCATCGTTCCATCAAATTGCGCAGGCCTTTGCCAATACACAATAATTAGGAGTTCAGCATGCAAACTTTTGTGCTGGTAGTACATATTATTTTAGCCGTCTTGATGATTGTGCTGATTCTAGTTCAGCACGGCAAAGGGGCAGATGCTGGTGCTTCTTTTGGTGGCGGCGGTGCGGCGACCGTATTTGGTGCCTCTGGTTCGGGTAATTTTATGACCCGTTTGACTGGAATTTTAACGGCTTTGTTCTTTATCACCAGTCTGACCCTGGCGGTATTTGCCAAACAGCAAACCACCGATGCCTACAGTTTAAAATCAATTCCGGCGACCACAACCGCGCCGGCAACATTGCCTGATTCTTCACCAACTACACCTCAAACTGGCGAATAATTGCAATTAGGCCTTTATTTTTCGCGGTGATGCGACTAGAATGCGTCACAGCTGCGGTGGTGGTGGAATTGGTAGACACGCTACCTTGAGGTGGTAGTGCTTTCGGGCGTGGGGGTTCAAGTCCCCCCTTCCGCACCAAACTTATAATCCAGAACATAAGTTTGGTGTATGCAGCAAAACTTCTGTTGATGCGGGATGGAGCAGTCTGGTAGCTCGTCGGGCTCATAACCCGAAGGTCGTTGGTTCAAATCCAGCTCCCGCTACCAATCAATCCTTTTTAAAGATGCAAACTTTAAAAAGGCGGCTTAAGTTTCTTGAGCTGAGAAGAGTTATTTGTACGCTGATGCGGGATGGAGCAGTCTGGTAGCTCGTCGGGCTCATAACCCGAAGGTCGTTGGTTCAAATCCAGCTCCCGCTACCATTTTTAATGGTTGAGTAATATATTTCATGTTGGTTGAATCTGACGCTTGTTACTCATTCTTCAGCGATAAATAACGCCATATACAGGACATACGATTTTCATTGAAAATTGCGCATATTTTGTATATAATTTTTGCACGTTGATGCGGGATGGAGCAGTCTGGTAGCTCGTCGGGCTCATAACCCGAAGGTCGTTGGTTCAAATCCAGCTCCCGCTACCAAGTTTCTTAAGAGGCTCACAACAAGGTGGGCCTTTTTGCACAGTGGACATTGGTTTTTCTGTGTAATAATAGGGGCGATTTACGCCCTTTTTTATTGGCTATCGTGTAGTGTCGATATGAGCCGGATACGGCATAAACTCAAGTGTCATGTTTCACTACTACTATAGCTTGAATGAGACTGTAGTGGTCAGATCAGGCCATTGAATCGCACCCATATGACGAGAGTAAATGAAGCTATCAAATAAAACCCAGGCACTCCAGGACTTGATTGCACCCGCAGTTGCAGCCTGTGATGTAGATTTGTGGGGAATTGAATTCCTGCCACAAGGTAAACGCTCACTATTGCGTATTTATATCGACAAAGCGGTTGATGAAAATGCCGCACCGGTCCTGAATGAAGACGGTGAACTCGAGCAGGGTCGTGGTGTAGGCGTACAGGATTGTGTGCGCGTGACTCAGCAAGTGGGCGCCATTTTGGACGTTCATGATCCGATCTCAGGTGAATATGCACTCGAAGTGTCTTCACCAGGTTGGGATCGTCCGTTTTTCCAGCTGGAACAGCTTCCTGCCTATATTGGCCAGACCATTGCCTTGCGTTTGATTAGCGCGGTAGAAAACCGTCGTAAATTCCAGGCGAAACTGGTGGCAGTTGACCTTGAAAATGAAACCATTCAGGTTGAAGTTGAAAAACAGCAAGTGCTGGAAATTGACAGCCATAATATCGATAAGGCCAATCTGGTTTATCAAGATTAATTCAATAAATAAGAATCTAAAATAGGTGACTTATGGCACGCGAAATTCTTACCGTCGTTGAAACGGTTAGTAACGAAAAAGGTGTAAGTCGTGAAGCAATCTTTGAGGCGCTAGAGCAGGCTCTTGTTGCTGCGACGAAAAAGAAATTTTACGAAGGCACAAATGCGGAAGAAGCACGTTTACGTGTAGAAATCGACCGTAAAACAGGTGACTACCGTACTTTCCGTCAATGGGAAGTGGTGGCGGATGAAGATCATGAAATGCCAGCATGTCAGGATGCGATTTCTGATGTCGATCCGGCGCAGTGGTCAATTGGTGACATTCGCGAACTTGAAGTGGAATCAATTGATTTCGGTCGTATTGCGGCGCAAATTGCCAAACAGGTAATTGTTCAGAAAATTCGTGAAGCAGAACGTGCACTCGTTGCCGATGCTTATGAAGCCAAAGTGGGCGAGCTGATTTACGGTGAAGTGAAAAAGCAGACCAAAGATGGCTTTATCATTGATTTAGGTGACAATGCCGAAGCGTATCTGGCACGTGAAGAAATGATTCCAAAGGAAATTCTGCGTCCAAAACAGCGCGTGAATGCCATTTTATTTAACGTCAACCGTGAAGGTCGTGGTGCGCAATTATTATTGTCACGTGCAAAACCTGAAATGCTGATGGCGTTAATGAAAAAAGAAATTCCTGAAATTTCTGAAGAAATCATTGAAATCAAGGCGGCTGCGCGTCAACCAGGCGTTCGTGCTAAGATTGCAGTGAAAACCAACGATCATCGTATTGATCCGGTTGGTGCATGTATTGGTATGCGTGGTACGCGTATCCAGGCAGTCCAGCAGGAACTTAATGGTGAACGTATTGATGTGGTGGTGTGGTCAGATGATCCGGCACAGTACATTGCCAGCGCTTTAGAGCCGGCTGATGTATCGAGTATCGTGATTGATGAAGATGCACGTACTGCTGACATTATTTTTGCCACCAGCGATCAATTGGCCCGTGCCATTGGTTCACAAGGTCAAAACGTACGTCTGGCATCTGAACTGACCGGTTATAAACTGGACATGATGCTGGAAGAAGAATATTACGCGCGTCAGCAAAATGAAGCGCAGCAATATCTGGATATGTTTGTATCGCGTTTGGACATTGCAGAAGACCTGGCGATGGCACTGGTTGAAATGGGCTTCACTTCACTGGAAGAGATTGCCTATGTACCAGCAGAAACATTTGATGAAATTGAGCTTGATGCCGAGCTGGTTGAATTATTGCAAAGTCGTGCCAAAGAAGTGGCTTTGGCAGATGCGTTAAAACAGCAAGAAAATATTCAGGATCCGAGTGACGAACTTCTGGCAATGGAAGGGATGACACAAGAGATCGCCTATGCGCTTGCTGCTCGTGGTGTAGTGACCGTTGATGACTTGGCAGACCAGGCCACCGACGATATCGCAGATATTGAAGGTCTAGGTGCTGACAAAGCGGGTCAACTCATTATGAAAGCACGCGAATCATGGTTTAACTAGGAGGTAATGTATGACGGACAAGACGATTAAAGAGTTAGCGCTCAGCGTAGGACGTCCAGTTGAGAAACTCCTGGAGCAGGTTCGTGATGCAGGTTTACCGCAACGTAAAGCTGACGACATTATTTCCACTGAACAACAAGATACCCTCGTGACCCACTTGAAAAAAGTACATGGTCAAGATGCGGGTAATGCAGGACAAATCACGTTGAAACGTAAAACTACCAGTACTGCTAAAGTGGCAAGTACGTCAGGTAAGGCGAAAACAATTAATGTAGAAGTGCGCAAGAAGCATACATTTGTCAAGCCAGACCCTGAGCAAATCAAAGCAGAAGCTTTGGCCAAAGCACAGGCTGAAGCAGAAGCCAAAGCAGCTGAACAGCAAGCCCGTGAACCGGCGAAGCCAAAAGCTGCGCCAGAAGCTGCCAGCAAAGGCGAATCTAAAGCCAAACAGGCCTTAGAAGCAATGCGTGCTGCTGCGAAACAGGAAACCGCCAAACAGGAAACTTCTAAAGCCGCTGTGGTGGTGAAGCGTAAATCAACCAACAAGCCAGTGGTGAAAGCCCAGGTTAAAGTGGTTGAAACGCCTGAGCAAAAACGCGCCCGTGAAGAACAGGCAGCACAGTTGAAAGCGACTGAAGAAGCTGCACGTCGTAAGGCAGCTGAAGAAGCGCAGCAACGTACCCTTGAGCAAATGCGTAAAATGGCATCGAAGTATTCATCTGATGATGCTGCACCGACCATTCGCGTAATTGATGATTCACCATTGGCCGCAGGTCTGGTGGGTCAGGCGTATGAAGATTCATTTGCCAAAGAAGACCGTGAAATCAAACGTGGTGGCGGAACCAAAGATACCCGTGGCCAGAAGAAAGGCGGCCGTCGTGGTGAAGAACAGTCATTCCGTGACAACTCGCATAAACGTGGTTTAAAAACCAGTCAGGCCAACAAGCATGGCTTTGAAAAACCGGTGAAAAAACAGGTTTATGATGTAGAAATTGGTGAAACCATTATTGTGGCTGACTTGGCTGCGAAAATGGCAATTAAAGTACGTGAAGTAATCAAGACCCTGATGAAGATGGGTGAGCTGGTCACACAAAACCAGGCCATTGATCAGGATACTGCGGTGCTTGTGGTTGAAGAAATGGGCCACAATCCGGTGCTGGTGTCTGAAACTGCGGCAGAAGACAACCTGCTGGAAGCGGCTGAAGAAGCACGTGGTGAGCAAACTACGCGTCCACCTGTTGTTACCATCATGGGTCACGTTGACCATGGTAAAACCTCGCTTCTTGACCGTATCCGCCGTGCTAAAGTGGCACAAGGCGAAGCCGGTGGTATTACCCAGCATATCGGTGCTTACCATGTGACAACAGACAAAGGTATCATCACCTTCCTGGATACTCCGGGTCACGCCGCGTTTACCGCGATGCGTTCACGTGGTGCCAAAGCGACTGATATCGTGGTGTTGGTGGTTGCAGCAGATGATGGCGTGATGCCACAAACTGCAGAAGCGATTGACCATGCGCGTGCAGCGGGTACGCCAATCATTGTTGCCATCAACAAGATGGACAAAGATTCAGCTGATCCAGACCGCGTACTGAACGAATTAACCACCAAGGAAATCGTGCCTGAAGAATGGGGCGGTGATGTTCCAGTCGCCAAAGTTTCCGCGCATACCGGTGCCGGCATTGACGAATTACTTGACCTGATTTCAATTCAAGCAGAAATGATGGAATTGAAAGCCTCTGAAGAAGGTGCAGCACAAGGTGTGGTGATTGAAGCACGTGTTGATAAAGGCCGTGGTGCAGTGACCTCGATTCTGGTTCAAAACGGTACCCTGAAAGTGGGTGACTTGGTACTTGCCGGTTCATCTTATGGCCGTGTACGTGCCATGACCGATGAAAACGGTAAACGCATCAAGTCTGCTGGTCCATCAATTCCAGTGGAAATTCTGGGTCTGCCAGAAGCGCCAATGGCGGGTGATGAAGTACTGGTGGTCAATGACGAGAAGAAAGCGCGTGAAGTTGCTGATGCGCGTATGGATCGTGAACGTCAGAAACGTCTTGAGCGTCAGTCTGCAATGCGTCTTGAGAACATCATGGCGTCTATGGGCAAGAAAGATGTGCCGATTGTGAACGTGGTACTGAAAACTGACGTACGTGGTACGCTGGAAGCATTGCACGTGGCACTGGCCGAGCTTTCAACGGATGAAGTGAAAGTCCGTGTGATTGGTTCAGGTGTCGGTGCGATCACTGAATCTGACGTAACGCTGGCTGAATCTTCAGAAGCGGTACTGCTGGGCTTTAACGTTCGTGCCGACAATACTGCACGTCAAAAAGCCGATGCTGACGGTATCGACATCCGTTACTACTCGATCATCTATCAATTGATTGATGACGTGAAAGATGCGATGAGCGGCAAACTGGCACCAGAACACCGTGAAACGATTCTGGGTGTGGCTGAAGTCCGTGAAGTATTCCACTCAAGCAAGTTCGGTGCAGCAGCAGGCTGTATGGTACTGGAAGGTACTTTACACCGTAACAAGCCGATTCGCGTATTACGTGATGATGTGGTGGTGTTCCAGGGTGAACTTGAATCTCTGCGTCGTTATAAAGACGTGGTGGAAGAAGTCCGTGCCGGTATGGAATGTGGTCTTGCAGTCAAAGGCTATAAAGACATCAAAGTACAAGACAAGATTGAAGTGTACGATGTCCAACTAATTAAACGGAGTCTTTAATGGCGGGTAGTCAGCGTCTTAAGCGAATGGCAGATACGGTACAACGCGAGTTGTCCGACCTGATCCGCCAGGAGCTGAAAGATCCACGTCTGGGTGGTCTGGTGACCATCTCGGCGGTGAAAGTCAGCCCAGATTTAGGCTATGCCGAAGTGTATGTGACCGTAATGGGTCGTGAACTTGGCGATGAGCAAAGTGAAGCGGCAAACAAGGAAACCCTGGATGTGCTTAACAAAGCCTCCGGTTTCCTGCGCCATGAGCTGAGCCGTCGGATCAAGACCCGGATTACGCCGCGTTTGCGTTTCCATTACGATAAAACCAATGCCTACGGTAACTATATGTTTGGTCTGATTGCAGAAGCAGTAAAAGATTTACCAGCTGCCGATGCAAAAAAAGATGAAGAATAAGTAGGCCAGCAGGTCTATGCAAAAAAGCCACCTTCGGGTGGCTTTTTTATGTCCTTCATAATTGCTTGACTTGCTATTTCTCAGCGGATACAAGCCCTTTAAGATTGCAATCAGGCAAGGGCAGGGCGGTTGAGACAGCACATAAAAAACCTGACCAGGAACAATCCGGGTCAGGTTTTTTTAGAAGATGACGCGAAGACTTATTCGTCTTTAGAGGGTTTGATTCTGCCCAGTGGTTCACGATCTGTAAAGGCGCGGTGACGGCTACGCTGCCATGGTAGCGGACGTTCCAGGGTTTCTGGGACTTCACCACTCATCGAGCGCAGACGTAAATGCAGGGCTGCCTGTGCCATCAGGTTGGCCGATACCGGCGCGGTAATAAAGGCAAACAGGGTAATCAGCACTTCGGCAAAACCAAAGCGACCCAGATAAGCTGAATAAATAATGGCAGCAATCAGGAAGCTGCCCAGACCTAAGGTACTGGACTTGGTCGGGGCATGCAGGCGCATAAACAGGTCCGGCAGACGAATCATGCCAATTCCGCCGACCAGCATAAAGAAGGTGCCGATTAACAGGAAAATGGAGACCAGGATTTCCATCATCAGTTGCATGCTGTTCTCCTAATCAATCACGTGGCCAGAGGTGAAGTAACGGGCCAGGGCAGCGGTTGAAACAAAGCCCAGCATCGCCACCAGTAATGCACCTTCAAACAGTGAAGTGCTGGTCCAGTAAATACCCAGTACTACAATCAGGCAGGTCGCATTTAAGAACAGGGTATCTAGCGCCAGCAGACGGTCGACAATTGACGGTCCCATAATCAGACGAATCAGGCACATAAACATCGAGCCGGCAATGGCAATCAGGCAGATGCCAATCGCATAAGGCAATATCATCATGAGGCCACTCCTGTCTTGACGTTAAAGATTTCAATCAGCGGCTGTTCATAACGGCTCTTGATCAGGGCAATTTCAGCTTCTTCATCATCGGTACTTAAGGCATGCACCAGAATATCGCCGCGGTCCTGGTCAATACCGGCCGTGACCGTCCCTGGCGTGGTGGTAATGATCATCGCCAGCAAGGTGTTGACCTGTTCATGCTCGGTCTCCAGCGGTACACGGAACCATTTCGGATGCAGCGCATCGGTGGGTCCCAGCACCTGTTTGGCGACGCGGATATTGGACAGGATAATATCCCAGACCACCACCCAGAACAGTTTAAAGGCTGGCACCCAGTGGATATTCGGGGTGCGGGCAATAAACGGTTTGACCATCAGTGGAATCAGGATACTCAGGATCAATGCCATCAGCAGATTGCCGGCAGAAACACTATGTGCCAGTAACAACCAGCTAATGGCCACAATCACCGAAACAAAGGGATGTGGCAGCCAGATATCCCAAAACGATGTCTTTTGCATAGTTATGGCTCCATAGGTTTAAGTTGTGGCAGGTCGTTGCTTGCGGCGTCCTGCTCAATCTGCTGATTGATCTGACGTTGTTTATAGTCCGAAATATGCTCACCTTCCAGTGTATTTGGACTGATTACATACGGAATCAGCTTGGCATTCGGGTCCGGTTTTTCACCACTGTATTTGGTTTCTGGCAAATAGTTTGGATCATAAGGCTGGACGCTAATCACCTGGCCGGTTTCATCCTGCTTTAACACCGCCATTTCATACAGACGATTGTTCTGCATTTGCTGGGCCGTGCTAAAGGCATAACGCTGGATTGGATTAGCAAAAACCACATAAGCCACCAGTGCTGCCAATAACAGGTAAATGGCCTTATCATTGCCTTTCGGGGCCTTGGCTGGCAGGGCCTGGTAGCTGTGATAGGCGTCATTGTCCGGATCATCTTCCGGACGCGATGCGCGCCAGAACAGGATAAAGCCAACCCGGGTCAGGGCCAGAATACTGAGTAAACCAACTAGCAGCACCACGGCAATAATAATGCCCTGATAAGGCGCATCAGCCGTGGCCTGTAACAAGAATACTTTACCGAGGAAGCCACTAAAAGGCGGCAGGCCGGCAATCATCAGTGCAATCAGCAGATAGGTAATTGACATCACTTTATGCTGTTTCATTTGCGGGGCGATATTAAAGTGATCCTTAAATTCACCGCGCTGCGCCGTGACCCAGCCGCAGAACAGATAGAAGGCAGCGGCAATTAAGGTACTGTGTACCAGATAATACAACGCTGCCGTCCAGGCCTGGGTGCTAAACAGGGCAATCGCAATCAGGATGGTCCCAATCGACGACAGCATCATAAAGCCGACAAAACGACGTAAGCGTTCTGCCCCAATCGCGCCAATGACGCCATACAGTGAGGTAATCAGGCCAATTGGTAATAACCAGTTGCTGAGAATTTTCTGGCTCAGTTCATCATCAAAGACCGTCCCATTGACCCTTAAAATCGCATAAATCCCGACCTTGGTCATAATGGTAAAAATCGCCGCCACAGGGGTAGCTGCTACGGCATAGGTTTTCGGTAACCAGAAGCCGACCGGCAGCATCGCCGCTTTAATCCCGAACACAATAAACAGGATCAAGCCGCCGACCACCGCCAGACGATGCTGATCTTCTGCCAGCGTCGGTATTAAACGGGCCACATCGGCCATGTTGAGGCTGCCGACACTGCCGTAAATCATGCCCAGACCAATCAGGAACAGTGCTGAAGCCAGCAGGTTGATGGTGACATAATGCACCCCAAGCTGAAAGCGCGGTTTGCCCTGGCTATGTAGCAACAGCACATAAGAAGCCAGCAGTAGCACTTCAAAAAATACGAACAGGTTAAATAAATCGCCGGTGAGGAAAGCCCCGCACAAGCCCATCATCAGGAAATGGAACATGGCATGGAAGTAGCGGCCGCGTTCATCCCATTGCTGGCAGGCGAACCACAGCACTGGCAAGGCCAGACCGTAAGTCAGTACCAGCATTAGCGCAGACAGCTGATCCAGCACCAGTACAATCCCGAATGGAGCCGACCATTCAGACAGGTTGTAGACGGTAATCTGGCCGGTTTTGGCCAGCATCAGATAGCTGATCGCCAAGCCCAGTCCGAGAATAGTCGAAATCAGGCTGATGCCACGACGCCACGGCTGGCGCCAGTCATACGACAGCGAACCCGAACCCGGGTTGCCCAGCAGCACCAGAATAAAACCGGTAAAAGCCGGCAGCAGGATGCTGAGAATAGGAGTGTGTTGCGCCCAGAATTGGATAAAGTCATGCATTATGGCTCATCCTCACGTGGGTCAAGTAAAGCAGGATCATCTTTGGCATCCACATGGTCGGTTCCCGATTCATAACGGCTGCGTAAGGCCAGTTGCACCACAAAGGCGGTGGTGGCAAAGCCAATTACAATAGCAGTCAGCACCAGTGCTTGCGGTAAAGGGTCGGTGGATTGTGCTGCCGTGGTTAAAATGGCCGGTGCATTCAGCTGAATCCGGCCCATGGCGAACAGGAAAATATTGACTGCATAACCAATCATGGCCAGGCCCAGTACCACCGGAAAGGTACGTGCCCTTAAGATCAGGTACACGCCGGTTGCGACCAGTAAACCTACAGAGGTTGCGACTAAAAATTCGATACTAATCATGCTTACCCCCGAGGAATTGGACCAGACATACTGGAGTGACGCGAGTCGCCCAGCACGGAAATCAGCAACATGGTTGCCCCGACAACGGTAACGTAAACTCCAACATCAAACAGTGCCGCTGAAGCCAAATGCAGTTCACCAATCACCGGCGGATTGACATAAATATGTGCACTGGTCAGGAATGGACGGCCCCAGAACCAGGCTGCAATCCCGGTCAGGCCGGCAATGGTCAGACCGGAACCAATCCAGATTTCATATAAACGTCCGGATTTGGCTTTCAGCATTTGCTCGGTTTGGTCCTGACCAATGGCAATGTACTGAATGATCAGTGCCATTGATGTGACCAGTCCGGCAATAAAGCCACCGCCTGGCAGATTGTGCCCGCGCAGGAAAATATACAGGCTGACCACTAAGGCCACCGGTAAAATCCAGGAAGCGGTCATGCGCAGCATCAGTGGAGATGGGTTAAAACGATAGGTCAGGCCCTGCGTCATGGTGGTGCCGTGGGCACGCATCCCATCCATCAGGCAGAGGGCGCCAATGGCAGCAATACCGAGTACGGTAATTTCGCCGAAGGTATCGAAACCACGGAAGTCGACCAGAATCACGTTGACCACGTTGGTACCGCCGCCCAGTGGAATTGACTGCTGATTAAAGAACCATGAAATCGAGTTGTGATCACGGGTCATGATTAACCAAGCCAGCCAGCTAATACCAGCACCGGCCAGAATTGCAATCCCGGCATCGCGCCAGCGGCGGGTGCTGCTTGATTCATACGGGGTTAATTGTGGCAGCAGCGACAGGCTCATCAGTAACAAGACGGTGGTCACCACATCGACGGTAATCTGGGTTTGAGCCAGATCCGGAGCCGACAGGGTTACAAAGATCATGGTTACCACCAGACCGACGGCGCCACTGATCAGGACAGCTTTAATCCGTTCATGATGGAACCACAGCATCATCCAGCAGGCACTGAATAACAGCAGCCACAAGACAATGGCAATTGCAGGTGCCTGGGTCAGCTCACGCGTACCGGTACCAATCCCCTGATTCAGCAGCGGCACCGACACCAGTGCAATGGTAAACACCAGAATCCAGAACAGATAACTTTGTAGGGAGCCGTTTTCGGTCAGGCGTTTAAAGCGGCGCGAGTTCAGCAATAGGCCTTTTAAGAACAGGTCAAATAACACCCGTCCCTGTAAGCGGCCCAATGCCGGATCAAGATCAATCTCGCGGATACGGCCGCCTTTGGCCAGGGCAAAATACATCACCAGACCGCCCACCAGCGCAATCACACTCATTAGCAATGGCAGGTTAAAGCCGTGCCAGATGGCCAGATGGGTGCCTTCAAAATTCATCAGCTGGGTACTGGCACGGGTGGTGCTATTGACCAGATGCTCAACCAGCAGGGCAGGGAACAGGCCGACAGCAATACATAAAATCGCCAGAATCAGGGCCGGTGCGCGCATGCCCATTGGCGGTTCATGTGCATCTTTATTGGGTACGTCTTTGCCAATCGGGCCATCGAAGAACACGCCATGCACTAAGCGCACCGAATAGGCCACGGCAAAAATACCGGCCAGTGTCGCGACAATTGCCGAGATCACCACCACCGGTCCGCTTAAATTGGCCAGCAGTTCGGTAAAGAACATTTCTTTGGACAGGAAGCCGTTGAACAGAGGCACACCTGCCATCGACGCAGCCGTAATCATGGTCAGCGTACCGGTAAACGGTAACAGCTGCCATAAGCCACTCAGTTTGCGTAAATCACGGGTGCCGGATTCATGGTCAATAATCCCGGCAATCATGAACAGTGCCGCTTTAAAGGTGGCGTGGTTGATAATATGGAAAATGGCTGCAGCCACGGCCAGCGGAGAACCAATCCCGAGCAGGCAGACAATCAGGCCCAAATGGCTGATGGTGGAATAGGCCAGCAGACCTTTCAGATCTTCTTTGAAAATGGCAAAGAAAGCCGCGATACACAGGGTAAACAGACCAACAAAGGTCACCAGATTATGGTACAGCGCTGCGCCGGCAAAAATTGGCAGCAGACGTGCCAGCAGGAAAATCCCGGCTTTCACCATGGTCGCGGAGTGCAGATAGGCCGATACCGGCGTTGGTGCCGCCATGGCATTCGGCAACCAGAAATGGAACGGGAACTGGGCACTTTTGGTAAAGGCGCCGAGTAAAATCAGCAATAAACTGGGTACAAACAGCGCATGGCTTTGAATCTGATCGGTCATGGTCAGAATCTGGTCTAGCTCATAGGTGCCGGTGATCTGTCCGAGCAGGACAAAACCACCGAGCATAGCCAAGCCACCCATGCCGGTAATGGTCAGGGCCATACGTGAGCCGCGTTGAGCCGCTTCGTAATTGCTCCAGTAACCCACCAGCAGGAAGGAGGAAATACTGGTCAGTTCCCAGAACACCAGCAGGATAATCAGGTTATTCGACAATGAAATCCCGAGCATGGCTGCCATAAACAGCATGAGCAGGAGATACAGTTTGCTGAGGGAGTTTTTGGGGCTTAAATAATAATAAGCATAAATAAAGATGAGGGTACCGATACCGGTAATCAGCAAAGAAAATAATAAACCTAAAGCATCCAGGCGAAAGCTTAAATCAATCCCTAACTGGGGTAGCCACGACCATGACTGAATGATGGTGGCGCCATTAAAGACATCCTTTGCTTGAGTCAGTAACAGGATCAGACTGCTTAAACTGACTCCTATCGCCCCTAAAGCCGTTACCCCGCGCGAGAATTGCTTCAGCCACGAGACAAGGGTTGTGCCAAGTACCAGCGGTAGCAATATAATAATCGATAGCACACTCGTATCCATTGTCTTGATAGGTTCAAAACCTAAGGGTGAATCTTATCTTTCAAGGATTACAGGAATGCAAGGAGCAGTCCAAAATACTCAATCTTGAAAGCCGAAAAATAGAATTATGTCTAAATAAACAAGTTGTGTTGCGCAACTTGAGAAACTTATAGAAAATCGGATTTTACTATAAAAATATAAATCTGATTGATTTTATTACATGAATAAAACAACATCAATTTGTTTTTGCGCACACGGCAGACATTATACGCCGCCGAACTTTTTTCAGGATGAAATTGTTAGATCAGACCGGATTTTTTTGGCTGATTTTCCGATATTCCCCTCTATTCAAAGCCGTATTTAAGGCAACGGATGCGGGGTCGAGGTGTCATCATCATTTTGCAGCCGTTTCAGCAAGGCTTCCTGCTGTTCGGCACTCAGTTGCTGCTGAATCTGCTGATAGATGTCATCTACGCTGGTGGGCTCCTGTACCGCTTCACTCAGGCTTTCATCGCTGCTGCTGACTTCAGTCTGCATAAACTGGGCATAAATAGCGTCCAGCTGTTCCTGCACCGGTTGCAAATGAATTGGATGCAATTGCTGCTGATCCAGTCTTAAACATTGATAGTCTTCGGCATTTTCCAAGAGTGCCGTGCGGTTACCGGTGGCAATAATCTGCAGTGCCGGAAAAGCCTGATGCAAACGTGCCAGAATTACCGAGGCCATATCCTGATCGAGCTGATGATCGACCTGATCAATCAGCAGAATGCCGTCGCCTTCTAGAGTCGGATACAGACTATAGGGATTGAGCAGACATAAACGCCGCACAATATCTCCGACCAGTGCAATCCAGTTGCGGATACTGTTGGACAGCTGCTGATAGAGCTGGGTTTTGCCCTGATAGGTGACCATTAATTGCAGTTTTGGATGATATTGTAGATAAATCTGGCTCAGTTCTGGCAGTACAATCTGTAGTGCATCGCGCAGGGCCTGCAGACTTGGCGCGTGCATCTGGGCATGTGCCTGCATCAGTTTGTCACGCCGTGGAGGTTCTGCGTCGGGATGCTGCGGATGTAATAACTGTTCAATCAGCTGGGCGCTCTGGGCGTTTTCAATATCGGAAATTTCCCGGAACCACTCAAAAAAACGTGTAAAGGTGGTGAAGGGGATAGCAGAAATTTCATAGGCATGTGCAGCCTGAAAAATCAGCGGATTGTTTTTACTCAGCAGATTGACTTCATTGACAAAACGTTCGGCCGGATAATAGGCAATTAATGGCAGGCCTTGTAGCGGGTCCTGTTTTACCGCCTGCTGGTACAGGCTGACCATTTTTTCTAGTTTCTGGGTTTCAGCCTTGCTGACCCCGACGCCGTTGCTGTTCAGGGTTTTGTACAGCTGCCAGTCGCAGCACTGACGGTCCTGCTGCTGGGCATCGCTGCTTTCCGGCAGGCTGCCAATGTCTTTGGGAAAACACACGCACAGATCAATTTTGGACTGCAGCCGGGTGTGCATAATGTCCTGATCAAGCATGACCAGTCCCGAGGTGCGTAAATCTTTATAACGGGCAGCAAACCAGGTCAGTGCCTGATAGGTGAAGCGCAGTAGCGAGGTTTTACCGGAACTCTGATTGCCCAGAATTAAGGCCACAGGCTGTTGCTGCGGATGCAGTTGTAGCTGAAGGTCGGTAAAGTGGGTGATGTGCTTGAACTGGACAGACTGAATTTTCATGGGTCACCTGCATGCTTTAACCCACCGCCTTACGCAAGGACACCGGCATCTGCTGTTTCAGCTGTTGCACCAGATCGTAAATATGATGGATATTTAAGCTTACTTTAGCACGTGTGCAGGCCACGTACAGTAATCGTAACTCTTCATCACTAATTTTATGATCACGTTCATTGACCTTGAACTGATAGTCATCTTCCAGATGCACGCGGTCCCATTCCAGCCCTTTGGCTTTGTGCGCGGTTGAAATAATATAGTCCGCCTGACCAATCGGGGTGATTTTGGCCAGCGCCTTTTTCAGCGGATCGGTACCATGATCATCCACCAGTTTTACCAGCGGCTTAATGTCGCTGCCTTCATTGGTTTCGCAATATTCATGTACATCGTGCCAGGAGTTAAACCAGGCCAGTTCCGGCACATCGGTGACGCGGCGGCCCTGTTTCAGCATACTGGCGGCATCGACAAAGCGGTTCAGTTTGACATGATCGGCCTGCAGGCTGACCTTGTCACCATGTACCAGACCGGCCAGCAGCAATTCCATCGCCCGGGCATTGGTGCGGCATAAAATGGCATCACGCTGTTTGGTATGCGGCTTGTTCACCACTTTGGAATGTAAATCCGGGTTGCCGAGCAGCGGCACAGTTTCATTTAAACCGCCGAGAATGGCATTGGCGGTCATGGCGATGTCCGGACCAAAACGGAATGAGGTGGTTAAACGCGACTCCGGCAAAGGCAGTTGCTGCATGGCGTTGATGGCACCGCGCCAGGCATAAATCTGCTGATGGGCATCGCCCACATAAATCACCTGGGTGTTACGCTGTTTGAGCAGAATCCCCAGCATTAACGGGTCGGCATCTTGCGCTTCATCAAACAGCACATAATCGGCCGGAATATTCGGTTCCGACAGCGCCCACAGTTTCAGGTAAATATCATGACCGATTCCGGCCTGATGGTTCGGATCAATTGATTCCAGCCAGCGCCGTTCCACTGCCGGATACAAATGTTTTTGCAGCAGCTCGGCATCATCAGGGTGCAGCCAGTTCGGTGCCTGAATATGCCGTGGTGCCGGATATTGCGAGCTGGTCGAGCAGAAATAGCCGACCGCATTGGCCACCAGACTGGCCAGCCGTGAAGGCATCAGCACATATTTTTCATAGCGGCCACCCATCATCCGGCGCAGGGTAATTGGCTCGAGACGATATTCCTTGGCAATAAAACTCGGACTCAGGCGCGGCAGGCGCAGTTTGTCGGTGACTCCACGTGGAACACTACGAAAGGCCAGCGAGTGAAAGGTGCGACAATCGACATTGCGATGAAACTTGTGTTGCGCTTCTGCGGCAATGGATTTGTTAAAGGCCAGATACATGCCACGCCGCTCCGGCATGGCTTCACTGATCATCTGCAAGGTGGTGGTTTTCCCTGTGCCGGCATAGGCAATCACCTTGAAGGATTTACCCAGACGTGCGTTATCAATGGCAGTGGCCTGCTCATAGGTGGCGGTCGGTTTCTTCAGCTCAGACACAGGGCGACAGCTTAAGCCTGAGTACGGTTGGCTTTTTCCACCAGACCGGATAAGCCCTGACGGCGTGCCAGTTCATTCAGAATCAGTTGCGGGTCCAGATTGAAATAGCCGAGCATGACCAGACTGTGGAACCATAAGTCAGCCACTTCATAGATCAGGTCATTTTTATTGTCTTCATAAGCTGCAGCCTGATATTCCTTGGCTGCCAGAATAGTTTCTACGCTTTCTTCACCAACTTTTTCCAGAATCTTGTTCAGGCCTTTGTGATACAGCTTGGCCACATACGAAGAATCCGGATCGGCGGCTTTACGTTCAGCCATCATTTTGCCTAAATAGCTCAGAATTTCGACCTGTTCAGATTGCGCAGTGGAGGCATTCATGGCCAAGGTGTGCGGATTGCTGGACTTCTCGCCATAAATCGCATTCGGGTCTTTTAGCTGCGCATCAACAATTTCCCAGCCATTCGGAGTCAGTTTGCGATAGAAGCAGGATTCACGGCCAGTATGGCAGGCAATGCCGCCATGCTGTTCAATTTGCAGGATAATCACATCAGCATCGCAGTCCAGACGGATTTCATGCACCGTCTGGAAGTGACCGGATTCTTCACCTTTGTGCCAGAGTTTGTTGCGTGAACGGGAAAAATACACCGCCTGATTTTTTTCTGCGGTTAAGGCCAGCGCTTCGCGGTTCATCCAGGCCACCATCAACACCCGACCGGTTTGATGATGCTGTGCAATGGCTGGCACTAATCCCTGTTCGTTAAATTTTACTTCATCGAGCCATTGCAAGTTATTCATGAGTATGTCACCAAAATTTGTTCAGAAAAACGAGATTTACGCCAGTGCGCAAACGCTATAGTGTACGGTATCTGACCGGCTTGCAGGAAAAAATCTTTGCCTATTTTTGCTCAGGATGTTACCACCATCCTGCTCATTCATCTCCCCATTTAAAGCGGCTGTAACACCTCTGGTAAACACTGCTTTTCAACCAGTTCTAAAAATTCATCGCCCAGGCGCTGACTTTCCGCAATACATTGTTTCCAGAGCTGAATACGCTGTGCCTGATCCATGCCTTTTAAATTAAAGTCTTTACGGTCGGGTAGGCGGCCCAAGGGTAAAGACTGTAAATATTCGGCTGATGGTGAAATCAGCAGGGTTCGTGCATGATTGTCCGGATTGGCTTTGCGGTGTTTCAGCATTTTGTCGAACCAGCCTGGGGTAATGCTATCGGTAAAATGCGGATACAGCACCAGTCCCTGACTCTGAAACGGCAGGTCAATATGATAGTCAATCAGGCCGCCATCGCGGTAGCTGCCCGGCGCTTCCGGAATATCCCGAATTGCGGACATCACGCCCGGAATTGAGGCCGAAGCCATCAGCCAGCTGGTGACATTGTCCGGCGTTAGCGCATGATAATGGGTAAAGAAATCATCCTGCACCTGAAACTGGTTGCCTTGAGCTGGCTGGCTGATCACGCGCTGCATAAACAGGCGGTTGTGTTTGCGCGCCAGTGCATTGCTGCTGACAATACCAGCCACCGAGGCCAGTAGGGCCAGTGCACGGTCACTCTGGAAAATGTGCTGCGCTTTTACCGAGAGCACGGTCAGATGATAATCCGGATGATCGACCAGCTGCTGTGCCTTGCCATCGACCAGATTCAACAGCATATCGCGGCAGACATGACTGACGTCCTGCCGTGACATTTTTTTATGAAAGCTCAGATTGGTATATAAGTCTGCCAGCCGTTCGGTACCTGCTTTGGCGCCCCAGGCCAGAATGCTGGCAAAACGCCAGCTGCCAATTGAAGAACCAATCAGGGTGCGGCGCTGCGCTGACTGCGGCAAAAACTCGCCAAAAATGGCCTGATCCAGTCCCTGAATACCAATACCTTTTGGACCACCGGCAGCACCCGGAATCATATCGACCTGATCGGGTTGTAGGCCCTGCTCGGCAATCAGCTGCCGGGCCAGATGACCGGCACGAAGGGTGAGGGCAGGTGGACGTTTTTGCAGAATCTGGATCATGGTCAGGCAGAAAAATAAACAGTTGTCTGTATTTTAGGCCAGTGACCAAGGCTGACAAGGGCAGGAATGTTCACTCTCTGACTGCTCAGTCATCCGGCATGTGGTCTGCAATAGCGTGGCATAAAAAACCGGTCATGTGACCGGTTTAAATAATGGGGGATATAAGGCTTCACGCAACTTCGCCCATTTCGCCTTATTTGGCCACGCGCCAGACTGCCAGAATACTGGCCAGCACAATCAGAATGACTGAGACAAACCACGGTGAAATAATCGCAATCGATAGCAGAATCGCCATTACGCTACCAAAAATCCAGCTGCGTTTTTGCTGATGCTCCATTTGCAGACGCATGCTTTGCAGTTCATTTAGCTGTTTGGCATGCCAGGCCGACTGGTTTTTCAGGCCGTTTAAGCTGTCGATCATCAGGGTCGGTAAATCCTGCGCACCCAACAGTAGGTCCGGAATTTTTTGTCCCAGCTCTTTCAGGTTTTTCTGCGGATTCATTTGTGCCTTGACCCAATCGGTGAGGATTGGTTTGGCCAGACTCCAGATATCCAGTTCTGGATACAGATCGGTGCCTAGACCTTCAACATGCACCAGCGTTTTGAGCAGCAGCATTAACTGTGGAGGAATTTCCAGATGGAAACGGCGGGCAATATCCATCACTTCAATCAGAATGCCGGCAAAGTCCAGCTCATGCATGGGTTTGGAGACCATCGGTCCTACCGTACGGCGCATTTCACGTGCCAAAGCATCCTGATCAGTGCCCGGTGGAATCCAGCCGGCCTGATGCACAATCTGGATCAGCTGCATAAAGTCGCTGTTCATGACTGCCAGTAACATGCGCGCTACGGTCATCTGATCGTGCTTGGACAGCTCGCCCATAATCGCGCAGTCCAGCGCAATAAAGCGCGGGTTTTGCGGATTGATAGTTTCTACAAACACATTGCCCGGGTGCATGTCGGCATGGAAGAAGTTGTCGCGGAACACCTGGGTAAAGAAGATGGTCAGACCTTTTTGTGCCAGATCGGCGCGGTCCATACCCAGACGGTCAAAGGTGGCCACATCGGAAATTGGCACCCCGGTAATCCGCTCGGCCACCATCACATCTTTGCTGTCCATATACACTTCCGGCACATACATCATGCTGGAGCCGGTGAAGTAATGACGCATACGGCGGGTATTATCGGCTTCTAAGGTCAGATCGAGTTCTTTCAGGATAATCTGGCGATAGTCCTGAATAATTTCAGATAAATGCAGCGCGCGTGCCGCTTCAAGACGTTTTTCCAGAAAATGGCCGAGCCATTGCAGAATTTCAAAATCCTGCAGAATCTGCTGGCGGATATTAGGACGGGTGACTTTGACCACCACTTCGCGGCCATCGTGCAGGGCAGCGGTATGCACCTGGGCAATTGAAGCAGCTGCCAGCGGCTGCTCATCAAAACGCGCGAACAGGGTGTTGACATCGGCCTTTAAGGATTCCTGAATCCGCATTTGCGCGACATCGGAACCAAAGGGTTTGACCCGGTCCTGCAGCAAGACCAGCTGCTGTAATACTTCAGGTGGAATCAGGTCACGACGGGTCGATAACAGCTGACCGAGTTTAATCGCCAGCGGTCCCATATCTTCCAGGGCCTGTTTCAGCTTGAGCGGATTTTTCCGTTCCTTACTGGACCAGGCCGCCGGATGCATCCGGATCAGACTCAGAATATGGCGGGCTTTTTCTGGTAATTCTTCCGCAGGGAACAACGTGTCGAGTCTATAGTGCGCAGCAATACGCCAAAGTTCGATTAAACGTGAAACGTGCGGAATCATAAATCTCTTTACCTAGTCGTGTGAATCTGGAGTGTCTTCAAGCTGCTTGCGGAGCTGTTGAATCTTGGCCTCTACGCGGTCGATATTCTGGTTCAGGATGCGGGTATCCTGTTGCAGATCATCCATTTGCCAGCGCGGTGCAAACAGGCCGGAATCTTCTTTCAGGGCATCTTCGGCGAAAAACAGCTGACTTTGCAAGGTTTTTTTCAGCTGCTTGGGCGCCAGCTGGATTTTACCCAGCTCATGTGCCAGTGTCGGGCCAACCCATGGCGACAGATGCGCGGCCAGATCGGGTTCGGCCTGCTCGATAATACGCTGGATGTCCTGTAGCAGCTTATAGTCGCCTTGTACCGGAATGGTGCCGACATCATCGGCCAGCAGCAGTTTCAGCAGTTCCACCACATTCTTGATCTGCAAGGTGGCGGTGGCTTCACTGAGCTGCTGTTCGCGCTCAAACGGGCGCTGCTCGAAAATAGACGGTTGGGTTGCCTGTCCGGTAACGGTCGGCTCCAGACGCACCTTGTTTTCATCAAAAAATACATCTACCGACAGTTGCGGCGCATCCATCACCACGCGCAGGGTTTTGCCCTGTAGCTGGTTCAGCTGGATGCGGGTAATCGCATCCAGATTAATGACATGATGGATGCATCGTTCAACGGCACCTAAGGCCAGAATCGACCACATAGCAGTGTCCTTTTCGGAATTAGAGTTTAAAACCGCGGTGCACCGCCACAATACCACCGGTCAGGTTGTGGTAGTCACAGTTCTGGAAGCCGGCATTTTCCATCATGCCTTTTAGGGTGCGCTGGTCTGGGTGCATACGGATTGATTCCGCCAGATATTTATAGCTTTCAGAATCATTCGCCACCAGTTTGCCCATGATTGGCAGTGCAGTGAACGAGTACAGGTCGTACAGTTTCGAGAACGGTTCAAATACCGGTTTTGAGAATTCCAAGATCAGTAAACGGCCGCCTGGCTTAAGCACGCGGTACATGGCTTGCAGTGCAGCATCTTTATCGGTCACATTACGTAAACCGAAAGAAATGGTCACCAGGTCAAAGCTGTTGTCAGCAAAAGGTTCAAGTGTTTCAGCATTGGCCAGGACGAAATCGACATTGGTACAGCCGGCATCAATCAGACGGTCACGACCGACATTCAGCATCGATTCATTAATATCTGAAAGGACCACATGGCCGCTTGGACCAACTTCACGGCTAAAAACTTTGGCCAGGTCGCCGGTACCGCCCGCAATATCCAGTACGTGCTGGCCACGACGCACACCCGACATGTTAATCGCAAAGCGTTTCCATAAACGGTGAATACCAAAAGACATCAGGTCATTCATGATGTCGTATTTGCTGGCCACCGAATGGAACACTTCCGCCACTTTCTGGGCTTTTTCTTCGCTGTTTACGGTCTGGTAGCCAAAGTGCGTGGTCGCGCCGACATTACCGGTATTGGCGCCACGTGGCAGGTTGTATTTTGGAATGCTGCCCGTTACCGGAGTATCGGTTAGGCGCTGTTCTAGAGACTGCTGCTGACCTTGTGGTGCACCTTCCGGTAATGGCGAGGTTAAGAATGGGCTCACTTTGTCTGTGTTGGTTGCCGTTTCTGGATGGGTAGGCTTTTGCTCTTCATTAGACATAGTGTCACTCCTAACATGAAAATCGGGTTGATGTGGCAGTGCAAGCATGATGACAGATTCTTAGGCGTTGTACAGTCATCGGCCTGCAATTGTCAGGAATAAAATACAGAAAATTGAATTGTTATCCTGATGAACGTGAATGCATATTCGTTTTACTGCTGTTTTTGTACCAAATTTTGGCCATCACATGCAAAAAATTATGTGGCTTTATTGAAAGGGCTGCGGATCTCCCCGATGCACTTTGTCAATAATCTGGCGTTCAACTGCGGTAAATTCGCGGACAAATTTTTCTGCAGATTTCAGCGGTTTCATGGCCACAAAACCATCTTGCATAAACTCGTACATGATATCGAAATTATATTTATGCGCGGCGCCTTTACACATTTTAAAGGCGGTATAAACCATAAAGGAGCGCATGTATTTGTCCAGGCTTTTGCCCAGTTCATCCAGCATGTCCAGCTGTTTTAAACGCGCGCTGCCCTGATCGAGCTTTAAATAGGTCAGGCGCATCATCTCGTCGGTCAATGGCGTCTGCGCCGGATAATCCTTTAACAGCTGAATGGCAACCTGTTCATCCAGCTGCACCGCTAAAATGGCCAGGGCCACCCCGGAGGTGCCGGTTTTAATGGCATTTTCCGGAATCAGTTTTTCTGCTTTATGTGCGTATTTGGTCAGGCGCGCAATCTGTCCGGCCAGCGCATCAAAATCGGGGCCGCCGTATAAACGGTTTAGAAAATATTCGGCCATCAGCATATTATTTTTTTCGGCAAAATGCGGGGCATGGGTGCGTTGCATGCGCTGTTTCTGCCACAGCTGCACTTCCTGCAAACGTGTGAAAATTTCCGGCTGGCGATGATATTCAAATTGATTATAAAGTTCTAAAAGGTCATCTAAAACCGCAAGTTTGGACATGGAGCGTCTCAATTGTTTTGACTTAAGCGGCATTCTAAAGCCAGTTACATGCACAGGCCATGACAAATTAGTGACAGATTCAGGATCATCGGGTCAGTTTGCACTAGAAATAGACAAAATCAGACAGACGCGCTATACAAAATCATCAGCCGCCCGGCCAGCAGGCTGGTTATACTGAACGGAACAATAAAACAAGAGTGTGTGCCTATGACCGAGCAGAACCCGCAAACAGAATTTCAGTTAATGGATGAAGATCAGCTGTCTGTCGAGCTGATTGAAGCACAATATGCCCTAAAAGACAGCCGCGGTCAGAGCAATGCCAAAAGTCTGGTGATTCTGGTCAGCGGCATTGAGCTGGCCGGCAAAGGCGAGGCGGTGAAACAGCTGCGTGAATGGGTCGATCCGCGTTATTTGCATGTGAAGGCCGATGCCGCACACCTGTTTGATTTCAAAACCAGTTTCTGGCAGCCCTATGCCCGTTTTATTCCGGCCGAAGGGCAGATCATGATTCTGTTTGGCAACTGGTATAGCGATCTGCTCAGCAGTGCCACCCATGTCTCGAAGCCCTTTGATGACAGCCTGTTTGATGAGTATGTGCAGCGTTTTCGGGCCTTTGAACAGGATTTAAAAAATAACCAGGTCGATGTGGTCAAGATCTGGTTTGACCTGTCCTGGAAAACCCTGCAAAAACGCCTGAACGAGATGGACCCGAGCGAAGTGCGCTGGCACAAGATGAATGGCCTCGACTGGCGCAACAAGAAACAGTACGACACCTTGCAAAAGCTGCGCCAGCGTTTTACCGATGACTGGATTATTATTGATGGTGAAGATGAGCAGCTGCGTGACCAGCAGTTTGCCCAGCATGTATTACAGGCTTTTAAAGATTGCCCGGAGCATCCGAAAACTGTTGAGCAGAGCTGGCAGCAGGCGCCGATTCCCGAGGCCTTGCTCAATCCGGACAATGCCGCGCTGGATGAGGGCGACTATAAAGCCGAACTCAAAAAACTCAGCCGCAAAGTGGCCGATGCCTTGCGTTTTGATGACCGCAACGTGGTGATTGTGTTTGAAGGGATGGATGCAGCCGGCAAAGGCGGCGCAATTAAACGGATTGTGAAAAAGCTGGATCCGCGTGAATACGAAATTTATACCATTGGCGCACCGGAAAAATATGAATTACGCCGGCCTTATTTATGGCGTTTTTGGACCAAGCTGCAACCAGAAGAAAAAATCTGTATTTTTGACCGTTCCTGGTATGGTCGGGTACTGGTGGAACGGATTGAAGGTTTTGCCAGTGACCTGGAATGGCAACGCGCGTATGCGGAAATTAACCGCTTTGAACAGGATTTAACCGAGCATCAGACCGTGATTATCAAGTTCTGGCTGGCGATTAGCAAAGATGAGCAGGAACAGCGTTTTAAAGCGCGTGAACAGACTGCACATAAACGCTTTAAAATTACCGAGGAAGACTGGCGGAACCGGAATCGCTGGGATGATTATTTAAATGCCGCAGCCGATATGTTTGCCCATACCAGCAGCGAGGATGCGCCGTGGCATATTATTGCCACCAATGATAAAAACAGTGCCCGGATTGAAGTGCTGAAAACCATCTTAAAACAGCTGAAAGCTGATTAAGCCGGCAGCAAACAGGCATGAATCCGCTATAAAAATGCCGGTCACTGGACCGGCATCAGATTGAGGAAAAAGGCTTAGCCATTGACCACCTGGGTCTGTTTCTGCTGGATGCCTTTGGCAATCTTATAGCTTTCTTCCACATGCGCTTCGGCGACTTTCTTCATGACAAAATAGCCCAGGCTGGCCGCCACCAGCTGTCCGCCTAAAGGAATAAATTTGGTGACTTGCTTCGTGATCACTTTCGCGGCAACATTGTTCAATGATTTTTTGACGGCGGTACGTGCCACCACCAGGCCGGAAAATTCAATGCCGCGTTTACGCAGTTCCTGCCAGTGAATCTGCTTGGTTTCGGGGTCATAGACACTGACCTGTTCCGGCGACAGACCAAAACGGGCATTAATTTCAGGAATCAGTTGTGACAAAATACCGACGTCAATCACGACATCTAAAAATGGAACCGGAATGACCGCCGCGCCTGCGGACACGTAGGCCCGTTTTTTGACCAGCTCCAGACAGTCAGCACGAACTTGCTCTAAATTTAAATTGGGGTCAATCGAGTTGGGAATCTTGTCTATTTTCATAATATTAAATACCTTAAGCGGTGTATCGATTTTTTTATTGAAGCACTATTAAGGTACGTATTTCAAAGCATTTTTGAATCGAACCATGAGCTAAAAGTGACATAGGCAACTGCAAAAGTATAGTAATGAATCTTTATGGTTTTGTAGATATCATGGCAAAAGTTTAACAGGGTAGAGCGTTATGGGGATTCATGTCATTCAAAGTCAGCGTGTCGATGTACTGGTCGAGGCGATGCTGAAGACAGTCCGTAAACCTGCAGCGCATCCGCTGGAGGTATTAAAAACCCAGCACTTTATTGTGCCGTCCCCTGCGGTGGAAGCCTGGTTAACCCAACGTCTGGCCGAACATCAAAGCATCTGTGCCAATACCGAGTTTCATCACCGGATTCGCGGTTTCCAGTGGAGTGCCTATCAATGGGTGCTGCACGATCAGAAAGACTTGGTCCGTCAAGCCAATATTCCACGAATTATCATTAAATGGCGCGTATTTCAGGCGCTAAAAGAATTTATTCAGCCGGAACAGAATCCGCTAGCAACCAGCCATGCGCTGTTTCCGATTATCCAGCGGATTTATGCCAGTGCCGACCGGCTGGAACAGCCGCTGGAACGCCAGCTGAAAAAACAGAGCATGCTGTACTGGGTGGCCGAACAGGTATCCAAACTGTTTAGCCACTATATGACTTATCGTGGGCATTGCCAGAAAGGCTGTGGCGAGCAGTGCCGCTGTCCGACCAACTGGCTGATGCAATGGGGCCGTGATCAGGCCCTTGATCTGGAGCAGATGTTCTTTAAAACCGACAGCGAAGTGTTGGGCTTTATGCTGCAGCAGGCAGAAGAACTGGAGGCGTGGCAGCGCTGGCTGTGGCAGGCAGTTTTTCATGAAGATTTTGAGCAGATGCAGCAGATTGACCAGCTGTTCTGGCAGGCGCTGGGCAGTCCGGAGCAGCCGGGCAAGGCGCTACGCAAATTACCGAAACAGCTGGTGGTATTTACCTTGCTGGACTTGCCGCCGCAGCAGTTACAGTTCCTGCGCCGTTTAGGTCAGTACATTGAAATTTTTATCCTGCATTATAACCCTTCACAGGAATACTGGGCCGACAGTGTCGATCCGAACTGGAAGGCACGTTATGATGCGCGGGTGAAACAGCGTTTTCTGGCGCAGCATCCACAGGCCAATGACGCCGAGATTGCTCAGTTTTTCGAGCAGTTTACTCTGCATTTTAATGCCCAGAACCGTGAGTCGCGTCATCCCTTGCTGACCCGTCTGGGCAAGCAGGCACGCGATCATTTCTCCTTACTCTCTGCCTTATCTTCCGGTGAAGAAGGCGTGTGGGCCGATCTGTTTATTGATGACTATCAGCCCAGCTTATTGGGCAAGCTGCAGGCCGATATCCTGTATTTAAATGAACCGGCCGCGCATCAATATGCTTTAGAGCAGCATGATGATTCCATCCAGATTCATGTCTGCCATTCCAGTCTGCGTCAGCTGGAAGTGTTAAAAGACCAGCTGTTGCACTGGCTGTCGCAAGGCACGAAAGAGCAGCCGCGCCGGCCAAGCGATATTCTGGTTTTAAGTCCGAATTTAAAAGAGATTGAGCCTTTAATCCGCAGTGTCTTTGCGCCGCCACCGAGTGCGCGTGATCTGGGCAATCCCTTACATGACAGTAGCCGGTTGGCCCAGCACGGCGTGTATTTGCCAATTCAGATTGCCGGGGTCAGCCAGCTGGATGTCAGCAATGCCTGGCGCGCCGTGGCTGGCCGGATTCGTCTGTTACAGGGCCGCTTTAGTCTGGATGAATTTGCCGATTGGCTCGGGCTAGCGGCCAGTTTGCAGCGTTATGAGCTGGACATTGCCCAGCTGGAGCGTCTGCTGGAGCTACTCAGTGCTGCCGGTTTTAAACGCGGTTTTGATGCCGAGCATTTGCAGCGCAGCCTAAGCGCCGATGATCAGGATTATCGCTTCAGCTTTAAATTTGCGCTGGATCGTCTGGCGCTGGGGCTGGCCATTCCGGAACATACCCTGTTTCAGGATACGCTGTGTTTTGCCGAGGTAATGCCGGCCGATTTTGAACTGATTGCCAAACTGATCCAGATTTATCAGGACCTGGCCGAGCGCCGGCACTGGATGATTGCGCATGAACGCGGCGAGAACACGCGGGCCGAACAGTGGCTAAAACGCTTAATGCAAGACATTGACGAGTTTAGCGCAGCTGGTGTCACCGCGCTGGAAAACGTCTATAAAATCATTAAAAAGCAATACCGTATGCTGACTTTGGCCAGCTATTATGATGAGCAGGACCGGCATGCACTGGCGGCCTTAAGTCTGCCTTTGCCGTATATATTGGAAGAAATTGAAGCACAGCTGGCAGCACAACTGGAACAGGCCGAACCAAGCGGCCAGATTACCTTTTGCCAGCTGGGCCAGCTGCGTCCACTGCCGTATAAACTGGTGGTGATGCTGAATCTGGACAGTGGCAAATTCCCGAATCGTAATGTGCAGCTGCCATTCGATTTAATGCAGTTGCTGAAACCGCAACTGGGTGACCGCTCGCGTCTGGAAGATGATCAGGGTGCATTTTTGGATGCACTGCTATTGGCGCAGGACAAGGTCTGGCTGTTTTATAACGGTTTTGATGTCAATGATGGGCAGGTGCGTGATCCGTCCAGCATCTTGCAGGAGCTGATTCAGCATCTGGCGCTGATTGTTGCCGCGCCGCAGCCCGAGTCTGCGCTGAACCAGACCGTGAGTATTGACGGGATTGAGGTGCCGGAGCAGTTGCGTCAGCTGTACTGTGTGCACCGTTTACAGCCGTTTGATCCGCTCGGTTTTGAATCCAGCGAGATCATCCGCTTTCAGGACCAGTGGTATGCAGTGGCACAGCAGATCCGTCAGCCGGGTGGGCAGCGCAGTCACTGGGCCAATCAGCCTTATCCTTTATTGACTCAGGATTTGCAGGTGCTGGACAGCCAGCAATGGATTCAGGACATGATTTTCCCGGCGCGGCTGTATTTAAAAAGTGTCGGGGTGGAAAACCTACGTCCGGAACAGCGCAGCGATCAGGCCGAGCCGTTATTGCTGGATGGTTTGGGTCGCTATACCATCCGCGATTTTCTGAAACAGCAGCACGATACGCCCGATCCGGCACTGTTACAAGACCGCCTGCCGATTGGCAAAATTCGTGAAGGCAGCTGGACCATGAGTCTGGTCGAACAGCAGCAGCTACAGGCCCGCTTGCAGCACTATGCACCGAGTGAAACGACTATCACCCGACAGGTCTGGAAAGTGCGTCCTGACTTGCACATCCGCCTGACCCTGCCAAAACAGGGCGCCGAGCGCTGGGTTAGTCTGGAAGCGTCCAGTGCGCGTGCCAAACGCCGTACCGCACTCTGGCTGGAATATCTGCTCTGGCTGGCCTATCTGAATCTGGGTGATGGCGGCCAGCAGCATCAGCGGATTGTGGTATTTAGCGATGATACCGTCTGCTGTGAAGGGGTCAGTTCCAATCAGGCCAGACAGTGGCTGGAACACTGGTTTAAGGCTTGGGACTATGGCCAGCGCCAGCCCTTGGTACTGCCATCAGCCTTGCTGCTGAAAGTGGCGGAAAAAGGCAAGCAGCATGAATGGGAACCCGATGCCGAACAGCGTATGCAGCTGAAAGATCTGGAGGGGCTGTATAAGGACTGGAATGATTCGGGCCAGTTTAGTGCCTTTTCGGTGGCCGACAACGAAGCCTGCAAGCATCATCGTGACTGGCAGTTTATTTTGCAGGAGCAGGATGCCAGTTTATTATTGGCGCATGCCTGTGAACAGTTTTCCTATGATTTATACCAGCCGATTTTCTGGCACCAGCAGACGCTTGAGGAGTAAATGATGGCCGCTACTCCACATTCTTCGCCACTATCTTTCCAGCCCATTACCGACATGCAGTTCAAGGGGCTGCACTGGATTGAAGCTTCGGCTGGCACCGGCAAGACCTATACCTTATCCAGCCTGATTGTGCGGATTTTTCTGGAAGCCTATTTACCCCATCAGGTGGTGGCGACCACCTTTACCCGTGCCGCCGCGGCCGAGCTGAAAAGCCGGATTCGTGCACGTCTGGTTGAAACCCTACGTTATTTTGAACAGTGCCAGTCCTATACTGAAGCCGAACTGCAAGCCAAGGCCCAGACTGAGTCCGATCCGCTATTGCAAAAAGTGCTGGCGGATTATGCTGCCAAACCGGACTTTGCCCGTGACCGGCTCAAGCTGGTGATTGACCAGCTGGATGAACTGTTTGTGGGTACCTTAGACAGTTTTAGCCAGAAGTTGTTGCGAGAATTCAGTTTTGAATGTGGCAAGATTGAACGCGCCGATATTACTGATGATGCCAAAAGTTATGTGCATCAGCTGATTCATGATGTGCTGCGGCAATGGCTGCAGGCCCAGCCACAGCAGGTGGTGAATTATCTGCTGTTGCAAAAGAAACTCAAGCATGTCGACGCCTATGTGGGTATTGTTGAAAATACCCTGAATTTTGCCTCGGCCCAGTTTCGTGAAGTACCGGCGCCCGAACTGGATTTAAACCAGTTTGAAGCAGCCATTGATGAGTTGTTGCAGCTGGATCTGGCTGATGTCGACAGCCTAAGCGACTATTATCTGGAGCAGGGCCAGTACGCTGCATTGGTTGGGAAAAAGTGGCGCACCAATCAGCTGATGCAACACACCTTATGCGAGGCTTTGCCGGCATTACTAAAGGCGTTGTCCCAGCAACGTGGCTATGCCTTGTTTGCACCACATTTTGAAAAAACCTTAAAGCTGTGTACCGATTTATCCACCAAAAAAGTGCTGAACAAATGTCCGGACGAGGTGCTGACGCAGTTTGAACAGCATGCGGTGATTCAACGGCTAAAAGCCTTCTGCCAGCAGTTGCAGCAGCTGCAACTGGATTTAGAGCTGCTGGATGCCTATCTCAAATACTATTTAAGCCGCGAAGTGAAAAAACGCCTGCCACAGGTGTTGCAGCAAAAAGGTGAAACCACCTTTGCCCAGCAGATCCGCAGCCTGTCGGAAGCCTTGCAGGGCGAGCAGGGACTGCGTTTTGCCCAGTTTGTGCACAGTAAATATCCGCTGATTCTGGTCGATGAATTTCAGGATACAAACCAGGATCAGGACAGTATGCTGGCCAGTATCTGGCGTCATGCCCGCTATTATCAGCAGGGCTGCATGATTATGGTGGGTGATCCAAAACAGGCCATTTACGGTTTCCGCGGCGGTGATATGCTGACCTATAACAAGGCCCGGGCCGATGTGCAGGCCAAACAGGGACGTCTGTATAGCCTGAAATACAATCATCGTTCTATTCCGGCTCTGGTGGAAGTGGTGGACGCCTTGTTCCAGCGCCAAATAGATTTTGGTGAAGAGGTGCAATATAGCCTGGTAGAAGCCGGACCTCGTCCCCATCCGGCCTTAATTGACGGGCAAGGGGAGAACCGGCAGCCCTTGCGCTGGTTAATGCTAGAAGACAAAAATAATGAAGCATTGCAGGTGGCCTGGAAAATCCGGGAGCTTTTAAATCAGGCGGCGCAGCAGCAAATCTATCTGCACAATGGTCAGGAGCGCAGCCCGCTAATTGAAGATGATATTGCGGTGCTGTCCAAAAACCATGACGGGCTGGACAAGGTGCAGTACGAGCTGGAGCGGCTCGGGATTCGGGTGAACCGTCCATCCAAACGCAGTGTGTTTGACAGCCAGATCGCCAAAGATGTGGGGGCGGTGCTGACCGCAATTATGCATCCTTATGATGAAGCCAAAGTCAAAAGAGCCTTGTTAAGCCGCCTGCTGAATTTTAATTTACAGCGCTTACTGGAACTGGAAGCCCATCCGGCCGGCTTGAGCCAGTTTATGGATGATTTTGACTGCATCCGCAGCATCTGGTTTGAAAAAGGCTTTTTAAGTGCCTGGCAATATGCCCTGAACCTGTTTCAGGTCTGGGAGAATCTGGTCGCCCATCACAGCCGTGACAATGAACGGGTGGTGGTCAATCTGCGCCATTTAAGCGAACTGCTTAGCCAGCACAGCGAACATTATCAGGGTGCACAAACCCTGTATCAGTGGTATTTAAAACAGTTGCAGGCGCCAAGTGAACGCGAGTGGGAACTGGAGCGAAAACTGTCCAATGCCGCCGGGGTACAGTTGATGACCATCCACCAGTCCAAAGGGCTGGAATTTAAAGTGGTGTTTTTGCTGGGGGCTGATAAGGACTTTCGCGAGGTCAACAAAACCCTGAATTTCTCGACCATTCAGGCGGTCAATGCGCTGACCGGTCAAACCGAGCAGCAGCGTCTGATTGCGGTAAATGCAGCAGCCTTGCTCAGTGCAGAGGATCAACAGCAGCATCAGCTTCGGGCCGAAGCCGAGCAGCGCCGTTTGTGGTATGTGGCACTGACCCGGGCCAGCCATCGGGTCTATGCCATTTTGCAGGATCAGAGCGGCAAATCCTGTTCCGGTCTGGCTTTCTGGCGCGGTCAGGGCAGTGACGTTTTCCAGCATCCGCATTGTGGCGATGAAGCATTGCTGACTGAAAAGCCGCCAAAGCTGAAGCTGCAGCAGCATGAGCAGACGCTACCATTAACGGCAAAGACTTTCCCGCAGCAGCGTTTCTATCCGCGCAGTAAAACCAGTTTCAGTGCTCTGGCCCAGCATTTAAGCCGTAAACAGGCGATTGATGCGCTGGCGGCTCATATTGAGCAGCACAGCAGTGCCTCTGATGAACTGCATCAGCCAGTAGCGGTGGCTGATGTCGACATCCTGAATCAGCCGATTGCCTGGATTAAACGCCAGTTCCCGATGGGTACGCTGGCCGGTAATTTCCTGCATGAGATTTTTGAACACATTGATTTTCAGGATCAGCAGGACTGGCCGCTGGAAATCCAGCGCCGTTTTAAAAATGATTATCCTTCTTTGTGGCAGGAGCTGCAGGACAAGTTTAGTCAGGAATATCCGGAACATACGGAGGAAATCTTGCTGAGCTGGCTGTCGGCATGGCTGCTGGATGTGCTGAGTACACCGCTGCATCCGGGCTTTCAGTTAAAACAGCTGGCGCCCGAGCAGCATCTGGCAGAATTTCCGTTTTATCTGTCCTTGTCCGATCAGGTCTTGGCGATCAAGCGGATTCATCAGCTGTTTGATGAATATGGCATTCAGATGCTGGATTTTCATGATGCCAATTCGGCGCGCTATTTAACCGGTTCGATTGACCTGGTGTATTTTGATGGCCACCGTTACCATATTGCCGATTATAAAAGTAACTTTTTAGGCGCCGATCAGTCGCATTATCAGGCGGCCTCGGTGCAGGCCAGCATGTCACAGTCCAGTTACTGGCTGCAGGCCGGTCTGTATCTGGTGGCCCTGCATCGCTACCTGAAAGTCCATCTGGAAAATTACGATATTTATCAACATTTAGGTGGGGCCAGCTATTTGTATTTGCGCGGCATGAATGGTCAGGCCGGGCAGGGCGTGTACCATTGGAAACCGCCGGTCGAGTTTATTTTGCGACTGGATGCACTGTTGGGGAATCCAACTGTCGATCAACTGGGGAAAATTGCCTAAATCATTTAATAACATTTAAAGAAAGAATGATTTAGCATGTGGATAACTTTGAGGATAATAGTGTGGACAACCAGCGGACAGTTTTAGCAGCAACGCCTGAAACCCAAACCCCGGCATGGTTTGCGCTTTGGAGTAACTATCTTTTACAGGCGCCTTTTTTTCAGGCGGAAAAGCGAGAAGATTCCGCTAAAATCATCGCGCAGTTGCTGGAGGCTACTCTCAATGGTGACAGCTGTATAGCCGCCTCTGCCGAACAGGTGGCAGCGTTGGCCAATCTGGTCGGCTCCGGTTCTGAACCGGGTTCGGTGGCGCCGTTTATTTATGACCAGCAGCATTTATACCTGTACCGATATTGGGCGCTGGAGTCGGCGCTGGCACAGCAGGTGGCACGCTTAAAACAGCAAGTTGTTACGGCGGTAGATGTGTCGGACTATCTGCATTTACTGGAAGACCAGCACCAGCAGCAGGCCTTAAAAATGACCGCGACGACCGCCTTTAACCTGATTACGGGTGGCCCGGGCACCGGTAAAACCTATACTTTGGCGCGGATTATTGCCGTGCTGAACCAAGCCTTGCCGGAGATCCGGATTGCCATGGCGGCCCCGACCGGAAAAGCCGCGCAGCGTATGAAAGAAGCGCTACAGAATTCCTTTGATGATCCGAAAATTGCCAATCTGGTCAGTGACGATCTCAAACGCCTGACCCCGATTACCATCCACCGGCTTTTGGGCCTTGGCAACCGGCAGCAGCCACGTTTTCATGCCCGGCAGCCGTTGCCTTATGACCTGATTGTGATTGATGAAGCTTCCATGCTGGACCTGAATCTGGCCAGCATGCTGTTCAATGCCATTGCTGAACAGACCCGGGTGATTTTACTTGGGGATGCGCAGCAGCTGGCGTCGGTCGATGTTGGTTCGGTGCTGGCCGATTTACAGCAGGTGCCGGCACTGGCAGATAATCATGTGCATCTGGTCACCAGTCGCCGTTTTAAAGCCGGTGCCTTAATTGGTGAAATGGCCCGCTTTATTCAGCAGCAAACGGCTGAACAGCCGGCCGTGCAAATCTTGCAGCAGTTTGCCGCACAGCTGGTACAGCCGGGTGAATTACAGGCCGTAACTTTAACGCCGGATATGGCCGATGTACTGCAACTGGAATATTTACCCGATGAAGCGCCCGATCCCGTAGCCGGGCAGGGCTATTATGACAAACTGATGCTGGGCTATCAGGGCTATGTGCACAGCCTAAAACAGTATTTACAGGCTGATGATCCGGACTCGGTGGTGGCGCAGGTGGTGAAAGCCTTTGACCAGTATCGGATTCTGACTGCAATTCGGCATGGTGGCTTGGGCTTGCAACAGCTGAACATGCAGATTGAGCAGCGTTTGTTGCAGCAACTGGCTCTGGACGTGGCCAAGCAGGGCGACTGGTATGTCGGCCGGCCGGTAATGATGACCTATAACGACTATCAGCTCGGCCTGTCCAACGGTGATATTGGCCTGTGTCTGCAACGTCTGCGTGAGGGCAACCGGCAGTTTGAAGTGTATTTCCCGAGTCTGGATAAATGGGTGCCAGCCACACGCTTGCCAAAAAATATTGAAACCGCATTTGCTCTGACCATTCATAAATCTCAAGGTTCGGAGTTTCAGCATGTGGCGGTGGTGCTGGATCAGGCCGCGCAGAATCTGCTGAGCAAGGAACTGATCTATACCGCCATTACCCGGGCCAAATCGGTGGTGAGTTTACTGGCAGACCGGCAGGCGCTGGTACAGGCCTTAACCGTGAAAACCAGCCGTAACAGTGGTGTGTTAGAAAAAGTAAATGAACATTTGTCATTATAAAGTTGGCATAAATAAACCCGGCCGTTGTAAGAAAATGCTTACAACGATTCGAGAAATTTGCGCATAGAGCTTTGCCTGAGTTTTTGAGAAGATGACTTCACACAAAAGCTCAACACGGAAAGTTGAGGAAAATCGCAAAACCAGAATAAGAAAGTCGAGAGACAGCGAGCTTACATTGAAGTAGGTGAAAAAAAGAGGAAACTTACAGCCGCTAAGCCTTGTAGTTTTGGGAGAGACTACAGGGCTTTTTTATTGGCAGTTCAAAATCAAAAAAATGAAGCGTCATTCATCGACGTAAGCGAAAACGTACAAGGAGAGAGGTAATTATCTGCTTCTTTCCCCAAGGGCTTGTGGCAAAATCTATCACATAAGGAAAGCCAATTAAAACAGGGAATGTTGATTAGAAGAAGGCCAAAGCCTCGCTATACATCACAATAAATAAAATTAGAACAACGAAAAAAGAAGAAACTACAGCGCAAAAAATAGCCCGGGAATTTATTCCCGGGCTATTTTTATTCCACTTGGGCTTATTTGCGTTTGATCGTCTTGGGCTTCTACTCGGTGTTTTATCAAATGGAGCGTAAACTTCTGTCTTTCAGTCAGAGATATAAGCGACACGACATGAAATGTCGTTTAATTGCTAAAAAACAATATATTAAGCCTAATATGAGCTAATATAAGCCCATGAAAACACTTAAATTACGTATAAAAGACAAACATTGTAAGGTGCTAGACCAATTGGCATCTGAAGTTAATTTTGTCTGGAACTATGTCAATGATTTGTGTTTCAAACACCTACAGCGCAAACAACAATTCTTTTCAGCATACGATATTGCTAAATACACGAAAGGCGCATCAAAGGAATGTAATCTTCATAGCCAAACCATTCAGGCTGTAACAGAAGAATTGGTCACTCGCAGAAAACAGTTCAAAAAATCAAAATTGAGATGGCGTGTCAGTAATAAGAAATCAGCAAGAAGATCACTAGGTTGGATACCCTTTAAAAAGGTCGCTATTAAATACGCCGATGGATACGTTCAGTATGGCAAGCATCAATTCAAGCTATGGGATAGTTACGGACTATCGAAATACAGCATTAAAACAGGCTCATTTGTAGAGGATAGTCGTGGACGTTGGTATGTCTGCTTAGTGGTTGATTCACCCAAACAAGACAAACCTACCGCCACAAAAGCCGTGGGTATTGATCTAGGCTTAAAAGATATTGCTACTTGTTCAGATGGTACGATCATTTCCAATCCCAAGTTCTACCATCAATATGAACAGAAATTAGGGATTGCTCAGAGAGCGAGAAATAAAAAGCGTGTCCGTGCATTACACGCCAAGATTGCAAACTGTCGTAAAGACCATTTGCACAAGGTTAGCACCCAGCTGGTGAAAGACAATGCACTGATTGTCGTTGGTGATCTAAGTGCGAACAAACTTGTAAAAACTAAAATGGCGAAATCTGTTTTAGATACAGGATTTTTAGCACTCAAAACCATGCTCAAGTATAAATGCGAGAACGCAGGGGTCATGTTTGAGGAAGTCAACGAGAGATTCACAACCCAAACCTGTTCGAGCTGCGGTGCAATCACCGCAAGTAGTCCGAAAGATAGATTTGCGAATAAGAGTATGGAAATGTGAATGCGGAAGTGTAAATCAACGCGATTTAAACTCCGCCAAGAACATACTTGCGCTTGGGCATAAGCGTCTAGCAGTAGGAATCACCCTCCTTTCAGGTGGGTGAGGATGTCAAGAATAGAATCAATCCTCCGGGTAGACGCTGCATCATTCATGTGACATCGCATCGGATAATTCATGGCTTTTTCGCGTTGTGTTTTGCAATTTAAGCGGTTTTGTCTTAAAATAATGCACTTGCTGTAGTGATGCACGGCAGTCAGACAGATGCTTGACATCGGTTTGATTTTTATCAAGGTATTTTATAAGCATCTCGGAGAAATCGAATGGCTTTAACAAACGCAGATCGCGCAGAGATCATCGCTAAATTTGCTCGTGCTGAAAACGACACTGGTTCACCAGAAGTTCAAGTAGCTCTTTTAACTGCTCAAATCAATGACTTACAAGGTCACTTCAAAGAGCACAAACACGACCACCATAGCCGTCGCGGTCTGATCCGTATGGTTAACCAACGTCGTAAATTATTAGACTACTTAAACGGTAAAGATCACGGTCGTTATGTTGCGTTGATCGGTGCTTTAGGTTTACGTCGTTAATTCGATTTAGACTTTTATTTTCGGGTTATTGCATGCGTTGCGCTGTATGTCTGAAAACTAAAGTGTACCCGGCGTTGACCGGGTAATTAAGAAGGGGCGATTGTTTCGCTCCTTCTTTGTGTTTAAAAAACCTATATTTCTAGTGAGGTCGGCTTCTAAGCTTTGTCATTTACTTGAACCTGAGTCGTGAATGCCAAACCTTAGGGGTCTCCACTAGAATAAAATCAGGAAACAAAAATACATGTCAATGTTTAATATTATTCGTAAAGAATTCCAATATGGTCAGTACAACGTGGTACTGGAAACCGGTCGTGTTGCACGTCAGGCCAACTCGGTTTTAATCACCATGGGTGGTGTATCGGTACTGGTGGCGGTAGTTGCACAGCCAACAGCAAAAGCCGGTCAGGACTTTTTCCCACTAACCGTAAACTATCAAGAAAAGCAATACGCTGCTGGCCGTATTCCGGGTGGTTATGGCAAACGTGAAGGCCGTGCGTCTGAGGCAGAAACTTTAATTTCACGTCTTATTGATCGTCCAATTCGTCCATTGTTCCCGGAAGGTTATTACAACGAAATCCAGGTAACAGCAACAGTTGTCTCTTCTGACAAAACCATGGAAGCGGATATTGCTGCCATGTTAGGTACTTCAGCAGCACTGGCAATTGCGGGTACACCGTTCCGTGGCCCAATTGGTGCAGCACGTGTGGGTTTAATCAACGGTGAATACATCCTGAACCCGAACCACGAACAGCTGGCACAGTCTGACCTTGACCTCGTGGTTGCAGGTACAGAAGCTGCAGTACTGATGGTTGAATCTGAAGCGAAAGAACTGTCTGAAGACCAGATGCTGGGCGCAGTGTTATTCGGTCATGACGAAATGCAAATTGCGATTCAGGCGATTAATGAATTTGCAGCAGCAGCTGGCGCAACTGAGTCAACCTGGACTGCACCAGAGAAAAATGAAGACCTTCGCGCGAAATTAAAAGAAGCGTTTGAAGCGAAAATCTCTGAAGCCTATACCATTGCAATCAAACAAGACCGTTATGCTGCTTTGGATGCATTGCAAGCAGAGGCGGTTGCGCAGTTCGTACCTGAAGAAGATGTAGATGGCATCGCAGATGACCTGAATGAACTGTTTGAAGATCTGAAATACCGCACTGTACGTGACAACATCCTGTCTGGTAAGCCGCGTATTGATGGTCGTGACACCAAAACTGTACGTGCGTTAGATGTACAGGTGGGCGTTCTTGATCGTGCTCACGGTTCTGCGCTGTTCACCCGTGGTGAAACACAGGCGTTGGTAACAACGACTCTTGGTAACACCCGTGATGCATTAATGGTTGATACCCTGGCTGGAACCAAAACTGACAACTTCATGTTGCACTACAACTTCCCGGCTTACTCGGTTGGTGAAACGGGTCGTGAGTCTGGTCCTAAACGTCGTGAAATCGGTCACGGTCGTCTGGCACGTCGTGGTGTACAAGCGGTTCTTCCAGCTGCTGACCGCTTCCCGTACGTAATCCGTATTGTATCGGACATTACTGAATCGAACGGTTCATCTTCTATGGCGTCTGTATGTGGTGCATCTCTGTCACTGATGGATGCCGGTGTTCCACTAAAAGCACCAGTTGCGGGTATTGCGATGGGTCTGGTCAAAGAAGGCGAGCGTTTCGCAGTGCTTTCTGACATCCTGGGTGACGAAGACCACCTGGGCGACATGGACTTTAAAGTTGCCGGTTCTGCCAACGGTATTACTGCGCTGCAAATGGACATCAAAATCGAAGGGATCACTGAAGAGATCATGGAAGTGGCATTGAACCAGGCTTATACCGGTCGTATGCACATCCTGAACGAAATGAACAAAGTGATTTCACGTGCACGTCCAGAAATTTCAATGCATGCGCCTACCTTCCAGGTCATTACCATCAACCCGGACAAAATCCGTGACGTGATTGGTAAAGGCGGTGCAACCATTCGTCAAATCACTGAAGAAACCAAAGCGGCAATTGATATTGAAGACAACGGTACCGTTCGCGTATTTGGTGAAACCAAAGCAGCTGCACAAGCGGCTATTGCCAAAATTCAGGCTTTAACTGCTGAAGTTGAACCAGGCAAAATCTACGCCGGTAAAGTAATTCGTATTGTTGAATTCGGTGCCTTCGTAAACATCATGCCGGGTACAGATGGTCTGCTGCACATTTCTCAAATTTCAAATGAGCGTGTAGCCAACGTGACTGACGTACTGAAAGAAGGCCAGGAAGTGAAAGTCCAGGTTGCAGATGTCGACAACCGTGGCCGTATCAAGTTAACCATGAAAGACATTGATCAGGCTTAATTTCAGGCCCTGATGAATTGAAAAAGCCCGCTTTATGAAGCGGGCTTTTTTATGGCATGATCGCAAAATAAAATGACAGGAATGTGGATGCACGCGGATGCAACAGTATTATTTTTCCCTCCATGACACCACACAACAGTTATTTCTGCATCGGGGGCCGGCCGCCGAGGCAGAATTTATCTGGCTGGACTATACCCGGGAAGATGTACGCCAGCATCCGGAACAGTGGCAGCAACAGGTACTGCAGCACACCCAGCTGTGGCTGAATGAATATCATCTGCGAGATATTTTAAATCTGGAACATCCCTGTAATTTCGACAGTCTGGAAGATTATGACCTGCTGATTTTCCGCAAACTGATTACTCCGGATGACCAGATTCATAACTTTAATGACGAAGCGCATGAGCATGTGTTTGGCTTAAGCACCACACCGGTCAGTTTTATTCTGACCCCGCAGGTGCTTATTACGGTGAGTGAGCAGGGCAATAAAGCCATTGAAAATTATATTGCCCGTTTAGATACCATTTTAAGCCGGCCGGCTGAAGAGCAGAATAAACCAAAAAAACTGGCGACCTCGCCTCTAGATTTGGCCTTACGTTTACTGAACAGTATGGTCGATGACTATTTAAACCTGCGTCATCCTTTAACCCGCCGGGTCGAGTTTTGGCAGCGTGAGCTGTTGCAGGGCCATCGCCGTTTTAACCAGTGGCATCAGTTGCTACAGGAAAATATGGCATTTCAGCATGTGGAAAATCTGTGTGAAGAACAGATTGATACCTTGCAGGAACTGCGCGATGAAATTGTCGAAAACTATCTGCATTTAAAAGGTAAGAAACGCAGTGAAAAACAGGAAATCATGCTGGTGCGGGTAGATGACTTAAGCAGCCATGTGGCCCGCATCCAGAAACATACCTTGCGTTTAAGAAGTGCCATTCAGGCGGCGATTGACCTGCATTTTTCTGCTATTGCCAACCAGACCAATGAAAATATGCGGATTCTGGCGATTATTACCGCGGTGTTTGCACCCTTAACCCTGTTAACCGGAATTTATGGCATGAATTTCGTGATGATTCCGGGGCTGGATTCACCCTATGCCTTCTGGGTGATGCTTGGCACCATGCTTATTACCACTTTGTTGCTGCTGTATTATTTTTATCGGCGACATATGGTGGGACGCGGTGAAAAAAGCGTACTGGACATGCTTTCGCAGCGGCCGGATCGGACCCGGATGGACCTGTTCTGGTTTCTGGATTATGTGCCTGGCAAGCCATTACTGCCGGAAGGTCAGAACGCTCTTCGAGATTCTCAGCTTAAACCAAAATAATGCAGCCTTCATTTGCCTGCCCGAAAGAAAGCATCTGCTTTCTTTCGGGCAGCGTGCAGATTTCATCGCACTGCAATAAAAACCGGTTAAGGTGAAGATGAAGGATTTTGCTGGGCCTGCTGCAAAAGCTGATAAATCTGATCTTTCAGTTTTAATTTTTTGCGTTTCAGCGCCTCGATATCATCATTAATCTGATGAACCGGATCAAGCTCGAGCTGGCTGATTTTCCGGTCCAGATGTTCATGATCTTCAAACAGGCGCGCAAAATGTGGGTTGTCTTCGCGCAGTTGTTGCATTAATTCCCGAAACTCCGGGAACATGAGTTTGACCTTTTTGTTGCATTCTTTTGTTTTCATTGCGACCGTCTATTTTCCCAAAAATAAAGAGAGGGAAATACGCAGATTTCCCTGTAGAGAGTAAATGGCGTGGTGCCTAGCTTTGTCTTAAATGCAGATGTTTGACTTCTTTGCGCAAATTTTGCAGCTCATCAATCAGGTCGAGCATCATGGCGACGGCAGAAAAGCTGGCATTAAAATCACGTTGCAGGCGATAGGCCTGGCGGGCACGAGAGACATCTTCCCCAAAAAACTGGTGAATCCGTTCTTCCGGACGTGAAGGGAGAATGTCATATTCTAAAAGCTGTAATACCCATTCCGGGCTTTGACCACAAGCTTCAGCAAAATGCTCTAAATCAAAAGATACGCGCTCATCTATAATTTCAGCTTGTGGGCGACCAGACTGGGAGTTTTCGCGATATTGGATCGTGGTCATGGCTTACTCCTTTTAGCTTGAACTTGTTAAAACAAGGAAGAGCAGATGCATGGGTTGTTCTAACGTAATTTCGGGTCTATGCGCTGCGCTCTTGTTGTTTTATCTGAAGGATTAATTTTATTTAAAACCATATTTCAGCATTTGGCTGTTTTGTTTGGTATTCCTTTGTGCTTGAAACGTAGCCTTGCTTGCTTTTTCGCCATTTTGCTGGCACCAAGGACGCTCAGCAGGCCTACTTTTGGCTAATCTCCAGTTTAAATAAACTGTTTAAATTTTATTCATTATTCAGGCTTTCGAGAGGGACGGACAGAGGGTAGAGCAACTATATTGTTTCAAATTATGTCCATATCATTAAGATAAAATGAAGGCTTCCGTAGAAGCCTCTTGTAAACCTGTTGAAGAATCAGTATTTAATCCAGGTCACGCTACGACCAATCACGGAAACACCGACATAGCCGCGTAAGGTCAGGCGTTTACCGTTGGCACTTAGGCGTGCCTTGCCTTTATAGACTTTGCCGCCAATCGGGTCGAGTACACTGCCTTGCACAAACTGTAACGGGTTTTTTGGATCCTGCTTAAAGCCCCAGATAAATGGCAAGCCGATAAACGGTTTGTTTTTAAGTTGACCCGGACATTGGTGGCAAATATTCATTTTTTCTGCGCCCGGAATGTTGCGGGTTTCAACAATAATACCTTCATAGGTGCCATCTGGCTTTTTACGGATTTCGACATCGGCACGGGAATAACTGGTACGGTCATCAATTGTTTTCCATTTCCCCACCAATGGATCATTCTCTGCGAAAGATACGCCTGAAACTGTTGCCAAAAGCAATCCAGCAACAATCCCTGTAAACCCCTTTTTCATGATTATTATCCCCAACGCCATGCGCGTTATTAAAATTAGAGTAAAGTGCCTAATTTTATAGAAGAAAATACTGTTAAATCAATGAAATAATAAGTGAAAGAGATCACAATAAGATGAGAAACCACTAAATAGTTGCAACTATTGCACACGCTTGAATTCATCAGTCAGGTTATACAAAGAATGTGTGCTTGCGCTAGATGAATAAAGCGGTACGGTTTGTGTAACCCAGTCGCTTAAAAAAGATGAGTAACAGCTTGAGCGAGATTGATGCTGAGTTCAGTAAAAAGCGTGCGCTATTTGAAGCTATATCTACAGCGCAAAAAGCTTGAATAAACGTATGAAACTGAACATAAAAAAAGAGACCAAACCGTTCTCCGGTTTGATCTCTTGGTAATCTTGAATCTTGCGGCCTAGCTTAGGTGTTCACCAAACAGGCCAAGTGCTTCTTCTGCAGTAAACTGATAACGTGCATTACAGAACTGGCAATCCATCACAATCGGGTTTTGATGTTCCAAGGTTTCGCGTACTGCATTGGCCCCAATCTGGGTCAGTGCCGTAGCACAGCGTTCTTTGGAACAGGTACAGCCAAATTTAAGATGTTCAACTTCTGGCAGCCGTACTTCTTCTTCGTTGTACAGACGGTACAATACTTCCTGAACTTCCAGATCGGTCAGTTCGCTGGTTTTCAGGGTTTCGGTCAGCATGGTCAGACGTGGCCATAAATCTTCATCTACACGTTGCTGTTCTTCTTCGCTATTTCGCGGTAACAGCTGAATCAGCAAGCCGCCAGAACGCTGGTCGTTGCTGGCCAGTACAATACGGGTGGGAATTTGTGCAGATAAATCATAGTATTGCATCAGGCAGCCGGCCAGATTTGGCTTGTCTAAAGGCACAATACCCTGATAACGCTCACCAAATTCCGGTTCAATATTAATAAACAGCACCGGATTGACCAGGGTTTTGAGTACCGTGCTGCTGTCTTCAGCCTGCTGGAAATGTGGATCTGGTTCATAATCTGCCAAAGCACGAATTTCACCCAGATGATTACATTCGGCCATTGCCCATTTAAAGGTGCCGCTGGCCTGAATTTGCAGGCTAATCCGACCTTTAATTTTTAAGGTACTGGCCAGCAAAGCGGTGGCACTGAGCATTTCTCCCAAAAGGACCTGGATGGCAGGCGCATAGTCACGTTGGGCCAAAATGGTTTGCAGGGCTTCTTCAAGATGAACAATCTCACCGCGGACAGGGCTATCTTCAATAAAAAAGCGTTGGCGTAAATCAGACATAAAATTCTCCATAACCCTGCATTAATGGTGATGATATTGTAAATCACAAGTCAGTTTGATTCATTACGTGTTACATCAATATGATGGTTTTGTAGTGAACGCTTTAAATCTACACCGGTCGGGCTTTCCCGGACCTGAGCATCATTCTCGAACAGGTGCTCCAGCTCGGCCAGTGCATTGCGATGAGTTTCATAGATTTTTTGCTCATCGGTATAAATATTCTGCTGCTGGGCCAGTAATTTTTCATCATAACTGCGAAACAATTCGATACTCTTGTAAGCATCTTCTTCAGCAATACCCTGGTCGCGTAGCGCGCAATAGGCCATGCCTAAAGAAGATAAATAGGTTTCACGCCAGATGTGTTCAACGCCTAAATCCCGCAATAAATGCACATGATGGCGGTCACGGGCACGCACCAGCAGTTTGAGCTGCGGATAATTCAGGCGGATATGCCGGGCCACATTCATCGAGTCTTCAATATCATCAATGGCCAGAATAAAGGTCTTGGCATGTTCAATCCCCGCAGCACGTAAAATATCGGGCTGGGTGGCATCGCCATAATAGACTTTACCGCCATAATTGCGCACAAAATCAACTTTATCCAGGTTGCTGTCAATGGCGGTATAGGGTAGGTGCTGCAAATAGGCCACCCGTGCAATAATCTGCCCAACCCGGCCAAAACCGGCAATAATCAGCGCTGGATGCGCATCGGGAATCTGGTCATATTCCGGCGTCTTGTCCTGATTCAGACGCGGAATCACCTGGCTGGTCATGAACCAGTACAGCACCGGGGTTAGCACCATCGACAGGGTCACCATCAGGGTAATCGGCTCTAAAATGGCCTGTGCCACCACTTTTTCTGTTAAGGCAACCTGTAACACCACAAAGGCAAATTCACCGCCTTGCGCCAGACAGGTGGCCAGTAGCAAACTGTTTTGCCAGGAATATTTAAAATACCGGGCAATTGCGGTCAGGGAAATAAATTTCACCAACAGCAGTATTAAGGCGCCGCCGAGAATGAACAGTGGACTGTCGATCAGCAGGGACATCTGAGTGGTCATCCCCACGGTCATGAAAAACAGGCCGAGCAATAGTCCTTTAAACGGTGCAATACTGGCTTCCAGTTCATGTCGGAATTCGGAATCGGCCAGTAGCACCCCGGTCAGGAAGGCGCCAAGCGTGGTGCTAATCCCCAAGACATCCATCAGGCAGACCACGGCCAGCACAATAAACAGGCCGACCGCGGTAATCAGCTCATGCGCGCCGGTTTTGGCAACAAAACGGAAAAACGGGCGCATGAGATAACGGCTAAATAAAAACAGCCCGCTAAAGGTGGCTAAAATCGCGGCGAAATAGGCCAGCCCATGATGAGTCGATTCAGTACCGGCCAGCAAGGGAATAATTGCAATTAATGGAATGGCGGCGATATCCTGAAATAGCAGAATTGAAAAAGACTGCTGGCCATAACTGCTGTTCAGTTGCTGTTTTTCATTCAAGAGTTGCAGCACAAAGGCGGTTGAGGACAGGGCCAGGGCAAAACCAATAATCAGGCTGGCGGCAATCTGCTGCTGCAAACTGAAAAACACCAGAATCGCCAGTAACAGGCCAGTGACGGCCACCTGCGCGCTGCCCATGACAAAAATCGACTGACGCATTTGCCAGAGCCGCTGGGGTCTGAGTTCCAGACCAATAATGAACATCAGTAAAATGACGCCAAATTCAGCCAGTTCCTGAATGGCTTCCGGGTCGCTGGCGATATTGAACACACTCGGGCCCAATAAAATACCGGTAAACAGATAGCCGAGTACGGTGGCAATCCCAAAACGCTTGAGCAGCGGAACCAGTAATAAAGAGGCACCCAGAAACAGGGTGATTTGCAGCAGTAACGACATCGACAATCCTAGGAGTTATGGTGCCCTCAGGCTGCAGCCAAAGTCAGTGGTTAACTGAATTCCTGAGGGTCTATATCTAAGCTAAGTTTCATATTTGATGGCTTGTGATGCAACATATTTTGCCACCATGCACGTAGATAAAAATGTAAACGGGCGCGATCTTGCGACAACAGCACCAGATGCGCCTGATAGCGGCCGGCCTTGCGTTCCATTGGCGCCGGAATCGGTCCCCAGATATCAATTAACTGTTCAGAATTTTCTCGCAGCCACTGGGCATGTTGCTGTAAAAACTGCTGGTTCTGCTCCTGACTTTTGGATTCGCAGCGAATCAGGGCGGTATAGCGAAACGGGGGCAGCAGGGCGGCCTGACGTTCTTTTAAGGTTTGCCGGGCAAAGGCACGATAATCCTGCTCGACCAGGGTGCTCAGCAGCGGATGATCAGGACGCAGGGTCTGTAAATAGACATCGCCTTTATGTTCACCGCGGCCGGCACGACCGGCCACCTGCACAATCAGCTGCGCAGTCCGCTCTGGCGCCCGGATATCAACACTTAACAGGCCGGCATCAATATCCAAAATCGCCACTAGAGTCACATAAGGAAAATGGTGGCCTTTGGCCAGCATTTGGGTGCCGAGCAGAATCAGCGGCTGGCTGGTTTGAATGCGGTCATAAATTTTTTGCCAGCTGCCGACGCGGCTGGTGGAATCGCGGTCCACCCGCACCACATCGTAATCTGGGAACAGCTGTTGCAGGTTTTCTTCAACCTTGGCTGTGCCCATGCCCAGGGTTTTCAGTTCATTATGCTGGCACTGCGGGCATTGCTCCGGCTTGCGTTGAATGGTGCCACAATGATGACAATGCAGATGGGTATATGGACTATGATGCAGGGTAAAGTTGGCATCACAGTGTGGGCATTGTGCCTGCCAGCCGCAGCTGTCACAGACCAGCACCGGTGCATAACCACGGCGGTTTAAGAAAATCAGCACCTGTTCTTTTTTCTGCAGGCGTTTTTTGATTTCCTGAATCAGCAGCAGGCTTAGACCTTGCTGCTTTTGCGCAACTTTTAAATCAATGATGTGAATTTTCGGCATCAGTGCCGGGCCGGCACGCTGGTTCAGTTCCAGACGGATCATTTTACCCTGTTCCGTTAAGGCATAGCTGTCAATGCTGGGCGTGGCCGAACCGAGAATCACCGGGCAGTGTTCTAAATGAGCACGGTATAAGGCCACATCGCGGGCATGGTAACGAAAGCCTTCCTGCTGTTTAAATGACAGGTCGTGTTCTTCATCCAGAATAATCAGCCCCAGATTGGGCAGCGGGGTATAAATTGCCGAGCGTGTACCAAGAATAATCGAAGCCTTGCCAGTCTGGGCGGCCTGCCAGGCCTGCAGACGTTTGCTGTCATTTAAACCGGAATGCAGCAGCGCAATATGACAGTGAAAACGAGACTGGAAGCGGCTAATGGTTTGAGGGGTCAGGCCAATTTCTGGCACCAGCACCAATACCTGTTTTCCCTGTTTTAGCACTTCCTGCATGATCTGCAGATAGACTTCGGTTTTACCACTACCGGTCAGACCATCGAGTAAAAAGGCCTGATAACGATGCTGCGCTTTCAGTACGGTTTCAATGGCCCGTTTCTGGTCACTGTTCGGGGTTAACGGCATTTGCGCCAGCGTCATTGGCACCGGGCTAAAATCCTGCTGCTCCAGATCGCAATAGCAAATCTGCTTTTTTTCCAGCGCTTTTAAGGTTGCAGTTTCAATACCGGCCAGATTCAGGATATTTTCTGAAGTCCCGCTCGGATGCAGCTTCAGGACTTTATAGGCCTCCTGCTGCTTCTCGGAGCGCTTCAGTTTGGCTTCGGCCTGATCATCCAGTAGTTTCCACATTCGTGCCAGTAAATTATACGGGCGTCCCTGACGTAACAGGCTGGGCAGGGCGCTATGCATCACTTCGCCAATCGGAAACTGATAATACTGCGCCGACCATGTCAACAAAGTTAAAACTTTCTGATCTAGAATCGGCTGCTGGTCGAGCAGCTCGCTAATGGCTTTCAGTTTAATCTTGGGGTCAAGCGGATGATCGGGCGGGAGTTTTTCAATAATGATGCCCACCAGATTCTGCCGGCCAAAGGACACCAGCACCCGCGCGCCAACGGCAGCCTGCTGATATTCAGCCGCACTGAGCATATAGTCAAACCCGTCATACAGATAGACCGGAACAGCTACACGAACACGGTAGATGGGGGCGGGATGAACGGGCGAATTTGGCATAACAGCGGGTCTGCTTCCTGATGAAAATGTCGTCGTGCTCGATCTGGAGTTATGATAGAGTGAGCAAATAATTTATATCTCAGAATATGAATGATTTTGGTGGTGAGACGCAACTGCGTTGAATAATTTTTTGGAAAATTAGAGCATTACAATGCCTGCATATCAGTTTACAGCCCTTGATGCATCAGGAAAGCAGCAAAAAGGGGTTTTAGAAGGGGATTCTGCACGGCAGATTCGTCAGCAATTGCGTGACAAGGCCCTTATCCCGATTAGCGTTGATCCGGTAGAACAAAAACAGAAGCATCAGGCCCAGCGCTGGTTCCAGAAAAAAATGACCGCTTATGATCTGGCCTTAATGACCCGGCAGCTGTCGGTACTGGTGGCCGCAGCCATTCCGCTGGAAGAAGCCTTGCGCGCCGTGGCCAAGCAAAGTGAAAAAGTCCATGTGCAGAATTTATTGCTGTCGGTACGCTCCAAGGTTTTAGAAGGATATTCACTGGCCAATGCCTTACAGCAGTCGGGGCATTTTCCGGATTTATATATTGCCACCATTGCCGCCGGGGAACGTTCTGGACATCTGGATTTAATTTTGGACCAGCTGTCGGACTACACCGAAAACCGCTTTGCCATGCAGAAAAAAGTGCAGGGCGCGATGATTTATCCAATTATTTTAATGCTGATGTCCTTCGCGATTGTGATGGGGCTGATGACCTATGTGGTGCCGGATATTGTCAAAACCTTTGATCAGGACAAAGGCGCCTTGCCGTGGATTACCGTGGCGTTAATGCAAGCCAGTGATTTTATCCGTCTGGCCTGGCCCTTTTTGCTGGTCGGGACGATTCTGGGCATCTTCCTGTTGGTTCGCTTTTTAAAAACCTCGGCCGGCCATTATGCATTTGATCGTTTAACCCTCAAACTGCCACTATTTGGTAAACTGTCACGTGGTATAAATGCAGCACGTTTTGCCAGCACCCTGTCGATTCTGACCCAGTCCGGTGTGCCATTGGTTGATGCCTTAAAAATTGGCGCTGCGGTCAGCAGTAACTGGGTGATCCGCGATTCGGTCAATCTGGCGGCCGAGAAAGTCACCGAAGGGGGGAACTTGGGCACCCAGCTGGAGCGCAGTGGTTATTTCCCGCCGATGATGGTACAAATGATTAAAAGTGGTGAAGCATCGGGTGAACTCGACCGGATGCTGGAGCGCGCATCGACCATGCAGGATCGGGAGGTGACCACGCTCATTTCGACCTTACTGGCACTACTGGAGCCCTTAATGCTGGTGCTGATGGCCAGTATTGTGCTGGTGATTGTGATTGCGGTGATGCTGCCTATTGTCAATATGAATAATATGATTTAAATCAAATCGAGACCCATTGAAGATAACAAATGATGAAAGATTCAAGAGAGAACCTGATGCAACGGAAATCCTATTCGAATAAACAGGCCGGTTTTACCCTCATTGAAGTAATGGTGGTGATTGTCATTTTAGGCGTGCTGGCGGCGCTGATTGTCCCGAACGTGATGGGCCGTGGTGAAAAAGCCAAAGTCGATACCACCGCAATTACCTTAAAAGGTGTGGCTGGTGCGCTGGATCAATACAAGCTGGACAATGGCCGTTATCCGTCCATGCAGGATGGTGGTTTAGATGCGCTGGTCAATCAGCCCGCGTCAGCTAAAAACTGGTTGCCAGGTGGTTATGTCAAAGGCGGTTATCCAAAAGACAGCTGGGACAATGACATTCAATATGTGATTCCAGGCTCTGAAGGTCGCGCTTTTGACCTGTATTCTTTTGGTGCAGATGGTCAGCAGGGCGGTGAAGGCACCGATGCCGATATTTATTATCAGCCTTAAGCCGGCTTGATTATAAATGTCGTGATGGAATATATCACTTCACCTGATTGGACTATTCAATTAAAGGTGAAGTGATAATAGCTCTTAATTATAAAAAATATTCTAATATCTTGATAAATATAGATTTAAGATAATCTTCCAGATTTGAGATTCATAATAAGAATTATTTCCAACAGTACTGATTACAATAATCCTAGGAATGTGGAGCAATATCATCTATTTATTTCATTAAAACCGTTCATAATAAGTCAAAAGGCACATATTTGTCTGGAGGATGGTATGAAAGCATTAATCTTGTCGGATGAAATTAACCAGTTTCACTGGACGATGCTGAAGTCTGTTCTGCTGATTTTAAGCCTGCTTCCCTTGAGTCAGGGCTTTTTGCATCTCTGGCAAAGCACCGAAGGCAGCAGCCAGATTATGGTCGGTTTCTTCGCGCTGAGCCTGATGAGCTCATGCTTGCTCTTAAGTTTCTGGTCGGCACTACAAGCCACTGTTTTAAAACTAGAACCAGAACAGGCCTCTTGCTTTGAGCAGGCAGTGGTAAAAGTCTATCGTTATTTGCCGATGCTCTCTCTGGCGGCGATGCTGTCCTATCTGGTGACCCAGCTTTAAATATAGACAAAATAAAAAAACCGAGGCATGCACCTCGGTTTTTTTATTACGCCTCCCTTTTACAAAGGGTGAGAAGCACTGCTTCGCAAGGGAGGGATGTATAAAATTAATCCCCCTTTGATAAAGGGGGACTTCATAGGCGAATTATCTTCTCGACTTAAAGCTGACATCCACTTTACGTGGACGATAGATCCAGCCCAAAACCAGCAACAGGAAGGAGAAGATCAGCACCGGCCAATCACTAAGGCGAGTGTACAAGGTCTGGCCCTGCATTGCCGGTAATTCACCGCGTAGCACTGCTTCCTGATCAATCGGGGCCTGCTGCACAATATGGCCTTGATGGTCAATAAAAGCGGTCACGCCGGTATTGGTGGCCCGAATAAACCAGCGGCCATTTTCTTTGGCACGCATCTGCACCATCTGTAAATGCTGCCACGGGCCGGCTGTACCGGTAAACCAGGCATCATTGGATACAGTCACCAGAAAATCACTCTGGCTGGCATTACGACGGGTCAGATTCGGATAGGCCACTTCATAACAGATGGCTGCACCCAACGGCGAGTTGTGAATCATCAAGGGTTTTTGTTCTTTGGCACCGCGCGAAAAACCACTCATGGATGGATCATTCTGCAAGGCCGGCAAGACCCAGCTTAACAGGCCGGATAAAGGAATATATTCACCAAATGGCACCAGGCGCTGTTTCTTGTATAAGCCTTCTGAATCTGTACCGGTGGCCATAATACTGTTGTAGTACATCGGCTGGCCATTTTGCTGAGATTCAGGCAGGTCCCAATACGGAATGCCGGTGACCCAGGCACTTCCGGATTTTTCTGCCTCGGTTTTCATGGCGGCTAAAAACGGTTCGATATCGGTCTGGAACATTGGAATGGAAGATTCCGGCCAGACAATCAGATCACGGCCCCATTCGGTGCGGGTCAGTTCGCTGTAGATTAACAGGGTTTTCAGTTGATATTCGGTCAGCCATTTCAGGTCTTGCGGAATATTGCCCTGAATCAAGGATACGGACAGCGGCGGTTCATCTTTCTCGCTGACAAAGTTGAGCTGGGAAGCACCCCAGGCTCCGGCCAGGAGCAGCAATGACGGCACTAGCCAGAAGATGCGTTTATTCAGGATTTCCACCAGCGCACAGGCCAGAATAATGGCCACAAACGACACCCCGAACACCCCGAATAAAGGCGCATAGCTGTCCAGAAAACGCTCGGTAAAGGCATAGCCGACAAATAGCCACGGGAAACCGGTAAATACCCAGGTTTTGGCCCATTCAAAGAACACCCACAGCGGCGCAAAAGTTAGGGGGGTTTCCGGGAAGAAGCGGCGATACAGCCAGGTTTGAATGGCGGTAAATAGCCCCATGGCCAAGGCCATAATCGCAATCATCAGCACGCTTAAAATGGCCGGGGTATCTCCATAGACATGAATGGAGGTATATAGCCAGAATGCACCGACAAACCACAGGCCAATACCGTAGGCCCAGCCAATAAAAAAGGCCTGTTTGGCAGAGCGCTGACGTAAAACCGCATAAAGCAAAGCTGGAGACAGCAGGGCAATCCACCAGTAATAATACGGTGCCAGGGCAAAACTGAAAATGGCACCTGTGATTAAGGCAATCAGCAGGGGATAAACTAGCGGGAGCTGTTTGTGTTGTTGGGATGAATCTAACAGCTTGGTGAAATAAGTCCTCATTGACGTACAGCTCGAATCAGATGAATAGTGCGTGCATCTGCTTCAAGAATCTTAAACTGCCAATCCCCAATTTCAATAATTTGACCTTGCAGATCACTCACCAATCCAATTTCCTGAAGCAGTAAACCGCCGACAGTTTCTACTTCATCGTCAGAAAAATCAGCATCTAAAACATTGTTAAAGTGTTCAATTGGTGTAAGTGCCTGTACCAGCCAGGTGTTGGCAGTCTGTGGATCATGATCGGGCACAATGTATTGTGCTTCGGCATCGGCCTGATCATGCTCATCTTCAATTTCACCAACAATTTCTTCCAGAATATCTTCTAGGGTTACCAGTCCTGAAGTGCTGCCATATTCATCAATTACAATGGCAATATGGGTCTGGGTATTTTTCAGCATACGCAGGACCTGATCGGAACGCGCACTTTCTGGCACAAACAGTGGCTGACGCATCAGTGCCCGGATATCAACCTTCGGCGTTGGTTCGGTCAGAAAGGGTAACAAGTCTTTGGCCAGCAGAATGCCCACTACATTGTCAGGCTGGTCTGAAGAGAAGACCGGAAAGCGTGAATGGGCCGACTCGACCAGTACATGCAGAATATCCAGCAGCTCATCATCTTCCTGCAAGCTGATCATGGAAGTGCGCGGGGTCATAACCTCACGGATTTTGGTGGCCGGCAAATCCAGCACACCTTCCAGCATTGCCACAGTATCGGGTTCTAAAAAACGACGTGAATCTTGTACTAATTTTAGCAATTCATCGCGGGTTTCCGGTGCAGTACCTAACCATTTACGTAAGCCACGCATACCCCACGATGGGCCTGATTCCTCGTGCATGATCCTTCCTAAAGACTCGTTGTATCTAAAAAACTTGATTTAATCATACCGCAGAAAATACAGTTGTCTATTGTTTATCGACTTTCGCTGAAACAATGAATTTGATGATTTATCAGGCGGATAAAGCCAGCTTGCGGCATCAGTGGTTTTGCTGGCTTTGTGTTAGAATAGAAAAATTGTATCTCGCCGAGTTTTATTATGTCTGATTCATCCATTACCCCTGCCATTCAGCTAAATACGCGCGGTCTGCGTTGCCCTGAACCAGTGATGATGTTGCATCAAGCTATTCGTAAATCTAAATCGGGCGATGTGGTGGAGATTTTTGCCACCGACAATTCTACTTCGTGGGATATTCCAAAATTCTGTATGCATTTGGGCCATGAGCTGCTGTTACAGGAAGAAGTGCTGGATGCTGCCGGTAATAAAGAATTTCATTATCTGGTCAAAAAAGGCTAGGTCATCCTCCGACAATGCCGCGGTTTTAAAGGCTATGCTTTTTATCGGATAGTTACATATTGATAAACAAGCGGCCGGGTTGAAGCGATGTTTTATGTGGTTATTTTGTATAAAATAGCCACACTTTTTTTTAGCTATTTATTACAGAACAATGATGCCAAGCAATATATTTGCAGCACTAGAAAAATTAGGCCTCAGCCCACAAAAACGTGCCCTCCATATTCAATTTTCTCAGCCTGCCTTAAATACCGATGTTTTCTTGCAGCGCATCGACGGTGAACACCAGCTCAATCAGGGCTTATGTGCTGAACTGATCTGTCTCTCCACCAACGCGCAGATTCCGTTAAAACAGTTTATCGGCGCGCAGGTTGCCGTCGATCAGGTCACTGACCAGGGCCAGCTATTTCGCAGCAGCGGTATTATCACCGCAGCCGCGCAAGGCCAGAGTGATGGCTCTCTCACCCTCTATAAACTTACGCTAGAAGATCCAACCGCACTCTGGCATAAACGCCGTAACAGCCGTGTGTTTATGAATAAAAGCGTGCGTGAGGTCAGCGAGATCTTATTTAAAGAATGGCAGAACAAAAGCCCGCTCTTTGCTGCCAGCCTGACTCTGGACTTAACCGGACTGACCCAGGAACTGGATGTGCGTCCTTTTATCATGCAGTCCAATGAAACCGACTATGACTTTTTGACCCGGCTCTGGCGTAGTGAAGGGATTAACTGGCTGATTGATGAAGCCCAGTTACAGGTCGTACATTCCAGCAGCCCGATACAGGCCCAGAAACTGCGCCTGATTGATGACAACAGCCAGTACAGTGCCTTAAACCGCCGCAGCATTCGTTTTCATCGCTCCAGTGCCACCGAACAACTGGACAGCATCACCCAGTTGATTGCCCAGCGCAGCCTGCAACCGACTGCCGTACATCTACAACGCTGGCAGTCGGATAGCCTGAGTCAGGAAGAAGGTGCCGGTTCCGTACAAAGCAAACACCAGCATAGCCATAATCAGGACAATGCCAGCTTAAGTCTGGAACAAGCCTGGCAGATCAGCCCGGCCTGGATGCAGGATTTAAATGGCGAAGACCAGGCCACCGCATCCTCTAATAACCAGCTGGATAAACTGAACCAGAACCTCAGTCACTACAACGACCTGCAATCCAAATACTTCAGCGCCCATTCCACCGTCCGTGATGCCCAGGTTGGCTACTGGTTTGAACTGAATGAACATCCGGAAATTGACCAGCACAGCGCAGCCGACAAAGAATTTCTAATTACCGGCAAACAGTTCTATAACCAGAACAACTTACCTAAAGACCTCAATCAGCAGATTAACCAACTACTCAGCCAGAGCCACTGGCATAGCCATTTTAGTTTTCAACACGAACAACACCCGGATGAACGTCAAGGCAATACCTTAACCCTGCAACGTCGCAACATCCGCACCGTCCCGGAATACCATCCACTACAGCACCGACCAGCAGCCCATCCGCAGCGTGCTCGGGTGGTCGGTCCTGCTGGCGAAAGCATCCATGTCGATGAATGGGGACGGATTAAAGTCCGCTTCCTGTTTACCCGCAGTGATGACCATCAGCATGATGGTGGGGCCGGCAGTAATGACAATGACACCGATTCCGCCTGGGTCGATGTACTGACGCCTTGGGCCGGAGAAGGCTACGGGGCACGTTTCCTGCCACGGATTAATGAAATTGTGGTGATCGACTTCTTTGACGGTAACATCGACCGGCCTTTCGTGGTTGGTCGTTTACATGAAGCAGAACGCTCGCCAACCCAATTCGACCAACAAGGCCAACTACCCGACACCAAAAAACTCAGCGGGATCCGCTCACAGGAAATTGAAGGCAGTGGTTTTAACCAGCTGCGCTTTGATGATACTTCGAAGCAGATCTCTGCCCAGCTGCAAAGCAGCCATGGTGCGACCCAACTGAACCTGGGGAACTTGAGCCATCCCAAAGCCAGCGCTGAAAGTGATGGCCGTGGTGAAGGTTTTGAACTGAGAACCGATCAGTGGGGTGCAGTACGTGCTGGAGAAGGCTTGCTGATTTCCACCCATCCACAGGCACAGGCCGAAGGCAATCATCTCGATGCCAGTGAAGCCAAGAGCCAGCTAGAAAGCAGCTTAAACAACAGTACTGCCCTAAGTGAAGTGGCCAAGAATCAGCAGACCGATCCTTTAGAGGTTTTAGAAAATCTCCAGTCTTTTATTGAAACACTGGCCAATGACGACCCTGCCAAAGCAGATGCCTTTAAGTCTGCGATCATGGTATTGGCTGCACCAAACTCTATTGCCTTAAGTAGTCAGCAAGATGTGCATCTCTCTGCGGATGGTCAGATCAGCCACAGTGCTGGAGAGAGTATTAACCTCAGCACACAGCAATCTTTGATTGCGCATGCCAGCCAGAAACTGAGCCTGTTTGCAGCCCAACAGGGTGCACGCTTATATGCCGGTAAAGGCAAGGTTGAGATTCAGGCCCAAGGGGGTGGCGCAGATCTTATTGCCAGAAAGGGGGTGCAGATTATTTCGACTGAGGCAAATGTCGATATCACTAGTGCGAAAGAAATCGTACTGACCGCAGGCGGTTCACAACTAAAAATAAATGCTTCAGGGGTATTTCCTACGACTGGCGGTAAGTTTGAGGTTAAGGCAGGGCAGCATCAGTTTGTGAATGGAAAGAATGTATCAGCAAAATTTCCAGCTTTACCTACCTTTAAATTATTACCTAATAAAGTGGAATTAAAATACATTTATGATGACTTAAAACCTGTTGCACAAGCTCCATTTAAATTGATTTTTGCTGATGGTTCTGCCCAAGAAGGAGTACTAGATGCCGAAGGTTATGCCAAAGTCACTATTCCTAGTGATAAAACTCAACCTAAAGTCTACTATGGCTTTAGTAGTGTTGAGGCGAAACCAGATAGAGAAAAAGTTGATAATCCTTTCAAAGATCAAAAAGTGATGAGTGTTACTGAAGCAGAGCAGTTAATTGAAAAATATAATCAACAGGAACTTGATGCATTATTAGATGAATATTTCCCTGATGAAATTGAAGAGATGCTCACGTCAAATAATATCGAATACGACGATCATGTAAGCGATTATGAAGAACAATTAATACCACAACAAAATGATGTAGACGATGCAATAGCAGATGATTTAGAAGAAATTTTACTTACAGATGATTCTACTTCTAGATTAGACCTAGGAGATAAACAATGAATACTGCCGTAGCCAAGGGTTCAACGCAAGCTGTGAGAATAACAGCTAAAGGGGAAGAATCGGCGGCTCAATGGATTAAAGGTGTACTTGATGGTAGTGGCTCCAGTCCTGCTCAAATTATTGTTGCAGTTGTGATAGGTTGTATACCCTTTGTTGGTCAAGGCGTTGATGTCGGGAATGTGATTGTCTCAGTCGTTAAAATATCAGAAAAGCCAGATAATAAAGAGAATTGGTTTGATTTGGTATTTAATCTTGTTGCATTTGTTCCAATTGCTGGTGATGGATTAAAAATTGTTTTTAAACAATTGCGTTCAGGTAAAGCTATGGGAGCTATTTTGGATGCAATACCAAGCAAAACATTACGTGGTGATGTAGATAAATGGTTTAGAACCTTAAATTGGAATACATACACAAGAGAGCTGCAAACAACTAGTAATAAAATTATTGATGGTTTAATTGGCGTTTTTGATAGTTGGATGACCCGAGCTGTTCTCGGCAATGCTAAGTTAAAAACATTAGTAACTCAGCTTCAGCAAATGAAGAAAGTTGCCAATCAAAAAATTGATATGGTTATGAAAGAAATGCAAGCAGCCCATAAAAAGGCACTAGCAACTCCTTATCCTAACACTACAGCTAGAGCTCCAATTACGACTCGAACACCAACAACAACCAGTAGACCAAATCAAAATCCAGCCCCACGCACTCAGCAAAATGGCAATGTACCAAGAAATACTGGAGGAAATAATGTAAGCCCAGGTCGTCAAAATACTTCAACGCGACGTCAACAATTACAGCGAAAAAGAAGGTCGAATCAAGAACTTGGTTCTGGTGGTGAACATATAACAGATTACTACTATGTAAAACGCATGAAAAGTCGCTCTAAAATTAACAATAATGGTGTGCTGTACGAATATCACGATACGGGTCATAACGGTATCGATCACGTTTGGCATAGTGCTCGACTAGCACATAAGTATCGTGTAACAGACAGTAAAGCGACCAATGCTCTGAGTCATCGAACACTCATGACGCCTAAAGCAGCCATGATGGCATTGAAAATGGGTCTCGATGTTTATATGGCATCAGACCAAGATGATAAAGTGAAACGCTCCGTTGGAACAACGGTGAGTGATGGCGTACAAATGTCACATTTATGGATTGCTAATAAGATAAAAAGCTCAAAAATTATTGAGTTACATGAAGAAAAATTGATTTTACAAATAGAAGCATGGCGACGTGTTAACTTTAAACCAAGTACAGAAAGAAAAATTGGAAAAACCGTTGCAATACGTTGTCCTTATGATAGAAGCCTAGTTACGATTACAGGCGATAAATTTGACCATCATGAAAAATGTAAAGGTTTAAATAAACCCAAGTGCACACGGACAGTGACTGCGCATGGGATTAAATTAGAATTTGTTTTACCCAATGAGATGTTGGAGAGATAAAAGAATGTCGATACAAGTAAGTGATAAAGATATAGATTGGCACAGTTGGTTAAATTTAGAAGTAAAAGATTCAAAAAAATATAGAGATAACTTTCTTGAATCAAAAATGTATCATAAACGATTTGACATTTTAGTGAATGGTATATATTCCGTTACAGACGGTTTCAATAAGTATAAAAATGATTCTAAATTTGGCGGATATATCGCAGCTGGTCATCAACGCTTACAAGATGCTTTAAACTTAATATCTTTACAATATTCCGCGGGTGGAGATTTAAATTTTTTAACGGAACTTTACCCATATATTCTTCATTGGACAGAAGAGTATGCTGAAACGAGTCATCTTTATAATTTAAGCCCAGATGCAGGTGGACGTTATGTCTGGCATATTTCTTTAGGAACTGAAGATTATTGGTATATTGCATTACGATTGATATGCTTTGGTTTACTGACAGGGTATGCAGATCAAATGAGTCGAATTATGACGATTATCGACTACACAGAAGCAACACCTGAAGGACAAGAAAAAGATGGCTTAATCGAGCGATTGGTTGCTCCATTTGTAACAGATCGAGGCATACCACCGAATGATGCACGTCGTCATTTGCCTTATCGTAAGCTCATTAAAGTTTTTGATGCTGCACCTGAAAAACGTCCAGCGATGATGTTGCAGTACTTAGAAGATTGGTATGAAGCCAGTCGTCGTGAACCTTATCATGATCAACATCCACAACCTGATATTAGATCAGGTATCAGTTATTTTGGTTATTGGTCATGGGAAGCGGCAGCTGTTACATGGTTGTTAGATATTGATGACACCACTTATCGAGATCACCAATTTTATCCAAAAGATTTAGTTGATTTTGCTAGATCGCAAGCTGAATCGGTTTCAGCAGAAACCACTATAGAAAAAATTAAAATCAAAGGTGGAGAGCAATCCACGAAAACAGGTTTTTGGACGACTCCTGCCCAGCCAAATCAGCGTCAGCACTTTAGTAAAGGTGAGATTTTACCAACGCTTTCTGAACAAGATTGGGGTGAAGTATATTGGTATTATGATGGTGAAGAATAGAATTAAAAATGCCCTTCGGGGCATTATTTTTATATGGATAATATTATTGCCCATTCTTAATATCATAAGTCCAAAGAAAAAAATAACTTCAACCATTATGAGAAATGTAAAGGCCTAAATTAGCCAAAGTGTACACTGACAGTAACCGCACACGGTATAAAATTAGAATTTGTTTTACCAAACGAGATGTTGGAGAGATAAAAGAATGTCAACACAAGTCAATGATCAAGAAATAGATTGGGAAAAATGGCAATTTCTAGAGATTAATGATGAAACAAAATTTAGAGATAATTTTTTAAATGCCCAAGATTATCATGAAAATTTTGAAGAACTTATAAATGGACTATATACCGTTGTAGATGGTTTCAGTCATTATAAAAATGATTCTAAGTTTGGTGGATATATAGCATCTGGTCACCAAAGAATGAGAGATGCATTAGATTTGATGTCATTACAATATTCAGCAGGTGGTGATTTAAATTTCATAAAAGAACTTTACCCGTATCTTCTTCATTGGACAGAAGAATATGCTGAAACGAGTCATCTTTATAATTTAAGCCCTGATGCAGGTGGACGTTATGTCTGGCATATTTCCTTGGGAACAGAAGATTATTGGTATATTGCTTTGCGTTTAATTTGCTTCGGCTTACTTACAGGCTATACAGATCAAATGAATCGGATTATGCCGATTATCGACTATACAGAAGCAACTCCTGAAGGGCAGGAAAAAGATGGCTTAATCGAGCGATTGATTGCTCCATTTGTAACAGATCGAGGCATACCACCGAATGATGCACGTCGTCATTTGCCTTATCGTAAGCTCATTAAAGTTTTTGATGCTGCACCTGAAAAACGTCCAGCAATGATGTTGCAATACTTAGAAGATTGGTATGAAGCCAGTCGTCGTGAACCTTATCATGATCAACATCCACAACCTGATATTAGATCAGGTATCAGTTATTTTGGTTATTGGTCATGGGAAGCGGCAGCTGTTACATGGTTGTTAGATATTGATGACACCACTTATCGAGATCACCAATTTTATCCAAAAGATTTAGTTGATTTTTCTAAAGCACAATCAGAAAAAGTACAAACACAAGATTCAGTAGAAAAAATTAAAATCAAAGGTGGGGATAAATGTCCAAAAACAGGTTATTGGACGACTCCAGCCCAACCAAATGAGCGTCAGCACTTTAGTAAAGGTGAGATTTTACCAACGCTTTCTGAACAAGATTGGGGTGAAGTATATTGGTATTTTGATGGTGAAGAATAAAACTATATCGCTCAAGGGGAAACTTTCGTATTTATCGAAGTTTAATAAAAAAACTTTAGCGAGGGTTTTAAAAGACATTACATATTCGAATAGCTCATATCACCTGCACCCTCAGGTACAACCCAAGTAATATTTTGTGACGGATCTTTAATATCACAAGTCTTACAGTGAACACAGTTCGCAGCATTAATTTGGAAATGCTTAGAACCATCATCATTTTCCATTATTTCGTATACACCAGCAGGGCAGTAGCGCTGAGCAGGCTCATCCCATTGAGGAAGGTGAAGTTTTATATCGTGTTTTAGATCCACGTAGTTTAGATAACAGTATTTGTTGGATGCGTAAGTCTGAGTTTGGAAAGCTAAAAAGTCGTGAAGATTGGCGTGATAAATTTGCAGTTTGGGCAAGCTGGAATGCTAATGGTGAATATCTTGAATATACAGTTCCTAAAGGACAGAAGTTGTATGCATGGGAAGGACCTGCTGCTTCACAAGAGCTTGGCGAATTTTATTTAAAAGGTGGTGGGATTCAAATTGTACTTCATCCTGATCATTTAATTCCTTCGGGATTAAGCAAGCGAAAATTGACAGGTTGGGGCTATGGCACCGACACTGAGATTGGCAATTTTTCAATGGTGGGTGTTCCAACTTTGCAAACTAAAATGGGCGATTATAGTTTGGCTGCCAAGCTAGAACATAAACCGAGATAAACAAGATAGAGAAAACTATGAATTACGAAGTAAATCCTAAAGCTGCATATTTATTAGAACAATTTAGCTCGTTAGAATTTTTTGAGACTATGCGAAATAACTATGGTTTTTTTTTAGATAGTTTAGAAGAACTATTTGAAATCTATATGCATAATTTACCATATAATTTACGAAGTTTACCCTATCCAGAACAAGCAGATATTCAATGGGGTGGGACTGTTTTGCCTAATTTAAGAAATACGATGGATCGTATAGAGTCTGCGTACGCAAAAATAAAAACAGGTGATTTTACTTATTTACGTTGTACTGGAGAAATACGCTCTAATGATAAAGGTTTGAGTGAATTTTCTCCACATTGGATGGATGATTTACCTACAGATAAAGTAAGACGGTGCTGGGATTACTATTCAATTGCAAAAAATTATGCTTCTATTATTGGGAGGACATACCCGACCTATTGGAGTATGGATATGCTGAGTAATGGTTATCCAGAAGCTGATGTATTTCATGGAATAAATTTAGTTTTACCTGACTCTTATCCAATTTATAGGGTAAATCCAGAAATAATAGTTAAATCTAATGAAAAAGTTGAAAAAACAGGTGTTTATATTTGTGACGAAGACAGAAAAAGAATTGAGTTTATGGCAGCAAGTGAGGAAGAGGATAGAGGAGTAGGTAGTGTTATAGCTACTGGTATGGATCCTGAAACATTTGAGACCTTATATGGTGATTGTACTTGGACCTTAGTTGAGCGGATTGCAGATGAAGGTGGTTCATCTGAGACAATTCAAGTTGAAAACTTAAAAGGTTTTGCTGGTCAGACTTGTCAACGGACAGGTAATTGGTGGAGTCCTGCAAATCAATTGCAATCCCGTTATTTTGAACAGGGAGAAGTATTTCCTGAGTTTGAGAATAATAGTTGGGGGGAAACAATTTGGTATTTGGAAGTGACGAATAAGAAGTAAATATGTGTTATAGCGTAAATCCCAAAGCTGTATATTTGTTGGAACAGTTTAGCTCCTTAGAGTTCTTTGAAGTGATGTACAACAACTATCGTCTCTTTTTAGAAAGCCTAGAGGAGCTATTTGAAATCTATATGCATAATTTACGAAGTTTACCATATCCAGAACAAGCAGATATTCAATGGGGGGGAACTGTTTTGCCTAATTTAAGAAATACGATGGATCGTATAGAGACTGCATACGCAAAAATAAAAACAGGTGATTTTACTTATTTACGTTGTACTGGAGAAATACGCTCTAATGATAAAGGTTTGAGTGAGTTTTCTCCACATTGGATGGATGATTTACCTACAGATAAAGTAAAAGAATGTTGGGATTATTATTCAATTGCCAAAAGCTATGCTTCAATTATTTCAAATACTTATCCAACCTATTGGAATATTGATGAGCTTGTTATTGATTATCCTGAAGCTGATATATTTCATGAAATCAATCTAGTTTTACCTGACTCTTATCCAATTTATAGGGTAAATCCAGAAATAATGGTTAAATCTAATGAGAACGTTGGGAAAACAGGTATCTATATTTGTGAAGAAGATAGAAATAGAATTGAGTTTATGGCAGCAAGTGAGGAGGAAGGTAGAGGAGTAGGAAGTGTTATAGCGACTGGAATGGATCCTGAAACATTTGAGACTTTTTATGGCGATTGTACTTGGGTACTAGTTGAACGCATTGCAGATGAAGGTGGTTCATCTGAGACAATTCAAGTTGAAAACTTAAAAGGTTTTGCTGGTCAGACTTGTCAACGGACAGGTAATTGGTGGAGTCCTGAAAATCAATTGCAATCCCGTTATTTTGAACAGGGAGAAGTATTTCCTGAGTTTGAGAATAATAGTTGGGGGGAAACAATTTGGTATTTGGAAGTGACGAATAAGAAATAATGTCTAAGTTTAAGATTCATCCTCAAGAAATTTATTTATTAGAACGCTATAGTTCGGCTGAATACTTTAGCGAACTAGTCGATACTTTTAAGAATATGCTGGATGCAGCAGAGGATGCGCTCGAGCTATTTATGCAAGATTTACCTTATGATTATCGGAACCGTCATATTTCACAACAGCCCGATGTGGTTTGGGGTGAGCATGTTTTGCCTAATTTTCGATCAACTCTAGAGGCATTAAATTATGGATATAAACGTTTATTAGAGGGTGATTTATCTGCTTTACAATATGCAGGGAATGTGGTGACTGACTTTAGAAATCAAAGAATAGACTATTTCCCTGATTGGATGGATGAGGGTAATTTAGCCTTATTTGATCAATGGCAAAGTAAAGCTAGTAAGTTATCATCTAATATTAAAGCTACAGTTTTTGGTAGCTGGCCTATGACTTTTTTAAAAGAAGACTATGATTCAGATTATTTAGGAGAGTTAAACTTACCATCATCTTTACCAATATATAAGTTAAACCAAAATGTTACGGTAAAAACAGGCGAAACTGTGCCACAGGATGGTATTTACATTCCTGAAATACAGGAAGCAAGTGCACAGCTGCTGCTTAAAGGGCATGATGCGATAGAAGCATTAGTGGGACTTGATCCAGATTGCCCACAATATGATCATGAGGAAGATACGGAATGGGTATTGGTTGAACGAATTGCAGACGAGGGTGGGTCATCTGAGACTATTCAAGCTGAAAATTTAAAAGGTTTTGCTGGGCAGACTTGTCAACAGACAGGTAATTGGTGGAGCCCTGCAAATCAATTGCAATCCCGTTATTTTGAACAGGGAGAAGTATTTCCTGAGTTTGAGAATAATAGTTGGGGTGAAACGATTTGGTATTTAGAAGTGACGAATAAGAAGTAAATATGTGTTATAGCGTAAATCCTAAAGCTGTATATTTATTAGAAGAATTTAGCTCGTTAGAATTTTTTGAGACCATGCGAAATAACTATGGTCTTTTTTTAGATAGTTTAGGCTTTGTTGCATAAATATGTAAGCATCTGATTTAAATAAATTTAATTTTGGATCAAAAAATAATCAAAACTTTTAAAATCATATAGTTATGAAATCTTTGTGCAACAAAGCCGTATGATTGGCTCAATCTATACAACTGCAAAAAACGTTGTGGATGGCTCAATACTTTTCGTTGAAGAAGCTAAAAATAAAACTTTAGGTTCATACTCTCAAATTGTGAAGAATTATGTAGCTGAACATGAAAAAAAATCACGTCTATCAAATGATAAACATTTTGCAAAATTTCAAGCTGCCAACGCACCACTTTTTAAAGACTTTGAAAATAGGATTTCAAAAAATATATTTCAATGGGACACAGGAATTAAGACCAATAACTTACGACGCCAATTAAAAAATACAGCTTTTGTTAAAGGGGCTAACTATCAAGGGGGCATACCTGGATATTTGAAAAATATGAATGAGGTAGGTCGCATCAGTAAAAATCTGAGGTGGGGCGGTAATTTGATGATTGGTATGAGTATTGGTGAAGGTGGCTATAATATTTACAAATCCGCAGAAACAGGAGATGCTAAGCAAATTAGAAAAGCTGTATTGGTTGAGCCTTTGAAAGTAGGAGGAAGTATATATGGAGGAACAAAAGGAGCTGCTATCGGTGGTGCTGCTGCTTTAGTAATTGGTGTAGGGACTGGTGGTATTGGACTAGTTGTTATAGGGGCTTGTGCTGTTTTAGGTGGATTAGGAGGAGGTATTATTGGCGGTAAAATCGGTGAAACTATAGGAAATGGTGCTGATCGTAGTATAAATTGGATGATAGATTAAAATGTTTGAAAAAACTTTGGAGATAATATTTGCTCTTACAGGTGCTCTTTGGCTTTCAATCTCATTGATAACAAGTTTCAAAAGCTATGCATACGTTAAAAAAAATCTAGGTTCTATCTCAGAATTATTGTTTGGCAATCCTAAGTATTTTAAAAAATTAGATTTAACTAATTTTTTTTTGATAGAGACAACAACAGCAATTATTGCAGCTGCAAGGTTTAGAGAATTAAAAATATTAAAACGAGACACTGTTTTCTCAAAAGGGCTATTTCCTTTAGCTCCTAATCTTAATGATAAAAATCTTAACTTATTATTAAAAAAACATGGGCAATGGTATAATTCTGTCGTAAAGAATATAATTATTTCAGCATTTTGTTTACTTCTATTAGGAACTATATTATTAATTTTAAAGTAAATAGGTGATAGCTTGAATGTTCTAATTTTTTCTGTAAAGCGAACAAGGTTTAGAAAGTATAATTAAATTTTCTATTTAAAAATATCAAAATGTAAATTTTAATTATTTTAGGCTTTGTTGCACAAAGCTATTCTTAAGGACTCCTTCGGCAATATAATTTCCAAATGAAGAAGCCTACACACAAAATCTACCGCACAACCAATTGGCCCGCATATAACCGAGCTCTCATTAATCGTGGGAATATTGCCATTTGGTTCGATCCAAAGTAAGCGTCCGCTGAATCCCATACCAATTTTTAATTCGATTCAGGTTTCCAGCAGTGCGGCAGCAATTCTTCAATTTGGGTCACTTTGTGTGTCGGTAGCTTTTTCAGCACATCACTTAAAGTTGAGGGCTTTAATGAATGGGAACTTTACCAGTATGTTGTGGAAAAAATAGCATTAGCACGTGAATATGGTTTGGAAGGTACTCGGGATATTTTAAATTTTATTTGTCTAACGTTGATATATAAAAATACTTTCGAGCAAGAAGAGCTGCTTCAAAGTGTGCTGCTAAAAGTGAAAAATAAGATGATGACAATGGATCAGGCGATGGAAGACTTAGAGAGTTTAGTTGACGAAAACGAATAAACTCATAAAACATAACTTTATGCTAACACAATTAATTTGGCATCAAAGAAACGTGAAGTTAGGAATATTCTTTAAGTAAATTAAAAATTATAGGTGATGTGATGAATATATTTAAAAAAATTGTGATGCTGCCAGTAGGCTTGGCTTTAGGTTTGGTTGGTTGCAGTGCAGGCTCAAGTAAAACTTATATACTTACGACAACCTCCTTTAATTATGATCCAAGTTATCGCACATATGATGTTTTGTTAAATGAAGAGTTAATTGGTAGTGGCGGTACGAAAAGATCGGCAGTTATTACAGGACCACAATATGTTACATGGGGGCAAACAAATATTCGTAAACAACACGTTGCAAAAAATATTCCTTATTTAACCAAAGAGGATTTAAAAGGAAAAAGTTATTTAGCAGTGCATCTCTATCCGGATGATAGTGTTGAAATTACACTTACAGATTCTGAAAGCATGCCTAATGCTACACAGAAAGGGCTAGAATGGAGAAATAAACTACGAAAAGAGAAAAATAATAAATAGTGGTGTCCTATGATAAGTAATATAAAAAGTTAAGAATACAAATCAAGATGTAGATAATCTTGGTCCACAAAAAAACAAGACTGTGCTGATGGGGATTCAAGTTAGTCATCCTATTTATGTATCTGGTGTCGGAACCTCATTTAATCGTGAGCTAAATATAGTCGAAAAAAGAATAGCCACAGTGCAAGATTATGAGCTTACAGGTGGTGTAAGACGGATAAGATATGGTGAAAATCAAATCAATATTAACTTTTCGAAGCCGTTCGAAAAGAAGTTGGAGTCGCGACAGGTGATGTGATGAATATATTTAAAAAAATTGTGATGCTGCCAGTAGGCTTGGCTTTAGGTTTGGTTGGTTGCAGTTCAGGTTCCGGTAAAACCTATGTTCTAACGACCACATCATTTGGCTATGATCCAAGTTATAGACCATATATTGTACGAGTGAATGGCGAGGAGGTTGGAGGAGGCTTTGGGGCAGCCACTAAACGATCTGCGATTATTACTGGACCACAATATGTTACATGGGGACAAACAAATATTCGTAAACAACACGTTGCAAAAAATGTTCCTTATCTGACCAAAGAGGACTTAAAAGGAAAAAGCTATTTAGCAGTGCACCTTTATCCAGATGATACGGTTGAAATCACACTGACTGAAGGGCGGAATATGCCTGATGCTACAAAAAAGGGATTAGAAGTAAGATCAGAATTAATTGATGAATTAAATGAGAATGATAAAAAATAAAAAGGTAAGAATATGGTTTCTCAATTACAAAAAATAAAAAATAGCAATCAAGATGTCAGTAATCTGCATCCACAAGCCAAGCAAGATTGTGCGGATGTAGTTAATATTTCTGTTTTTTTTGATGGGACAGGAAACAATTTAGAAGCAGACCAAGATAAAGGAAAGCTCGCCAACCCAGCAAAGTTATGGCGAAATGCACAATCTTATAGTTTATTCGAAATTGAGCGTACAAAGTCGCCAGTGAAGTTAAATCATCCTATTTATGTTTCTGGGGTTGGAACCCCATTTAATGGGGAGCTGAGCAAAGTTGATAAAATAATAGCTAAAGTGCAAGATCATGACCTTTCGGGCGGTTTTACAGGCGTTGGTGGTAGAAGACGCTTAGAATATGGTGAGAGTCAGATCAGTAAAAGTTTAGAAAACACCGGCTTTGTTGCACAAAGATTTCATAACTATATGATTTTAAAAGTTTTGATTATTTTTTGATCCAAAATTAAATTTATTTAAATCAGATGCTTACATATTTATGCAACAAAGCCATCTGCGAATAAAAACAATAATTTTCAATTTTTCGTTAACATGGAGATGCTACGTCAAAGGATCAAAGTAAAGCTTAAACTCAAGGGAATACAAGAGGTAGAAGAGGAAATTAATATAATGAGTACATCACAACTCTATTTAAGTAAACAAGAAATAGAGGAGTTAGTTCGGGATATTCCTCAAGATACTTCAATTCTTTATGGGGAGGAAAACCAAGAATTTGGTGTTTGTCCTTGTGTTACTTTTTATATTTGTAATAAAGATTGTGTAGAAATATTAAATAAAGTTGTGGCTATTTATATCGAATTTGAAAATTCTATTATAGATAAGCCTTTTCAATTAAGGTTTAGGAGTGATACTGAAGTATGGAAAAAGGCTAATAAGTGGATTAGAAGTCGTAACGAAATGTTAACGGAAATGACAACGGTTTATAAAAAACATTTTATTTACTATATTGGTGCAACATCTGCAGAATCTCCTAATCAAAGTGCACGTTGGGCCTTAGGCGCTAAAATTAGAGACTCAAATGAACGTTATTCTAGTATTAAATTAACCTTTGGTGATAAATGGTATAGATCTAATCCAGTTAGGTGGCATCATTTTGTTAAGCAGTGTCTAGAAAAGCTTAACCCAATTCAAGCCTATAGTGGCTATGAAATAGGAAATACAGGGCAATTTGCATTTGTATCTCCAGAGTTTGAAACAGTTGAGCGGACTTTTACGGATTATTTTTACGGGCTCGATATAGATCATCCTGGGATGGAGTTTTCTCATGAAAATATGTTTGTCTCAGAAGATCGTGACGCTTTAGGTGGAGGAATTCGTACCCCAACATGGTGTTTTTTACTTTCGCCCTATTGGCTAGAAAAGTTAGGTTTAAGTGAAGAGCAAATTCGCGAAAAACTCAATGATCCACGTATTGAAATAACTAAAATAGAGGATTCAGAAAATCCTAATCTATATAGTCTATGGATCCGTTTGGGCGAGCTCTCACTTTATCCAGTTGAAGAAGGTGTCCCTGATCTATTGGTATTGGCAAATGAGCTAATTAAACCGATACGTTGTGATAACTTAAAACTTACGACCTTAGATGCATGGTCAGATGATCCAAACCCACGTTTTGATGTAGTAAGTGCGAAACAATGGATTGCTCGATTTGATAAAGACAGTACATGGCCTGAATTAAAACGAGTGGAAGTCGAAGCTCAAGAACCAGAAAGAATTGATATTGTACTCGCTGGAGAACCCTGCCCACACGCAGGTTACTGGTATACATTTGCCAAAGAAAACTCACGCCAATATTTTAAACACGGAGATACTTTCCCTGATTTTGAAAGTGATTGGGGGGATGTGTATTGGCAGTTTGATGGGGAAGAATAAACTCAGTCATGAACGGCTTACTATAACTTTAGTATATATTTTTACTAAAATAACAAAAATAAAAATAGCTATAAGTATTGAGTTAGATTTATCTAAGAAAGAAAAAATAAACCCGCTTACGCGGGTTTATTTTGATCTCAATCGAGATTACATATTTGGATAGTTTGGACCACCACCACCTTCCGGTGTTACCCAGGTGATGTTCTGCGATGGATCTTTAATGTCGCAAGTCTTACAGTGTACGCAGTTGGCTGCGTTAATCTGGAAGCGCTTGGAACCATCATCATTTTCCATAATTTCATACACACCCGCAGGACAGTAACGCTGTGCCGGCTCATCCCATTTAGGCAAATTCACATCAACCGGAATCGAGGCATTGGTTAGCTTCAAGTGTGCAGGCTGGTTTTCTTCATGTACGGTGTTGGAAACGAATACTGAAGACAAACGGTCAAAGGTTAATTTGCCATCCGGTTTTGGATAATTCGGCTTAAAGCTCACTGCATCTACAGTTTTTAATGCACTGAAGTCAGGCACCAAGTCATGCAGGGTAAACGGCACTTTAAAGATGTTCTGGTCGATAAAGTTAAACGCACCACCAAACCATTGACCAAACTTGTGCATTGCCGGGCCAAAGTTACGCGCGTTGTAAAGCTCTTCTTTTAGCCAGCTGTTGTTGAACTTCTCAGTGTAAGAGGTTAATTCTTTTACAAAGAAATCTTCACCCTCAGTCACGCGGGCAATCGCCAGATCACCACCTTTTTCGACACCGGCAGCAATTGCTTCAAAGACTGCCTCACCACAGAGCATGCCGGATTTCATTGCGGTATGAGAACCTTTGATTTTGGCAAAGTTCAGGAAGCCGGCATCATCACCAATTAAGGAACCACCCGGGAAAGTGAATTTAGGCAGCGAGTTAAAGCCACCTTTGGTTACGGCACGCGCACCATAAGAAATACGCTTACCGCCTTCCAAGTATTGCTTAATCAGAGGATGAGTCTTCCAGCGCTGCATTTCCATAAATGGATACATATGTGGGTTTTCATAAGACAGATCGACGATCATCCCCAGTGTGACCTGGTTGTTTTCCGCGTGGTAGAGCCACCAGCCGCCGGAAGAACCGGTTTCAGACAATGGCCAGCCAGCACCGTGCATCACCAGACCTGGTTTATGTTTGGCCGGATCAATTTCCCACAGCTCTTTAATGCCGATACCGTAGTGTTGAGGGTCGGCATCTTTGTCCAGATTAAATTTCTGGATCAGGCGTTTGCCTAAGTGACCACGACAGCCTTCAGCAAACAGGGTGTATTTGGCATGCAGTTCATAACCTGGGGCAAAGTTGTGGGTCGGTTCACCATCTTTACCAATGCCCATATCACCGGTTTGAATGCCTTTTACTGTGCCATCTTCATGGTACAGAATTTCAGACGCCGCAAAGCCCGGGAAAATAGACACTTCCAGTTCTTCGGCTTTCTGGCCTAACCAGCGCACCACGTTGCCCAGTGAAATGACATAGTTGCCATCGTTGTGCATGGTTTTTGGCACCATCCAGTGTGGTGCTTCTTTCGAAGTGGTTTCAGACAGCAGGAAGAACGTTTTATCTTCTGTCACCGGTACATTTAACGGTGCACCTTCTTCTTTCCAGTTCGGGAACAGCTCATTGATGGCACGTGGTTCCAGCACCGCACCTGACAAGATGTGCGCACCGACTTCGGAGCCTTTTTCTACGACACAAACGGACAGATCATTCAGGTTATTTTCAATTGCAAGTTGACGGATTTTAATCGCCGCAGACAGACCCGCAGGGCCAGCACCTACGATAACTACGTCAAACTCCATCGATTCACGTTCGATGTGTTCCATGTAGGACTCCTCATAATACTAGAAGGTGGCAACCGTCATCTCAGAATCCGGTGCTGCCATGAGTGTTCTTAGTTCCTAGACACAAATTTGCTATCGTGTCTTTTATATTGTGGGCTAGTATAGTTTTAAACCTTGGTCTAGCCAATTGGCTGAATCATATTATTTTTCCGTCAGCAGGGTATTCAATGATGAACAATGAGCACAATGAACCAAATCCGACGAAAAAAGTAGCATTTTCTGATGATAAAAATTTAATGGGCATTGCGCAATACTTAAAAGATGCACAGCCCGGTCACAAAAGGTCAATTCCCCCTTTGGAGCAATGGCATCCAAAGCATTGTGGCAAAATGGATTTAACGGTAAAAGCCAATGGAGAATGGTGGCACGAAGGTCAATTGGTGAAGCGCCAGTCATTAATTGAGCTGTTTTCTACCGTACTCTGGAAAGAAGGTCACACGTTCTATTTAAAAACCCCGGTCGAGCAGATTGAAATTGAGGTGGAAGATGAGCCTTTATTTGTCAATCAGGTAGATCAAGTTGATATTGAAGGCAAGACCTATCTGCAACTGACCACTACCACCCAGGACCTGGTGATTGTCGATGAGCAGCATCCGATCTTTATGCGTGAATATGAAGGGGAGTTGCGTCCCTATGTGCATGTGCGTTTTGGCCTAAATGCCCTGATCCAGCGCGCGGCTTTTTTTCATCTGGTCGAGCTGGGCAGCTTGCAGGAAAATGCCGAGGGCGATGCAATTTTAAGCCTGAAAAGTGGTGATTTGCTATTGCAATTAGGCACCTGAGGTTTAAGCTTGAGCCATCCTATTTCAAACTGCTCATTCCGCTGCCATGACCGCCATTCATCCCCTTGCTCCTTTGTTGCACCCTATGACCAGAGCGCAGGCGGATGCGCCAATCGGGATTTTTGATTCAGGCATTGGCGGCTTGTCGGTGGCGCTGGAAATTGCCCAGCATTTGCCCAATGAACAGATTGTTTATTATGCCGACACGGCGCATGTGCCTTATGGTCCGCGTGATGATCAGGAAATTCGCGAACTGACCGCTCAGGCTATCGAGTGGCTGTATCGGCAGGGCTGTAAAATTGCAGTGGTGGCCTGCAATACTGCTTCGGCCTTTAGCCTGGATTATCTGCGTGCGCATTATGGGGAAGATTTCCCGATTGTTGGTTTGGTCCCAGCCTTAAAACCGGCGGTACTGCAGAGCAAAACCAAAACCGTGGCTGTGCTGGCGACACCGGCGACCTTTCGTGGCCAGCTAATTAAAGACGTGATTCAGCGTTTTGCCTTGCCGGCCGAGGTCAAAGTGATTCCTTTAACCTCGCTTGAGCTGGTGCCTTTTGTGGAAAGCGGAGCGCAAATGAGTGCTGCCTGTTTAACTACTTTAAGTGAACTGTTACAGCCAGTGGTGGATGCTGGCGCAGATCATCTGGTGCTGGGGTGTACCCATTATCCCTTCTTAAAAACTGCGATTCAGTCTATTTTTGGTCAGAAATTGACATTAATTGACTCAGGAACTGCCGTTGCGCGTCAAACTTCCCGCATTTTAACGAAAAATGAGTTATTATTTGAACAGAGCCGAGCCGATCAGGTGCAGATTCATTGTTATGTCAGCGGTCAAAATGCTGAACATTTACAACCGATTGTCGGGCGTCTGATGCCTGAGCAGATCCGCTGGAAAATTTCCAATCTGCCACGCTAAGCCAGCTCCATAAAGAAAGCAACATGATTGCTTCAGCATGACTTATTTTTTGATTGGGGAACAATACTGATGCCCATTGGGCGCTTCAGCTATTGAGGGAAGGAAGGAGAGCCAATGCTCGATAAACGCTATCAGGTATTTATCTCTACGTCCGGTTCAGAGATGCAGCCGGAACGCATGGTATTGACACAGACCTTGGTGGGAATGGGCTTCTTTTCCTGGGGCTTGGAGCAGCGTACGCCATTGAGTACGGCATTTGCCCGTCGTCAGATTGATGACTGCGATTATGTGGTGCTGTTATTGGGCAGCCAGTATGGCGAGCAGTCGGTATCGGGTGTGGGCTATATGCATCTGGAATATATTTACGCGGTCACCAAGCAGAAACCGATGATTGTGTTTATGCATGAAGACCCGGATTCACGTGATGCCAGCTTGCAGGATGCCAAACCTGAACTGCGGGAAAAATTTAAAGAATTCCGTCGCCTGTTACAGCAGGAAGTCGATCAGGTGTTTTGCTATCGCAGCTTGCGTGATCTGGAGCTGGCGGTACGCTTTAATATGCCGCAAATGCTGGAGCGTTATCCGGTGGTGGGCTGGGTGCGTCCGCAAAATACCCAGGCCCTGCATGATGAAATCGAGCAGCTACAGGCCAAAGTGGCCCAGTTAAAAAATGAACTTGGCAAGACCGAAGCCGATCCATTCTTAAGCCTGCCCAAAGTATCCATGCATGAAGCTTTCCAGTTTGAATACCGGATGCATGCCTATCAGGATGGTAATTTTAAAGAACTGAAAGTACAAAAACAGCTGACCTGGGCGCAGCTGTTCAGTATTTTAGGCTCGACCTTTATTCATCCGACCCCGGAAGAATATTTTTCCAAACGCATGAATGAATATTTAAATGATACCGGCCTGACTGATGCGCGGCGTGAAATGCCACGGGCGCATGCGGTGGCACGGGCGCAAATCAATATTCGTGCCTTGCATACCATTAAAATGCAGATGCGCCAGAATGACTGGATTGTGCAGGCCGGCCGGGATGAACGCCAGCGTATGCTATGGCAGACTACAGCCAAAGGGCAGAAGTTGCTGGACAGTAACCTGCTTGATAATGATCGTGTTTTTCAATATAAATCGACGTATTAATTCATTTAGTAACAGACGGGAAAGCTGTTAAAGTAAACGCGTTCCCTGATGATTCCTGAGAGCCTAATGTCTGTTGTTGCGAAACCGAAAATCACCATTATTCTGGCCAATTTGGGCACACCGGATGCACCGACTGTGCCCGCGGTACGACGTTTTCTGAAACAGTTCCTGTCTGATCAGCGGGTGATTGAAATTCCCAAACTGCTGTGGCAAATCATTTTAAGGCTGTTTATTTTACCGTTTCGCCCCAAACGCGTGGCACATGCTTATGCCATGGTCTGGAATCAGGATTCGCCTATGCGCGAAATTTTGCAGGCGCAGGTTGATGCCATCAGACAGACCTTAACTCCGCTCTACCCGGAATTTGAGCTGAATATTGTGCCAGCCATGACCTATGGCAACCCGGGCATCGACGCTTTGCTGGCAAAGCTGGCCCAGCAGCCGCAAGATCATCTCCTTGTCCTGCCACTATTCCCTCAATATTCCGCAACTTCTACCGCGCCGCTATATGATGCTATAGCCAAATGGATTCCGCAGCAGCGCAATTTGCCGGGGCTGAGCATTATCCGCGATTATTATCAGCATCCTTTGTATATTCAGGCTTTGGCGCAGAGTGTGCGCGAATTTCAGGCCGAGCATGGTCCGGCGGAAAAACTGCTGATGTCATTTCACGGTATTCCACAGCCCTATGCCGATAAAGGCGACCCCTATGCCGAGCGCAGTCGCACAACCGCTCAACTGGTGGCACAGGCGCTGGGTTTAAATGAGGATCAGTGGGCGATCAGCTTCCAGTCACGTTTTGGCAAGCAGGAATGGGTCAAGCCCTATACCGATGTGCTGCTCGAAGAATGGGGCAAGCAGGGGGTCAAATCGGTTCAAATCATGAGTCCGGCATTTTCTGCCGACTGTCTGGAAACCCTGGAAGAACTGGCGATACAAAATGCCGAGATTTTTCAGCAGGCGGGCGGGGAACACTATGCCTATATTCCGGCGCTCAACCAGCGGGACGATCATTTACAATTGCTGAATGCCTTGCTTCAGGCTAATCTGGATGCGCTGAAACAGACTTTTGCCCATTTTCAACAGGACGCTTAACCCATGTTACAAGTCAAAATTGTGCCGGTCACGGCATTTGCCCAAAACTGTTCCATCGTCTGGGATGCAGAAAGCAAAGACGCCATTTTGATTGATGCGGGCGGCGAACCGGACAAGCTGCAGGCAGAAGTTGAAGCACTGGGCTTAACTGTGAAAGCCTTATGGTTAACTCATGGTCATCTGGATCATGCCGGTGCTGTCGGCGCCTTAAAAAAACGCTGGGATGTGCCGGTCATTGGCCCGCATAAGGAAGATGCATTCTGGCTGGATATGATTCAGGAAGTATCGGCGCGTTATGGTTTCCCGATTCCTGAAAAGGTCGAGGTGGATCAGTGGCTGGAAGGTGGTGAGCAGCTGCAGCTGGGCAATGAACAGTTTGAAGTGCGTTTTGCGCCGGGACATACCCCAGGTCATGTGATGTTCTATAATGCCAATTACGGTTTGCTCTGGACCGGTGATGTGCTGTTTAAAGGCTCGATTGGCCGGACAGATTTCCCGCGAGGGAATCATCAGCAATTACTGGATTCAATCCAGCGTGAATGTTTTAGCCTGCCCGATGAAACCCAGTTTATTTCAGGGCATGGTCCGATCAGTACCATTGGTTTTGAAAAACAGCACAATCCTTTTGTGGCGGGGCAGGCCGGTTAATCTGCAAATTTCACCCTAACCAAAGTCAGCACAGTGCTGACTTTTTTATTGCGCCGTTTTGATTGCCATTTATTTGCGAAACGGGTCATTCAGCTGTTTTTTCGCTTCCATGCCCACCAGCCAGGCCATTAAGGCAAATAATACCGCCACCCCAATCAGCAGCGTATCCTGACTATATAAACCGACCGCCAGCATTAAGATTGCGGCAAGCAGAAAGGCGAAAAAAAGAATTTTCAGGAGCGTGGGCATACAGGGCTCGATAATTAGAATCTCGAGGCCATTTAAAAAAGAACCGAATGCGAATAGGGTAACGTTTTGCAGTAAAATTTTTAAATGTGTGCGCTGTTTGCGCAAAGAAGTTTTAAATGTGTAGGATTTTTATTACACCTTTCCAGTAAAAGCGGCTTTTTGTAAAACCGCGTAACCGGTTTTAGTCTTCCGGGTTATCTACCGAGGGTGCATCCTGAGTCGGCAGGCGATATTCATCACTGGCCCAGGCGCCCAAATCAATCAGCTTGCAACGCTCGGAACAGAAAGGGCGAAATTCATTGCCTTCCCAGACAGAAGGTTCACCACAACGTGGGCAAGGGAATGTACGTGGCATGCGGGTCTCCTGATAAAATCCCGGATTAGATTAGGCAAAAACAGCTGCACTTGATAGACTTGTGCGGTTTTTTATAAGTTTGATCTGATTATGCCCATTCGTCAATTTCAAGCCCAGCGTATGCATGCTCCGCGTGACTTTCAAGCCATTGCCAATACTCCTGTCTGTATCGAAATTGGTGCAGGCAAAGGCAAGCACGCGCTGTTGTTCAGTGGGCAACATCCTGAGCAAACCCTGTATGCGATTGAGCGCACCCGGGAAAAGTTTCTGGCCATGCAAAAGCAGCATGGATTAGAACCGCATGCCAATCTGCAGCCAGTCCATGCCGATGCCTTACCGTGGATTGTACATGCGCTATATCCGGCGCAAGTCGAGCAGTGCTTTATTTTATATCCGAATCCGGAGCCGCATAATCCGGCCCAGCGCTGGCTGAACATGCCATTTTTTGAGTTTTTGCTGTCACGTTTGCAACCGAATGGACAGATTACCCTGGCCAGTAATATCCCTGAATATATTGCCGAAGCTGAACAGCAATTATTGGCGCTATGGAAACTACCGTTTGAGAAACAGCGGATTGCCGCCGATTCTGCCCGGACCCATTTTGAAATTAAATATTTGCAGCGCGGTGAATTGTGCCAGCAACTGATTATTCGCAAACCGGAAGGGTATCGTACCCGTTTTGACGATTTTCAGCCGCTTCAGGGCCAGTCGCCAGCGCAGGCAGTGGAAGAATAAGCATGTCCAAGCGGATTGCCATTATCGGGGCAGGCCCGGCCGGCTTGATGGCGGCTGAGGTGCTCAGCCAGTATGGCTATAACCTGCATGTCTATGAGCAGAAGCCTTCGGCAGCACGCAAGTTTTTAATGGCCGGAAAAACCGGGTTAAATATTTCCCATGCCGAAGCAGTGCCGCAGTTTATTCAGCGTTATGATCAGGCCGACTGGCTGGCGCCGTGGATTCAGCGCTGGGATGCTGGCTGGATTCAGGACTGGATGGCAGGCTTGGGCATTCGCTCTTATGTCGGTTCATCCGGGCGGATATTTCCGGTGGAGATGAAAGCTGCACCGCTATTACGGGCCTGGTTAAAACGACTGGCGGATAATGGGGTGCAGTTTCATTACCGCCAGCAGGTCAAAGGCCTTGAGCAGCAACAGCTGCAGATTCTGGACTTAAAACATGGGCAACTGCGCAGTGAAGCATTTGATGCGATTGTGCTGGCTTGTGGTGCGCTGTCGTGGTCGCAATTAGGCAGTGATGGTGCCTGGCAGGACTGGCTCCGTCCAGAGCAGATTGAACCATTTCAGGCCAGCAATGCCGGGGTGGAATATCCGTGGTCCAGCTTTATGCAGCCAGTGTTTGGTCAGCCTTTAAAACGGGTTGAGGCCTGGGTAGAACCGCATACGCGCAGTATCGGCGATATTGTCCTGACCCATTATGGACTGGAAGGCGGCCTGATTTATAAGCAGGGCCGGGCCTTACGTGCACAGCTGAAACAGCAGCAGCGCATGGTGCTGTTTCTGGATTTACTGCCCGAGCAGTCCCAGGCGCAGCTGGCCAAAAAATTACACCCCAGTAAAAAGCAGTCACTTAGCAATGTCTGGCGTAAAGCCGGTTTAGATGCAGCCAAAAGCAGTCTGCTGCGTGAACTGGTCGATAAAAGCTTATGGCATCAGCCGGAGGCACTGGCGGCACAGATCAAACAGCTACGGATTGAATTAACGGGTTTTCGCCCGATTGAAGAAGCGATTAGCTGTGCCGGCGGAATCAAACGCAGTGCCTTCAGCCCGCAGTTACAGCTGAAGGATCATCCGGCAGTATTTTGCTGCGGTGAAATGCTGGACTGGGATGCACCCACCGGCGGCTATTTGCTCACGGCCTGTTTTGCCACCGGACGGGCAGCTGGGGAAGGTGTACATGCCTATCTCGCTACAGGGCAGTAAAACTCACAGACATCCTGCCTGTAAAAAATCAGGGCTATTTAGGGCCCTGAGGTTGTGCATATCATTTAATGCTCGAGCTGTGGATACTGGTCGCGCCAGTGTTCTAATTGCTCTTGGGCATGAATAAATTTCCCCAGACCTTTAACGCTGTCTGGTGCACTCTCCGATGCAGCTGAAGCTGGTTGCTGGGCATGCAGCTGAGCCTGATGATCCCAATATTCATACATCAGGCCCTGGATATAGCGGCCCTGTTCGGTCTTTAAATCCAGCGCTTTCAGCATATTCAGTGCCGACTGGATATTGTCACCTTGCCGGCTTCGTGCAAAGCCATCATCCAGCGTGCCTTGCTGCTGCATCTGCATCAGTTCGGCTTCCATTTCCTCACTCATCTGGCCAAAGCGCTGTTCATAGTCGGTTAGTAGCTGCAGGTCATGCAAGTCCTGCTCGGTTTTTGGGAAAGTGCGTACCGGCTCACTTTTCAGTTCCTGCAGCACCTGATCTTCGGCGCTTAATTCCTGCTTCGGTTCTGGTGATGGATTGCGCTCGCAGGCACTCAGCAGCAGTGCACTGCCAAGCAGACAGGCCAGAGATAAAGGTTTAATCAGATTGGACATGACAGGTTCATCCTTATTGTTCTGTAATTTTTGTAAAGCTATACACATGGGTCAGGTAGGGAAAGTCAATTTGTTGCTGCGGCTGTTTGCCTGTATATTGCAGCACCATCTGCTCGAACTGCTGTTTCAGCTGCTGTTGCTGGTGTTCAGGCAGCGCGGCAATAAAACTGGTAGAAAGCAGGCGTTTTGACACCACCTGTTCAACTGTACCGCTTTGCCATTGCTGAAAAGTAGCTTCTGCGTTAGCGTTAAAGCCGGTCGCAGCCGAAAAGACCTGTCGCCATTGGCCGCTATGAAAACGCGGGGTATCGCCTTCCAGCGGTGCTATATGGTCGGCCAGTGCCTTGACCCAGTCGATGCTGGTGTCACGCTGATTCCAGATCAGCAACAGCTGGCCACCCGGTTTCAGCACCCGGTAAATTTCGTTCAGGGTTTCAAGATTGGCAAACCAGTGAAAGGACTGCGCGCAGCAGACGGCATCGACACTGGCATCAGGCAGCGGCAGGGCATGACTATAGGCTTGAATGCTTTGCACATCAGGATAGTGTTGCTGTAGTTGTGCCAGCATTTCGGCCACCGGCTCAACAGCAATCACATGCGGGCTAAGCTGTTGCAGAATCGGCAGGAATTTACCGGTACCGGCACCTAGGTCGACACAGACCGGTGCGGCATCAGATTTAAGCTGGTTTTTTAACCATGCAACCAGCGCTTGTGGATAACTTGGTCGGACCTGTTGATAAAGTTTGGCGGCTGTGGAAAAGCCTTGTTCTGCTGCAGGATGGAGGAATTGTGTCATATTTTGTGCTTTTTTATCTGCCGGGCATCTATAAAATAACATATTCGCTTTTTAGTCGTCGGCATACGGTCTATTTGTTATTTTGAATCTTGATAGAGGGCTGTGCAGCTCTGGTGTGGGAATGGATAAACACATAATTTTTGAAGACGATCATATCCGCGTCATCTGGATGCCCGGTCATTCAGAGGCGCTGATTTTTTCTTTTGGCGATTTAATTACCCGCGCCAAAGGCCTGACCATTAATGCTGAAAAGTCATTGAGCAAACACGGCTATAATGTGGTTGGCATCATGCCAAAGGAGAAATCCTGGTTTCCCGAACAGTCGATGCGCGCGATGCTGAATGAAATTGCCGCCACCATTGCGCCGTTTCAGCAGCGTATTGGCTATGGCGGTTCGATGGGTGGTTATGCGGCCATCAAATATTCCAACCTGCTGGATTTGCAACGTGTGGTGGCACTGGTGCCGCAATATTCGATTGATCCGGAAGATATTCTGGACACGCGCTACAATATGTTCTTCCATCCGCAACACAATGCTGACATGCGTATTCAGCCCCAAGATGTTTCGGCTGAGCGCGAATATATCGTGATTTATGATCCGCACTATGCCGAAGACCGCGCCCAGTATTTAAAACTGCAGGCGGTACTGCCTTCGCTGCAGACCCTGCATTTACCGTTTACCGGACATGATGCGATTGCGGTGCTGGCCAGTTCCGATTTGCTCAATGATTTTCTTAGCCATCCTTTTGATCCGGCACATTTTTACCAGAAGATGCGTCAGGTCAAAAAGAACAGCAAGTTCTACTATCGCAAGCTGATTGAAAACCTGTTGCCACGGCACAAACATGCGCTGGGGCAAATCCTGAAAAATAACGAACTGCAACTGGACAGCGGCTTTTTTGATGCCAAGCTCAAGCAGAACCTGATTCGCTCGCTGCTCAGCAATAAACAGGTCGATCAGCATGACCTGCATAAACTCGGGATTCAGTTTAACCTGCCGCAGGAAAGCCGCCGCCAGCTGATGGACTGTTTTGGCCATGGGCTGGTATTTAATGTCATTAGCCAGAAGATCGAAAGCTATGCTGCCAGTGCTGTGGCCTTAAACCATAAATTCCTGATTCCGATTTATGCCAAGGGCAATGGACTGGTACAAATCTGGCTGAATGACCAGCGTTATATTGTGGCCATGAATGATCGTCAGGTCATGAAACTGTTTCAGGAACAGGATGAGCTCAGCGCCGGTATGCACCCCATCGTGATTAAAAAATACAGCGATTATTATGTGCTGAGTTATAAACAGCTGAATTTAAGTAGTGATGAATTTGGCGGCAATGAATTTGTCGATGATAGCCCGGAAAGTGCCAAATTTGTGACCCAGCCCGAAGTGGTGCTGTAAGCCAAAACTGCACTGACCCCGAAGTCCTTGTTTTATTTTATATTCAGGCTAAGATGAAGGTGGATATAAAACAACCAGTGGATAAAAGTAGGGTAGTGTTATGACCATTCGACCTCTGTCTGTTGTGGTACTGAGCCTGCTGGGTTGGGCTGTTCCGTCCGTTGCTTCGGCACAAACGGTGCATTATTCAGCCTATATGGTGTTCGGCAGTGGCCTGTTATTGGTATTGGCTTTAACCATTTATGTTATTCGGCAAATCCGCTTTTCTTTACGCAATTATCACAGCAAGCGCCCATGAAATCATGGGCGTTTTTTTGTGGGCATCCCATTTTGAACTGACGCGCAGCGCTACAAGTGTGCTTTAATTTCTTCACGCCATGATGAGAGGATGCACCACATGAACGCCGTATTTCTGGATTTTGCCTCGCTGGATCAGGATGATTTACAGCTAGAAGACTTAAACGCTGTCTTTCAGCAGCAGTTAACGCTGTATCCAACTACTTCGCCTGCAGAGCTGCTGCCACGGGTGCAATCTGCCGAGGTGATTATCAGCAATAAAGTCTTGCTGGATGCCGCGACATTACAGCAATGCCCGCAGCTTAAACTGATCCTGATTTCAGCCACCGGTACCAATAATGTCGATTTGGAACAGGCACGCCGCCAGGGTGTGGTGGTGTGTAACTGTCAGGGTTATGGCACGGCCGCAGTGGCGCAACATACCTTAATGCTGATGTTAAATCTGGCTACTTCTTTTGTGCCTTATCATCAGGCGGTGCAACAGGGCCAGTGGCAGCGTTCTAGCCAGTTCTGTCTGCTGGATTATCCAATTGTCGAGCTGGCTGGAAAAACGCTGGGCATTGTCGGTTATGGTGAGTTGGGGCAGGCAGTGGCCAAGCTAGCCGAAGCCTTCGGCATGCAGGTCAAAATTGCTGCTCTCGCCAACCGGCCACAATCTGCGTCGCGGGTGCCTTTTGCCGAGCTGTTACCGCAGGTGGATTTTTTAAGCCTGCATTGTCCACTGACCGAAGATACCCGGGATTTAATCGGGCCGGCTGAGTTTGCTGCCATGAAACATAGCGCGTTTTTAATTAACTGTGCCCGCGGCGGTATTGTCAATGAAGCGGCGCTGGCCGAAGCCTTACAGTCCGGACAAATTGCCGGTGCGGCGATGGATGTGCTGAGTGTCGAGCCACCCAAGCAGGGCAATATCCTGTTAGACCCAGCTATTCCCAATTTAATTTTAACCCCGCATAGTGCATGGGGCAGTGTAGATGCGCGGCAGCGGATTGTGCAGCAAATGGTAGAAAACGTGATCGCGTTTCAGCAGGGCCAACCGATCCGTCAGGTCAATTAAGCAGATATCAAGCAATAAAAAATACGGACGCATTCAGGTCCGTATTTTTGGGTGGAATGAAAAGGCGAGTGATGATGAGGCTCTCGCTCACTCCCGTCTTAAAGTTCGGTCACGGCATAGCTGGTGGCCCCTGAACCGGTTTCAGCAGGTACTGATGCCGCCGGTTGAGCGGTATCTGGCTGACTCAAGCTGCCCTGTACAATTGGTACCGGCTGTTGCGGTGCGCCGCCTAAAGCTTCTTTGGTGTCCTGAATTTTCTGGTTGGCCTGTTGCGTGGTGTTGCTGGTTAAGGTTTTGGTATTTTCCCAGGCCTGATGCACCGAAGGCCGTACTTTTTGCACACCTTTTTCTGCCACTTCACCAACCCGATCTGCCGCGTTTAAAACACCTTGCTGTGCTTTATAGGCCCAGACATGCAGTAAATTCGGATTATCGGCATACGGCTGAATCGGGGCTTGGAGCTTGGTGCTGCTATTCGCTTCTGCTGGTGGAGTTTGTGCCCAGACTGCAGTGCCCATGAGCATAAGGCCAACAGCCAATACGGATTTCATTTTATGCATAATCATGACCCCTGCTAAAAGAGAATGGAAAGCCTAAGCCTAAACTGAAGGCATGAAGAAATCATGAAGATTCCTGTTACTGTGTTGAGCATCTGCTGAATTGTCTTGAAACTCAACCACAAAATTAAAAAAGCCCGCAGGGTTGCAGGCTTGGTTCTCTCATTTTGATTATTGTGCAGCGCCAACCGCGGTATGGGTTTTACTGCTGACTTTGGCTTTGGCCACAGGCGTATCGACATCAACCTGCGCATTGCTGTGCAATTGTACCTGTGCCGATTTCTGTTTCAGGCTGTTTTTGGTTTTTTCCGTGCGGTCTGCGGCATGTTCACGGGCTGCTGCGGCTTTCTTGGCGGCAGACTGTTTCAGTTCGCTTGAGCGTTCATAGGCCGCCTGTTTTAAATCTGCGGCTTTTTCTTTGCCGGCTTCGGCTTTTTCATTGCTGAACTGTTTGGTGTTTTGCCAGGTGTTCTGGGTCGTGGTTTTTACGCTATGTAATCCTTGACCGACATGCTCGCCTGCGCTGTGTAAGGTCTGCTGCGTACCTTGCACTACATTATTTAAAAGTCCACCAGCCTGTGGCGTCTGCACAGCTGCCGATGCGTTGACATTGGCCTGAAGTGCTGGCGCGGCATACAGTGAAGATGTCGCGAGTAGGGCGCTGCTCATGAATATTGTTGTGAGAGTTTTCTTCATAGGATTTTCCTTGCATGTGTGCCACAGACGCAATGCTGTGAGCGGTGCCTATCTTAAGGAGAAAAATATGCGCCGATATGCTTTATGCAAAAACATCCACAATCTTGCTACAACTGCTTAACAATTCAGGCATTTTTGTAAACCGGGGATTGGCTGCGAAGTCTTATACCAGTTGGTATAGCAGATATAATTTGAATGATGAAAAATCTATTTATTTTTCGGGTTATTTTTATTTTTTCTAGGAAATGTGGAAAAGCACCATACCTTTTGCAGGCATGATGCTTGAATTTTTAGTTACATTGCGCCAGTGCATCTTTATGGAAATGATCGCGCAGGGTCAGGAAGTTTTTCTGTACCGTGGCATCATGCAGGTCAAAATTATGGGCGGTGCTGGTGCCATCTTGGGCAAAGGTAGCTGAACCGGCTGAAATGAGGGTGTTGCCTTTAAATGCCCATTGTTCAATTGAGCGGCCGGCTTTGAGCTGCCCTCTAAATTCAATCACGCATTTATCAATAAACTTGGTCAGTTTGGCCGAGTTATGCGTGGTGTCTGGATAGACCTCAAGATTTTGGACTTCTTGTAATACCCCTGCTTGTAGTTGTGGAATGACTGGCGCAGAGGTACATGCACCCAGAGAAAGGCAAGTTAGACCAGATAAAATTAAAGTTTTAAGTTTCATAAGCTTCTTTCTTGTTGAGTGTTGTTAGGTTGAGTATATGAAATATATAGGGATATGCCTATAGTTACTCCACTTTTAGCTAATCCACTCTATAGCATCTCTCAAATGTTCGTAATCACTTACTAATTCTTCAATAGATTCATTATTTATAAGAGCAGTATTAAATCTACGCCATTCTTGTTCTCTTTTAGAATTAAAACCATAAACAGCCTCAATATCTCCTGTACACCATATGTATATGCCTTTAACTTTTAGAGAATTATGAATGTTTTTTAGTATGGGTTTGGCTTCAGGTAGTTGAGCTAGAGTTTTAAACTTTTTTGCACCGATTTGTCTTAAGGACGAACAGTCTTTGACATGATCCTGACAAATATTCAAATCAGGTAAGTCCTTATTTCTCTCTACTAAACTTCTAAACTCTTCAAAATAATGAGCATTAGAATCATCAATTAGATCCCAATCCTTACAATTACCGATAAAATCAAGATCTGTAAGAATTCTTGAAGGAATTCCAAGAGCACCTAAAACTTTTTGAATAGGTAAAAGACTGGTTTTACTATCAGCAGAAACTAGAGATAGTTTTTTGAGATGAAAAGGGCGTTTATGTATTTTAGTATATATGTTAGGAAGAACTCTAAGCTCAGTTTTTCCTTCTACTAAAAGGACTTCATCACTAAAAAATATTTGAGAAGCATTATTTAACTTAAACACTTCATAAAAATGACTAGGATACTTAGCATTAAGAGATTCGATAATTTTTGAAATAGGCTTTCTTGCTTGTGTGCCTAACTCTGGAGATTTATGAATTTGTAAAGCATTAATTGCATGTTCAGAGGACAAAAGACTTGCGGAATGCGTAGAAAATAAAATCTGGTAACCTGAATTACTGAGAGTCATTAATGCATCACGTACAAGTTCAATAGTTGTAGGATGTAAATAGAGTTCAGGTTCATCAATACAAATAATAGTATTTGATCTTCTTGAGCTAGGATTCTTTTGCTGTAAGTCAGCCAAATATCTAATAAGAGCCATTTGGATTGAGCGCTGAGTACCGTGCCCAAAATTATTAAAATCTCTTTCTGTATGTGTATCTTCAAATATTTTCAAAGTCCCACTTTTAAAAATATCTTCGATGGTTGGGGTTGGGAAATGCAGCTTTACCGATATATTTGGAAAAAAGTCATTAATTATTTCATTTATACCTGTATCGACTTTACTCAATGCAGGAATTCTATTACTTCCATCATGTGATAAAAGATTAGAAACAGATTCCAAACTTGTTATAAAATCTTGTTGATAGTTTTCTTGAATCTCTAAAGAAATCAGTTCAAGAAGTTTAGATATTGCTGTCCCACTTTTATTTTTTGTTGAATCCTCATGAGCATCTGTCATGGCTTCAATATGAATGAATTTTGGAAAAATTTTTATAATTGATTGTTCAATACCGGAAGGGATAGATTTCCACTCCTTACCATCAAATAAGGTAGCAACTATCTTCTGTTTTTCATTTCTATCGAGGAAGGTTCTTCTTTTAATTTTTAATTCTTCATTTTGTATAAATGGTCGAAGCTTATTTGCATGATCCTCTTCTAATAAATTTAATAGGCTTTGTTGCATAAATATGTAAGCATCTGATTTAAATAAATTTAATTTTGGATCAAAAAACAATCAAAACTTTTAAAATCATATAGTTATGAAATCTTTGTGCAACAAAGCCAATTTAATAAGTCATCTTTGATGTTGGTTAGGAGAGCTGTTACTTCTATGGGTTCTTCACAATTATTTGCATTTGCATAGTAGTTAAAAGATTTAACACTTAAGCCTTCTAAAAGAAATTTAATAGCCAAAAGAATATTTGATTTACCCGCATTGTTATAACCAATTAGAGCGGTGAAATTTTTTAAACATACCTGAGTATCTTTACATGACCTAAAATTCAAAATCTCCAATTCTTTAATAATTACACTCATTATCAGCCCTAATATATTGTTTATAAAAATAAAAAACCCCGCTAATGTTATAGCGGGGTTTCGTGTATTTTACAACCAATTAGTTTTTAGTGTTGAAGCACCGAAATATCCGCCACTTTCGTAAATAAGTTACGAAGCTGAGCAAGCAAGCGTAAACGGTTTGCTTTCAATTCAGCATCATCCGCCATCACCATTACACCGTCAAAGAACGCATCTACAGGCGCACGCAGTGCAGCAAGTGCAGAGAGCGCAGCAGTGTAGTCTTTAGCAGCGAATAATGGCTCAACTACAGGCGTGATTTTTGCAAGTTCAGCGAACAATGCTTTTTCAGCATCTTCCACCAGATTCGCTTCAACCACTTCACCAGCTGGTGCCGCTTCTTTGGCAAGAATATTGGCAACACGCTTATTCGCAGCAGCAAGTGCAGCCGCTTCAGGCAATGCGCGGAAGTGATTGACCGCATTGACACGCTTGTCAAAATCAAGCGGTGATTTTGGTGACAAGGCTTGAACGGCTTGAATCACGTCAACAGCCACACCTTGGTCTTCATATTTGGCACGGTAACGACCTTCAAGGAATGCAACCGCATCGTTTAAAGTCTTATCGTGATCTTTGAGTACATCGCCATACGCAGCTAAAGCAAGTTTGATCAAATCTTCGATTGAAACATCAAGCTCGTTTTCAGTCACTAGACGTAAGATACCAATTGCAGAACGACGCAGGGCAAACGGGTCTTTCGAACCTGTAGGCGCTTGACCAATACCGAAAATACCGGTGAGCGTATCTAAGCGGTCTGCAAGCGCAATGGTTGTACCTGTTTTGGTTTTCGGTAAAACATCACCTGCAAATTTAGGCAAGTACTGCTCGCCAAGTGCTTCAGCCACTTCATCATTTTCGCCTTCAAGACGTGCATAGTAAGTTCCCGCGATGCCTTGAAGTTCTGGGAATTCACCCACAAGCTCAGAGGTTAAGTCACATTTTGCCAGCAGGGCAGCTTTTTCAGCGTCAGCCGCATGTGCACCTGTAATTGGCGCAAGCGCAACAGCAAGTTTGGCAATACGTTCAGATTTGTTCCAAAGCGTACCCAATTCTGCTTGGAAGACCATGTTTGCCAATTTCTCTTTACGAGAAGCAAGCGGTTGTTTTTGGTCTTGCAGGAAGAAGAATTCAGCATCCGACAAACGTGGACGAACGACTTTCTCGTTACCTTCAATAATTTGTGACGGATCTTTCGACTCGATGTTTGACACCGTAATGAAGTACGGTTGCAGTTTATTATCGCTATTCACCAGGCAGAAGTACTTTTGGTTGTCCTGCATGGTGGTGATAAGAGCTTCTTGAGGAACAGCAAGGAAGCGTTCTTCGAAGCTGGCACGTAATGCAACAGGCCATTCAACCAGTGCAGTGACTTCGTCACGAAGATCCGCAGGCACAATCGCAATCGCATTCACTTCATCAGCAAGTGCTTTCACTTGCTGGTCGATGATGGCTTGACGCTCTTCAAAAGACGCAACCACATAAGCGCTACGAAGTGCATCTAAGTATGCATCTGCATTGGCCAGCGTAATCGCTTCAGGTGCATGGAAGCGGTGACCATACGTCACATTGCCAGCTTTATGATCTTGAATGGTTGCATCAACCACATCGTTGTCTTTCAGCAACACTACCCATTTTACAGGACGTACGAATTCAGTACGGCTTGCTGCAGAACGCATGCGTTTCGCGATTGGCAGGTTGTCCAAAGCATTTTGTAAAATTTGCGGTAACAGCGCATCCAGGCTTTGGCCTTTGACATCTTTTAAGTAGCACACTTTTTCAACTTTACCGGCCTGGAACGTCGAAACCTGATCAACCGTAATGCCTTGACCACGCATAAAGCCTTCTAAAGCTTTGGTTGGATTGCCTTCAGCATCAAACGCTGCTTGTTTTGCAGGGCCGTCAAAACGTTTTTGAGTGTCGGCTTGCGCGCCATCTACATTGACAATTTTAAGTGCCAAACGACGTGGTGCAGCATAGGCTTCGATTGAATCGAAAGCCAGACCTGCATCTTTTAAGCCTTTAACCGTTTCTGCCTGTAATGCATCACGTAATTTTTTCAGGCTTTTTGGTGGGAGTTCTTCACAGCCAAGTTCAAATAAAACAGTATGTTTAGACATTATTTGTTCTCCGCTGATTTTTCTGCTTGCGCGGCTTCCGCCTCAACCTGTGCTTTTAACTGTGCCAGAACTTCATCACGTAAATGCGGTTCTGCCATTGGGAAACCAAGCTCTGCACGTGCGGCCACGTAGCTTTGTGCAATGGCACGCGCCAATGTACGGACACGTAAAATATAACGCTGACGCTCAGTCACAGAAATCGCACCACGCGCATCAAGCAGGTTAAAGCTGTGTGATGCTTTCACCACTTGCTCATAGGCAGGAAGTGGCAGTTTCGCTTCCATTAAACGAGAGGCTTCTGCTTCATAGAAGTCGAACAGTTCAAACAGTTTGTCGACTGGCGCATATTCGAAGTTGTAAGTCGATTGTTCCACTTCGTTTTGATGGAACACATCGCCATAGGTGACCGTACCGAACTGACCTTTAGTCCAAACCAAATCATAAACTGAGTCGACACCTTGCAGGTACATCGCCAGACGTTCTAAACCGTAAGTGATTTCACCGGTGACCGGATAACATTCAACACCACCGACTTGCTGGAAATAAGTGAATTGCGTGACTTCCATACCATTCAGCCAAACTTCCCAACCTAAGCCCCAAGCACCGAGTGTTGGTGATTCCCAGTTATCTTCGACAAAACGGATGTCGTGAACCAAAGGATCAATCCCGATGGCTTTTAAAGAATCCAGATACAGCTGCTGGATGTTGTCCGGGTTTGGCTTTAATACCACCTGGAACTGGTAGTAGTGTTGCAAACGGTTCGGGTTTTCACCATAACGGCCATCTTTTGGACGACGTGAAGGTTGCACATAAGCGGCATTCCAGGTTTCAGGCCCTAATGCACGTAGGAAAGTTGCAGTGTGGAATGTTCCTGCACCCATTTCCATGTCGTAAGGCTGCAACACGACGCAGCCTTGCTCCGCCCAGTAATTTTGTAAGGCAAGAATTAAGCCTTGGAAAGTATCAATATGCGATATGGCGCGACTCATGGTCATCCACTTAAAATTAGAGAAAAATTGTGCTCAATTATAAGGATTTTGGCGGGAGGTAGCAAAGGTTATCCATACAATGCTGGCGCTTTGATCAGGAAGCGAAGCCTAACCGAAAAATCGCCATGAAAAATCAGTAGAGAAACCGACATTCGGTTGATCTGTCTATCCACAAAAAACGGATTTTGATCTGTAGGATTCGGGGAAAACCCAGCATTGTCATTTCAGTCATTTTTCTCAAAGATTGGTTTCATCTGGTGTATACAGCGCAATCATCTGCGCTGAACGGTGTATACGCAAAAACGATGTTTTTAAAATGAAGGGCTTATCAATTTTTTCTAAAAAGAGGATGATTCAGTGTGCCTATACTGATATACATCTCAACAGAAAAATTCATAATTATAAGATATAGAATGAATACATCTTATAAGCTGCTTCATTTTATAATGGCGGCCGTCGCCAAAATCACAAAGGATTCCCGTGTTTCATCCGCAATCTGAATGGTTAGAAATCTTAAAACCCAATTTCAAATTACTGCCGCTGAAAGAACGTCTGTTGTGCGGATTGGGTGCTTTGCTGGGCTTAAGTTTATCTTCACTGATCAGCTTATGGATTCTGGGCGATATTAATGCCTGGTATATCGCGCCGATGGGTGCGTCGTCAGTATTGCTGTTTGCGGTGCCGGCCAGTCCGCTGGCACAGCCGTGGAATATGGTGATTGGCAATACTATTGCCGGCATTATTGGTGTGACTTGTGCGCTGTATATTCCGAATCTGACCGAAGCCTTTAGTGTGGCGGTGGCCTTATCTATTATTTTAATGATGTCGACCGATTCGCTGCATCCACCGAGTGGTGCTGTGGCGATTACCGCAGTATTGGGCGGTGAGGCGGTCAGTGAACTGGGCTATTTATTTATCTTTTATCCGGTGCTGTTAAATTCGCTGTTATTGCTGTTGGTGGCAATGATGTTTAACCGACTGACTGGCAAGCAATATCCACACAAGGCCCAGCTGAACCTGCGTTCGCAAGACCCGACCCCGACCCAGAAAGTCACCATTCAGCCGCAAGATATTCATCATGTGCTGGAGCATCAGACCGAGCTGCTGGACATTAGTGAATATGACTTGCAGAAAATTATTCTGGAAGCGCAATATCAGGCCAATGCGCGTATGCAGGATGAAAACGTGCAGGAATGGCGCTGTGAAGATATCATGACCCATGATGTGATTACCTTGCAGCAGGATGATGATATCCAGCTCGCGCTAGACAAGTTCAAGCAGGTCAATTTAATGAGCTTGCCGGTGGTAAATGCCGAGCAGCAACTGGTCGGCACATTGGCACTGTATGAAGTGGTGGAATGGTTTAAACATGCTACTGATGTGCGGATGTCATGGCAGCATCAGGTCAAACACATTATGAACCGCAAGGTGGTGACGGTAAAACCACATCAGAGTATTGCCGATCTGGTCCCGTATTTTGTGGAACGTTCGTTTAACTATATTCCAGTGGTGGAACAGCAGCAGCTGGTCGGGATTATTAGCCGCGCCGATATGATTGCCGCCATGAACCAGCGTCTGATCTGGCTACGCAGCAAAACTACGGAAAGTTAAAGCCAGAAAAAAGAAGCTACGGTAATAGGGGGCCACCGTAGCTTTAAACTGTGCAAGAAAAATGAAGATTAACGGTAACTGTTCTGATCTTCATGAATGGTACGTACCGGATTGCGATAGCCATTCACGTGTTCAATTTCAGCTTTCTTTTTCGGCATCACCAGCCACAGTACCAAGTACACCAGAATACCCGGGAAGGCGGCACTCATAATGGATACCAACACAAAAATAATGCGGAGTAAATTTGCATTCCAACCAAAACGTTCAGCAATACCACCCATTACACCTGCAATCATGTTTGAGCGGTTAGAGCGGTATAAACCAACATTGGCCATTGAGGTCTCCTTAAAAAATAAAATGGTGAGTCAATCAACAACTCATAAAATAAAAATGGCGACCTATTTCCGTTTTTAAAGGGTCAATGCGCTATAAATCGTTAATTTATGTAAATAAAATGACACGGTATAAATATTGCGCTTTAAAATCTTGAAACAGGTCTACAAAAACTGTAGATTTGGGTGAAAATTCATGTAATTTCAATAGCTTCGCTGTGTGCCCATCAACCTGATGCAAAGGCATACGGTGGCTATTTTTATTGATACCCGGGAGACACCATATTGGCTGTGCATTGTTCGAAATGGTTATGGGGAATCTGTTGCCTGTCTTTGGCCGCTTGTGACCCGACGTTTAACAGTCAAGAAGAGGAGGCACAGCCGTTTACACCCGTGGCAGACCTGCAGGTGACGGAAGATGTGCCAAGTAAACGCCTGAGTGAAGTGGCTGGCCAACCGGTATTTCCATCTGCAAAAGATGCCGATAAAGCCGTGGTGCCGGAAGCGGCCTTGGCCTATTTCGGCCGGTATCAGGTAAAAATTAGCTGTGAAGATGCCTATGTCAAATGTGAGACCGGTACAGCCGATTTTATTCTGACTTTATTGCCCGATGGCACCGCACATCGTTCCATTGTCTATCTTGGCCGGGTCATGGCCGGTGCACAAATGAACTATCATCTGGATTACTGGATGTATGATGAAACCGCACACCAGATTATTGTGCATCGCAGTAATGGGGTGGAAATTTTTTATGATATTGATGACACGCAGAATCTACGCATGGATTTAGAAAAAATTGCCACAGTATCGACGGTAAATCAGCAGTATTTTTCCCGTAATCCTTTACCGGCACATGCTTATTATCTGGAAAAGTCGGCCGATTAAAAAAGCAGATTGAGCGTTCTTTCATCCACATTAATATTGAGGTTGTAGCGCAGATACGATGCAGCCCAGCATATAAATGTGCAATGCAGAGTAGGGAAGCGAAGATATTTATTTTGGAAGATAAATGGTGGGTCGTCCGCGACTCGAACGCGGGACCAACGGATTAAAAGTCCGCTGCTCTACCAACTGAGCTAACGACCCTGAGGAATAAAAAATAAGCTGCTTATTTTTTAATATGCAAGAACTGGAGTTTTTGCAGAGTTCCTAAGGAAAGATGGTGGGTCGTCCGCGACTCGAACGCGGGACCAACGGATTAAAAGTCCGCTGCTCTACCAACTGAGCTAACGACCCATCTTAGGCTTTCAAATGAGTGGTGGGTCGTCCGCGACTCGAACGCGGGACCAACGGATTAAAAGTCCGCTGCTCTACCAACTGAGCTAACGACCCATATCATTTGATGGAGCGTATTGTAGCAAGATCTCGTTTGAGCGCAAGTAAAAAATAAAAAAGTTGTCTATGTTTGATTATAAATGAAACAAATTCATGCTAGGGAATCAAAAAATAGACAACTTTGGGCTTAGAAGCGGTATTGATAGGTTTGAATCTGCTCGAAAATTTCCGGGGTTAGATCAGTATAAGCCGCTGCACCGGGCAGCAACACCAGCAAACGATCCGTGGTAGCTGCCGGATTAAATGCCTGTTCTTTGAGCTTGTTTTTCTGATATTTAAAAGTGCCGGTGGTTTCAACCTGGGCCTGAATCCGTAAAAATACCGGAACCGCATAGCCGGGCAGGGCCTGTTTAAACTGGCTCACCATCTGCTGCAGGTCATGTTCATCCAGTGTTGCATCGGTATTTAAGGTAATGGCCGCCATTCCGGCACGGCCATTGGTTTCTGGAATTTCTACGCCGTAAACCACCGCTTCGGCAATTTTCTCATAATCACAGAGTATATTTTCCACTTCGGTGGTGGAAACATTCTCACCTTTCCAGCGGAAGGTATCCCCGAGGCGGTCAACAAACTGGGCATGACGGAAGCCGATATTTCGTACCAGATCACCGGTATTAAAGTATTGATCGCCACGCTGGAAAACGCCTTTTAAAATCACCGCCTTGTTTTTTTCCGGATCAGTATAGCCATCAAATGGCGAACGGCGGGTAATTTTGCCAATCAATAAACCAACTTCACCTTTTTTGACTTTCTGGCACCAGCCGCGCGCATCCCGGACCGGTTCATTTTTTTCTTTATCGAAAGCCACAATCGCATAAGGGGTTGGAGAAAAACCAACGGTATTGTCAAAGTTAAAGATGTTGCTAAAGCCGACATTGCCTTCACTGGAGGCATACAGCTCCAGAATTTCTTCAATGCCAAAGCGTTGCTTAAACTTGTTCCAGATATTCGGGCGCATGCCGTTCCCAATCATTTTGGTAACACGATGGCCCTGATCCAGCGCGGATGGTGGTGCATCCATCAGGTAGCGGCACAGCTCGCCGACATAACCAATGGCAGAGGCATTAAATTTCTGTACATCTTTCCAGAAGCTGGAGGTGGAATATTTACGTCGAATTGCCAGGGTTGCGCTACCGGCAATTACGCCGCACCAGCACACCACAATACCAGTGGCATGATACAGCGGCAGGGTCACATACATGACATCTTTTGGATTCAGATTCAGTACATGGCCGTAGGTGCCATAGGCCAGGGTCCAGCGGCTATGGGTGAACACCACGGCTTTCGGCAGGCCGGTGGTTCCCGAGGTATAGATATAAAACAGGCCATCTTTGCCCTGGACGGAATGCGTGGTCGGCGGATTGAATTTCGGAAAATGGTCGATCTTTTCGGCCAGATTGTTAAAGCCTTTCGGAGCTTTGCCCGCATCGCGCTGGGTTTCCTGATCGGCAAACCAGTCCAGACGATCTGCCGGCAAATCCAGCGCCTGACGAATCTCCTCTACCGCAGCACGGCATTCTTCGCCAACAATTAGCGCGACCGGTTTGACCAGATTGATGCTATGGGTCAGCACCTTGCCGACCTGTGAGGTGTTTACCAGTGCAATGGTGACGCCAATTTTGGCCAGACCGATGATAGTCGCGATCAGTTCCGGGCGGTTTTCCAGCATTACCGCAATCACATCGCCTTTGCGTGCGCCTTGTGACAGATAATAGTGGGCAATCTGGTTGGCCCATTCATTCAGGGCTTTGTAGCTAAAGCGCTGCTCTTCAAACATTAAAGCCAGACCATGCGGATTACGTTTGACCGCTTTTTCAAAGGCAATGCCCAGACCGGCAGGGGTGGATGGCGTTCGTAAATAGGCTTGACTCAGACCCTGAATAAGATTCGGGACTTTGCCGATAAACTTTGGAATTTTGGCGGCGACATCGGCCAGACCAATAAGATCATGTTGTGTTGTATGGCTCATATGAATCCTATTTATTCTCGACATCCAATCTGTAGTTCTAGCGCATGAATATTGCACTTTAAGGTTTTAATCGTTTCGTTGTAGTGTAATCAACCTAATCTGACAAATTAACAAAAAAAATCCAGCCACCGAAATGACTGGATTTTTTTATTCACCTGCAAAAAAGCAAATTATGACTCAGTTGAGGTATTGGCTTTCTTTGGTGGACGGCCACGTGGACGACGCGGACGTGCCGGTTTTTCTTTCTCGGCCTTGTCTGCTGCGGCTTCTGGAGCTTCAGCTTCTGCATTTGCCGGTGCTTCGCTGGCATCTGCTGCATCAACTGGCAGTTCAGCCTGTACTGGTTGCGCTGCTTCAGCTTTCGCTGTTTCTTTAGCCGGTGCTTCGGCTGCAGCGCTTTCTTCAGTCGCCACTTCAGTTTCAGTCGCAGTGGTTTCAGCCGCTGGTGCTGCTTCAGTTGCTGCTGGCTCGGCAGTCGCTTCTACAGGTGCTGCTGTGCTGCTTGCAGCAGTGGCTTCTGTTGCTTCAGCTGCTTGAGCGTCCGCCGCAGTTTCTGCTGGTGCATCGTTAGCGGGTGCTTTTTCTGCTTCGTCGGCATGGGCCTGTTTGGCCTGTTCCAGCGCCTGTTCGGCAGCAAGTTTGGCTAAACGACGACGCTCACGCGGATCATTGGCCACACGTTTGACTGGCGCTGGTGGAGTCAGGTCCAGCACAGGAGCAGGTTCTGCTTCTGGCTCAGCTTTGCTGACTTCAACATCACGGGTCACAGGCTGCTTTTGGCTTTCTGCCGCAGGTGCTTGAGCGACCAGGCTGGCTGCATATTGTTCAGTGAACTTTTGCAGGGCGCGGTTAAAGGTTGGGATTAAACCAAACTGCTCAATCAGTACCGAGCAATCTTCACCATACACATGACGGATCAGGCTGCCTACCGTGTACTGCTGCAAGGCTGGAACCTGAGATGGTGACAGCTTTGGCGGCTGGTTTTGTTGCGCACGACCTTCACGTTGCTGGCGACGACGCTGACGCGGATCGTTGCTGGCGCGTTTCACCGGTTGCGATTTGTGCTCTTCAGCCACAATTGCCGCAGGTGCCACTTCTTCTTTTGGTACTGGTGCTTCTTCTACTGCTTCAGTGCTGGTCGCAACCGGAAGTTCAGCAGTTGCTGCAGGTGCAGCGGCTGTGTTCTGGTTTAGCGCGACAATTTCACTTTGTGCAGCATCAACATTCACCACCAGAGCAGTTGGCATCACGTCCTGACGTGGTGCATCCACCAGGTCCACTTTCAGGCCTTGTGCTTCAGCGGCTGGTGCTGCTGTAGCTGCTGCCGGTGCAGCCGTGTCATTCAGCACGCTGGCATCGCGGTGGCGATTTGGACGCTCTGGACGTTGCTGGTTACGACGGTCACGACGTGGCACAGCATCTTGCTGTTGCGCTTCGTTTTGCGTCTGTTCATTGTTGTTGTGCTGACGGCGGGAGTTGCGTTTGTTTTCACGCGCTTCCTGACGTTGCTCCTGACGTGACAGCTGCACCACTTCTTCGTGTACCTGATGCTGTGCTGGGCTGTTGTCATTCTGGCTGTTTTGCTCGCGCGGCTCTTTATGCTTGCTGCGCTTTTTGTTGTTGTGACGTGATGATTTTTCTTCACGTTCAGCCGGTTTTTCAGCGTGATCACGCTCATGCTTGGTCACAGTTGATGGGGCAAGATAAGCATTGCTGGTTGCTGCTGGTGCAGCCACAGGCGCCGCAGCTGCAATCTGACCGAACTGGCCACGGCTAACTGCGCCATTATTGACCATTTGCTCAATCGCTGCAGCCGCATTGTTGGCGCTACGTGACTGATCAACCGTGTTGGCCTGTTTTTGCACAAACAGGTTTTCTAACCATGCACATGGGCTAGCACTTGGTGCAGCGGCAGCAGGGGCCACTTGTGCAGGCGCAGCGGCTTGAGCTTTGGCTGGACGCTTCTGTTCCTTTTGCGGTGCTGCAGGCGCAGCTGCATGCTGAGCGTGCTGTTCTTCTTCTAAATGCCATTCAGAGGCTTCATAACCTAGTTCCTGTTCGCTTAAGCGGGTGGCTGCTGTGCGTTCATAGCTGGTTGGGGCAAAGCCTTCCGGATTGTAAGAGATTTCGTAATGTGGGGTTTCTAAATGCGGGTGCGGCAATACCGTTACACGTACATTTGAGGTTTGTTCAAGGTAAACCAGGCTGTGACGCTTTTCATTCAATAAGAATGCTGCAATTTCAACCGGTACTTCAACCTGAACTTCACCATGACGCTCACGTAGCGCAATCTCTTCCACTTTACGCATAATCGACAGTGAGAGAGAACGTAAGTCACGTACCATGCCGGTACCATGACAACGTGGGCAAACATAACCGGTCGCTTCTTCTAAAGATGGACGTAAGCGCTGACGGCTCATCTCCATTAAACCAAAGCGTGACAATTGACCAAACTGGATACGCGCGCGGTCGCTTTGCGTTGCTTCACGCAGCTTGGCTTCCACCATACGCTGGTTACGGTCTTTGGTCATGTCGATAAAGTCGATTACTACCAGACCACCGATGTCACGTAAACGTAACTGGCGTGCAATTTCTTCAGCAGCTTCCAGGTTGGTGTTTAGTGCGGTATCTTCAACGTCCTGACCACGAGTTGATTTTGCCGAGTTAATGTCGATTGACACCAATGCTTCGGTTTGGTCAATCACGATTGAACCACCTGAAGGCAGTTTGACTTCGCGTTCATAGGCGGTTTGAATCTGGCTTTCGATACCGAAATGCGCGAACAGTGGTTCATTTAGGGTATAGGTTTTTAACTTGTCGAGCTGACGTGGCATCACCGCTTTTACGAAGTTATAAGCTTCGTTATAGGCCTGTTCTGAGTCAATCAGGATTTCAGCCACATCATCACGCAGGTAGTCACGAATGGCACGCGTGACGACACCGGCTTCCTGATGCACCAGCATTGGCGATGGACCAGAACTTGAGGTGCTTTGAATTTGCGCCCACAGATCTAGCAGATGCTGTAAATCAAGTTGTAATTCTTCTTGAGAACGACCAATACCGGCAGTACGTACAATCACGCTCATACCGCGTGGCACGTTTAAAGAGGCCAGCATTTCTTTCAGTTCTTCACGCACTGAACCGGAAATCTGACGGCTGATACCACCCCCTTTCGGGTTGTTTGGCATCAGGACCAGGTAACGGCCCGCCAGTGAAATAAAGGTCGACAGGGCAGCACCTTTGTTGCCGCGCTCTTCTTTTTCTACCTGAACCAGCAGTTCGGTGCCTTCAGTAATCAGTTCGCGAATATTTGAAGTTTGACGAGGATCGGCCTTGTAGTAAGAGTTGGCAATTTCGCGCATCGACAGGAAACCTTGACGACCGGCACCATACTCAACAAATACAGCTTCTAAAGATGGCTCTACGCGAGTCACATGACCTTTATAGATATTTGATTTTTTTTGTTCACGGGTACGATTTTCTAAATCAAAATCGTAAAGACGCTGACCAGTGACAAGTGCAACGCGAATTTCTTCAGCATGTGTTGCATTAATCAACATACGTTTCATGGGTGTAACACCTTATAGTGATACACAGCAAAACATCGCTCTATACGTAGCGAGCATCAAACATCACGGATCATGGTTCAGATCTCAAATACAGCGGTCTGAACGTTTCTCTACCGGCCTGATAATCGGGTTTCGGTGGATGATTCACGTATTGATGATGTCAATACGGCTTCAATCTTTAAACGATTAAAGTCACCTGGTCGTTTCACTGGCGGACGAGCGGTACATTGGATGTGAGTAACTTTCACTGTCACATTGCTCAAAGATCATCCCTTCTTTTAGTCGAGTGTCTTGATACGGAATTATCGTCGTATCTTTACAATTTGTGCAGATCCAATGTATCAACGCTGTAGCCTGAATGCGACATCAGGGAACGACTAGTCTGATGTGTATCAGTTTACGTTTAAAAACCAACTTGAGGTTGGCGACATATTTTTTCAGGCAAACTGATTTATGTACCTTAAGTACAATTAAACGCAACAGTTTGCAGTTTTGCCGATATAATAAGCCTTCGGCGTCGGCATAATTCTTTTGGGACCTTTACGTGTTTAGTGGAGTGTTTGATTGAATAATCAACTTCAGTAAAAACCGAAATGACCCAACTTTTACCCACTTACGATGGTTTCCGTGCGCTGACTATATCAAACCTTGCATCATCTGCCTATGGGCTAAGCTTATGTTTCTTGTGTAAAGCATAGCCTAAATGATCAGTTTTTAATCAATTTTAGTATTTTATTAGGTCACTTAACTGTATGAATTCTACCCAACAATGGCAAAGTGTCACTTGGTTTGAAGTGGATGAGCATCAAGCGGGTCAACGCATCGATAATTTTTTGTTTAGTCGTTTAAAAGGGGTGCCTAAAAGTCGCATCTATCGTTTGATTCGCGAAGGGCAGGTACGGGTCAATAAAAAGCGTATTAAAGCAGAAACCAAACTCAATATCGGCGATCAAATTCGTGTAGCGCCTATTCGTTATGAGCAAAAAGACGACAGTGCTGCGCCTATTTCAGATAAGGTCGCACAAAGCTTATTAAGCCGTGTGATTTATGAAGATGAAGGCTTGATGGTGGTGAATAAGCCTTCGGGCATTGCGGTGCATGGCGGTAGTGGTGTCGCTTATGGTTTGATTGAGGGTTTACGTGCCGCCACAGGTAAAAAATATTTGGAGCTGATTCACCGTATTGACCGTGATACTTCGGGTTTGGTGATGGTATCTAAAAAGCGTAGCACCTTAAAAACGCTGCAGGACTTATTGCGCGAACATAAAATTCAAAAAACTTATGCGGCCATTGTTAAAGGGCAGGTGAGTTTAGATCAGCAATTGATTGACGCACCGTTGCATCGTTATGAATTGGCCAATGGTGAACGTCGAGTGCGTGTATCTAAAGAGGGTAAAGAATCCAAAACCCTGTGGAAGGTCGCAGAGCGTTTTATGCATGCCAGTTTGGTGTATGCATCGCCACTGTCTGGGCGTACCCATCAAATTCGTGTGCATGGTTTAAGTATTGGACATCCTTTGGTGGGTGATGATAAATACGGTCATCAAACTGAATACCGTGGTCCTGCACCACGTCGTTTGTGCTTACATGCTATGCGTTTGGAAATTCCAGGCTATCCTGTGATTGAAGCCCCTCTACCTGAAGATATGCAGAGTCTAGTGGCACAGCTTAGAGCGCAAAAGGCGGATAAGCCGACAGCACCACCTGAGTTTTAATTTTTGTCATTCTCAATTGTGTAATAGCAGTTCCCTTCTTTTTAAAGATGAGGAACATTGTTTCTCAAGACGGAGATTGGGCTTTCAGGGGTAATTCACAGCCACATTTTATAGTTTTTAATTTAAATTCTTGTTGTATAGGTTATGCCTTACTTTTCAAAGATGAAAAGTAACAAAAATCTTTTGTTTCGCTGATGGAACATCCCTGTGCCACAGCGAAACGGCGACATTCATGTCTCCCTTCGCGTATCGAATATTTGTTGTGATATATGTGCTGATTCTTGATCATTTATCCTTTTGAGTTAAGGTAAAGCGAGGGAATTTTAAAGCCGAATCAAATCTAGGAACCTAATATGAACAAACCTGTAGAACTCATCATTTTTGATTGGGATGGCACGTTATTTAATTCCGTCGGTCAAATTGTGGCGAGTTTGCAGTTTGCAGCACAACAATTTCAGCAGCCACTGACCGATGCTGCTGCCAAAAGTATTATTGGTTTGGGTTTGCCAGAAGTGGCGCAGCGCCTGTTTCCACAGGTGCCTGAACTGCATCAGGATATTTTGCAGTGCTATTCAGAACACTATGTGAAACACTCAAAAACTGATGTTTGGTTTGATGGTGTGGCAGAAATGCTAGATGAATTGTCAGGCTTAGGTTTGAAACTGGCCGTGGCAACAGGTAAAAGCCGTAAGGGTTTAGACCGTGTATTGGCTCAAACCAAAAGTCAGGATTTATTTGTGGCAACACGTGCAGCCAGTGAAACCAAATCTAAACCTGACCCTTTAATGTTGCAGGAAATTTTAAGCAGTACTCAGGTGCAGGTCGAGCAGGCTGTTATGGTGGGTGATACCTCTTATGATTTGGAAATGGCGCAGAATATTGCCATGCCACGTGTGGGTGTGAGCTATGGCGTGCATAGTGTAGAGGTATTGCAGCGTTATCAGCCTTTGACTATTGCACATGACGTACCGAGTTTGCATGCATTTTTATTGCAACAGTACCGTTTGCGTCGGGCAGGCTAAATTACAGCACAACAAAAAGGGCAGTTTGGCAGCAAGCAAGTTGCCCTTTTTTATTGAATATATTGTGCTGACAGGAAATGCTTAGCTTTTAGTCTAAAGTAAGGATTAAGACATTTTAAGATTGCTACAAATAGTCGAGTCATCTACTCGGAAAATAATAGTAAAGCCCGCAGGCAGCTGTTTTGATTGATTTTTACAAAAACAGACTAATAGCTAATAGCTATTGAAAAAAAGAAAATAAGTATTGGCATAAAAACGCCATTTTTCAGATGCTAAATCAGTTTATACATACCTCTGAGATGGACAGCTTATCACGCTGACGGTCAAGATCAGGGTCATGGTGCCTTTTCTTCTTTTATCACCTTTCCAACACCTCGGGGTATAAGCCCAATTTTTGCAGTTTAAGGAAACATTGATGTCGAATTCTGCTGTTGTTGAATCAGTTGCGCAAGCATTACGTACTGCCGAACTCTCTCAAACTGCGATCGCGCCAATCCGCCCAGAGCTTGGTGGTGAAAGTGCTGACGTAGATATTGCCTATGCCGTTCAAGAAGTGAATACCGAACGTGCCTTAAAAGAAGGCCGTCGTTTGGTGGGGCGTAAAATTGGTTTGACCTCTAAAGTGGTTCAAGCACAACTGGGTGTAGATCAGCCTGACTTTGGCATGTTGTTTGCCGATATGGCTTATGGCGATGGTGAAGCAATTCCTGCAGGTTTGCTGATTCAGCCTAAAGTAGAAGCAGAAATAGCGTTGGTGATTAACCAAGACCTGACCAAAGAAAAACATACCTATGCAGACATTATCAGTGCGACTGAATATGCCTTGCCTGCCATTGAAGTGGTCGATAGCCGTATTGAAAACTGGAAAATCAGTTTGATTGATACCGTGGCAGATAACGCATCTTCTGCTGCGTTTGTTTTAGGTTCACAACCCGTCAAGTTAGAAAATCTAGACTTGGTGAACTGCAAAATGGTCATGACACGTGGTGAAGAAGTTGTTTCTCAAGGCGTGGGTAAAGCATGTTTGGCAAACCCGCTCAATGCTGCGGTGTGGTTGGCCGATGAAATGGTACGCCGTGGTCGTCCATTGTTAAAAGGCGACATCATCTTAACAGGTGCTTTAGGCCCAATGGTTGTTGCGCATCCGGGTGAAGAATTCAAAGTTGAAATTGAAGGCTTTGGTTCAGTAACAGCTACGTTTGCTGCGGAATAAATCGAGATTCTAAGAGAGTACATGCATGAAAAAGATTAAATGTGCAATGATCGGTCCGGGTAATATTGGTACGGATTTGCTTTATAAATTGCAACGCAGTGAATGGTTGGAACCAGTATGGATGGTGGGGATTGACCCAACTTCTGAAGGTTTGGCACGTGCTGCAAAAATGGGTTTAAAAACCACAGCAGAAGGTGTGGATGGTCTTCTTCCTCACGTAATCGAAGATGACATCAAAATTGCTTTTGATGCGACTTCTGCGTATGTGCATGCAGAAAACAGCCGCAAGTTAAATGAACTTGGTGTGCTGATGATTGACTTAACCCCTGCGGCAATTGGTCCTTTCTGCGTACCACCTGTAAACCTTGAAGCCTTGCTACAAGCGGGCGAAGTGCCAAACGTTAACATGGTAACGTGTGGCGGTCAGGCAACAATTCCGATGGTTGCTGCAGTGTCTCGCGTTCAACCGGTTGAATACGGCGAAATCATTGCAACTGTATCAACGAAGTCAGTTGGTCCTGGTACGCGTAAAAACATTGATGAATTTACCCGTACGACTGCAGGCGCAATTGAGAAAGTTGGCGGTGCGAAACAAGGTAAAGCAATCATCATCATTAACCCTGCTGAGCCACCACTAATGATGCGTGACACTGTTCACTGTCTAGTTGAAGGCGAGCCGGATCAAGCTGCGATTACTGAATCTGTTCACGCGATGATCAAAGAAGTTCAAAAATATGTGCCAGGTTACAAACTGGTAAACGGTCCTATTTTTGACGGTAACCGTGTTTCTATCTTCCTTGAAGTAGAAGGTTTAGGTGACTTCCTGCCGAAATATGCGGGTAACCTGGATATTATGACTGCGGCAGCTGCACGTACTGCAGAAATGTTTGCAGAACACGTTTTCAACACTGCTGAAGCTTAAGGAGCAACCTCATGTCTAAGATTATTGTTCATGATATGACTTTACGTGATGGTATGCACCCGCAGCGCCATCAAACCACTGTTGAGCAAATGATTGCGATTTCAACAGCACTTGATGATGCAGGCGTACCTTTAATTGAAGTAACACACGGTGACGGTCTTGGTGGTTCATCGGTTAACTACGGTTTTGCGGCAGCAACTGACGAAGAATACTTGTCTGCTGTTGTGCCACGTATGAAGAATGCCAAAGTTTCTGCATTGCTTTTACCGGGTATTGGTACGGTTGATCATTTGAAAATGGCACATGAAATTGGTGTATCGACTATTCGTGTTGCAACACACTGTACTGAAGCGGATTGTTCGGAACAGCACATTACCGCTGCACGTAAATTAGAAATGGATACAGTGGGCTTCTTGATGTTAGCGCACATGGCTTCACCTGAAAAATTGCTAGAAGAAGCGAAAAAGATGGTGTCTTACGGTGCAAACTGTATCTATGTGACGGATTCTGCGGGTTATATGCTTCCTCAAGATGTGATTGATCGTGTAGGACATTTACGTCAACATTTGGACCCAAGCATCGAACTCGGTTTCCACGGTCACCACAACTTAGGTATGGGTGTATCAAATACGGTTGCTGCGGTTGAAGCAGGTGCAGTACGTGTGGACTTGGCCTCTGCAGGTCTTGGTGCGGGTGCGGGTAACACACCGCTGGAATTGTTCATTGCTGTAGCGAACCGTATGGGTATGGATACAGGCGTTGACCTGTTCAAAGTACAAGACGTTGCTGAAGACCTTGTGATTCCAATGATGCACAACCCAATTCGTGCAGACCGTGATGCGGCAACTTTAGGTTATGCGGGTGTTTACTCTTCATTCCTGTTGTTTGCAAAACGCGCTGAAGCGAAATATGGCGTGTCTGCGCGTGAAATCCTGATGGAACTGGGTCGCCGTGGTACAGTCGGTGGTCAGGAAGACATGATTGAAGACCTGGCGCTTACTATGTCTAAAGCACGTGAAATGCAAGCTTAAGTTTTAATTTTAAAACTGGCTTAAGCAAAGCACTCCAATATATTTGGGGTGCTTTTTTTATTGGTGTGATTGAGTTGCTTAATATCACACTTTAAAAATAAATCCGGATTTAAAATCACACAGATCAATGTATTTAAAACGCATCTTATTTTTATATAAAAAGTCTTTTAAATGATCAGCCGAGATTTATTTTAAAAGGATGGAGAAGGGGGAATGGAAAGCTAAGGGATTTAAATTAGGGGAAAAGCTGAATTGTTTTAAATATTAAATTTTTTATAAATAATACTGATAGTTAAAAGCTATTAGTTAAAGTGTTAATGTTAAAACCAATAAATAAAGCCTAAAAACTCAGAATAAATAAAAAATACAGTGAAAAATAATATGAATAACAGGGGTTTATATTTACAGGGTGGAGAGTATTTAGCAGGGAAATGATTGCTGAAATATCTTAAAAAAATAAAAAAAGCGCTGTGAAATCAAAAAAATGCCCAAACCGATAAATGTTTAATACTGTGGTCGGATTTTCTATTTGATTATGCTTACGCATGATGACGGCATTGTTTTTATCTGCTGAATGGGAAAACTTACCATGCGTCGTCAAAAATTATGGATAGCAATGCTTGCTGCGACAGCAACTTTAGGAACTTCTGCTACATATGCAGATTTTATTGATGACAGCAATGTTCAACTTAAATTTAAAAATTTCTATTTAGATCGTCAGTATCAAGATAAACCAGAATTGAACTTTGGTTCATGGTCACAGGCGGTAACTTTGGATGCCAAGTCGGGTTATCACGATATTGGTGGTGGCGTGCAAATTGGAGCAGATGTACTGGTTCAACATGCAGTTAAACTCAACGGCCGTGATCAAAATCCGGATTGGGTGTTACCTCACGATGGCAAAGAATCTAAAGATCATTTTGGTAAAGTTGGTGCAACCTTAAAAGTTAAGGTATCTGAAACTGAGTTGAAGGTTGGTGATCTATTACCAATGTCACCAGTGGTATTCTTTGATCCATCTCGCCAATTACTGACTACTTATAGTGGTGCCTGGTTAGAGTCTAAGGACATTAAAGATACTAAACTGACCTTGGCATATTTAGATGGCATTAATGCACGTTATGAAAATCAATATCATGACCTGAGCTTATTTCCGCAAAACAACTTTGCGACAGCAGTCAGTACAGATGACGGTATGTATATTGCCGGGATTGATCATCAATTCACCCCAAAAGTGGGTGGTAGTTACTGGTATGCCGATGTCACCAACATCTACCAACAACACTATGCCGCTGTAAACTATAAAACGACCTTGGCTGAAAACACCAAGTTAGACACCCATGTACGTTATTTTGACAACAGCGAATCGGGTGACCAGCTGTATGGCAAGATTGACAGCCAGGCCGTGTCTGCAGGTGCAAAAATCAACCATGGTATGCACACAGTACAATTAGGCTACCAGCAAATGTTTGGAGAGCATGGTAACAAAGCACCAATGTTCCCGACATTGGGTGGTTGGGTACCACAGCCTTATCTAGACAACTGGTCGGTGGCAAGCTTTATCCGTAAAGATGAAAAATCATGGAGCTTGGGTTATACCTATAACTTTGCTGATGTGGGTGTACCAGGTTTAACCGCAACTGCACGTCATTTCCGTGGTTGGGATGTCGATAATGGTGCAGGCGAACCGCGTGGCAAAGAAAATGAAAACAACCTGATTGTGAACTATGTGGTACCAGAAGGTAAGCTAAAAGGTTTAGGTTTCAACTACATGTTTATTGATACCAACTATGACAATATCTCAGGTGGTAACGATCTAGAAGAACACCGTATCGCGACGACCTATACCTATACATTCTAATTGGTCAAGATCAAAGAGCAGCTGCACCTCCAGCTGCTCTTTTTTATATAAAAACAGATGAAAGTCCTAATAAAAATAAGGATTTAAAATTAACTAAAATGTTTAAAAACAATGGCTTAAATAATCGTTTTTTTGTAGTTTAAAATCGTAATTTTGTATCAGTTGAAAGCGCAGGAGCGGTTAATATAAGCCTATAGAAAACGCATGTTCAACGAGTCACTTGACGTCCAGACCTTCCAAGATTGAGGGAAACGCAAGCTAAAGACTGTATGAGGAGTAAGTATGAGCACTGTCCAAATCCCTGACTATACAACAGATTCATTCTTTGGCTTAGAAGATAAATGGATTGAAACCGCAGAAGGCGAACTCACCCACTACCATGAAATTGGTGAAGGTACGCCAATTCTGTTCTTGCACGGTTCAGGTACGGGTGTATCTGCAGCAGCCAACTGGTGGTTAAACCTGCCACAAATTGGTGAACAGGCACGTTGTATCGCGATTGATACCATTGGTTATGGTCAAACCGTTGTTGCACCGGGTACCCAATATGGGATCCGTGCCTGGGTTGATCACGCAATCCGTACCTTAGATGCTTTAGGTATCGAGAAAACCTGGTTGGTGGGTAACTCTTTAGGTGGCTGGTTGGCATTTCAATTGGCACTGGATTATCCAGAGCGCGTTCTGGGTATCGTGTCTATGGGTACCGGTGGTGCCAAGCAAACTGCGGCACTGAAAGCGCACGCGAACCCAGTACTGACTGAAGAAGGGATCCGTAAGACACTGTCTATGTTCGTGGTGAACAAAGACCTGATTACAGACGAACTGGTGAAAGTCCGTTTTGACTCGGCTGCAAATGACTATGCATCTGACCGTTTAATGGACGTGGTGGGTGCGCGTGACCGTGACCGTTTCGAATTCCCGTTAGACTTCGAAAAAATGAAAGACATCACCGTACCTGTACTTCTGATTCATGGTACTCAAGACGTGGTGATTCCAGTATCCCGTACCTGGGACATTCTGAATGTGGTGCCAAATGCAGATGCACACATCTTCAGCCAGTGTGGGCACTGGTCACAAGTTGAAAAAGCCGATGAGTTCAACACAGTTATTAAAAACTACCTGGCGGCGCACGGCGTAAAATAAGTCGGTGATAAAAGCGAAAAAAGGATGGTGACAGGCCATCCTTTTTTTATGGGCGGAATTTCTGGCTCAACCGGTTTAGTGTTGAATAAAGCTGGCCACCAGATTAATACAAATCGCCAGAATGGTGGTGTTAAACATATAGGCCAGCACAATATGCAGCGTATTCAGGATACGCATCGCGCGTGAGCTGATGGTGACATCGGCGGTTTGTGCCGACGTGCCAATCACATAACTAAAATAGAGAAAATCCGGATAGGTCGGATAAGGGGTTTTCGGAAACTCCAGACCACCTGCCTGATGCTGTTGCAGCGCCAGATAATAGTCATGCGCATAGTGAATCGCAAAAATGGTATGCATAAACAGCCAGGCACATAAAATAGTGGTAATCGCCAGCAGAAAATGCCCCATGCGGGCAAAGTCGGTTTGGGCAAATAAATTGATCTCGACAATAATCGCAATAAAACACATCACCAGGGTGAGAAACAGCAGTAACAGAATCAGCCATTTACTGGCATCTTGCTGCTGGGCGCGTTGCAGAATATGCTGATGATCACTGTGCCAGAAATTCAGCAGGGTAAAGAGCAGATAGCCGGACACGGCAATATTCCAGCTGATGAGCAGGCAGGTCGACCAGGTCCACGGGCTCAAGCACTGAAAAATACCGTACAGCACCGTGGTGATCAGAAAACTGATAAAAAATAAGGATGAGACTGCATCCCGGTTTTAATATGGCTAAACGGTGTTTTTATCATTCTTATTCCTTTGATCTGGCCCATGACAGATAAAAGCATGCCTAGCATCCTGCTTCAGGGGCAGAACATAGCGGCACTTCACTGTAGTCTAGCTTATTAGACTTAAGTTGTAGTTTACGGCTGAAAATAAATCTGCGCGGCTAGCAGAGAAAAAGTCGTAAAAGTGCAAAAATGATAAAAAATGGTGCAAAAAAGCCTGCGACTTAAGTCTAATCTGATTAAAAAGTCGGCAAATTGGCCATAAAAAAAGCACCATTATTTAGTCTCGAAATAATGATGCTTACAGGCAGTCAGCCAAAGCGTGGCTTAATCGCGGTTAATATCCAGGTAAAACACCCGGGTCAGCAGTTCCATAAACTTGTCGACCGATGGCGAGTTGCTGTTTTTGCGGTAACTGACATACAGGTCCAGATAAGGCAGTTCGATATCCAGCGGACGGATGATGGTGTTGTTCATGGTCAGCGGGGCAATGTAGCCCGGCAAAATGGTACAACCCAAGCCCATGCCAATCGAGTTGATATTGAACAGGATGTTGTCGGCTTTTTGCACAATGTTAAATTCAATGCCATTGGTCTTGGCAAAGTTTAGAATCATGTCGTGCAGATTCTGCGACTGCTCTGCGGCCGGAATAATAAAATCAATGCCATTAAGAGCTTTGACCGGAATACGTTCGTATTTGGCCAGCGGATGGTCTTTTGGCAAAATGAAAATCAGCGGTTCGCGCAGCACGAACTGGCTTTCAATTTCATCACTGTTAAAGTTGTGACGGGTAAAGGTGATGTCCAGTTCACCTTTTTTAATGGCTTTCATCTGATCATTGTTGTTCATACTGAGCAATTCAATTTTCAGATCGGGGTTCTGTACGCGCAGATTCGGCAACACATACGGGAAAATCTTCATTTCCGCGACCGGTACAAAGCCAATGCGTAGCATCTGCTGTTTGGCCTGGGACACCTGACGCGCCATAGCCACGGCTTTGTCGGCCTGCGCCAGGGTCAAGCGCGCCTGTTCCAGAAACACTGCGCCTTCTTCTGTCAGTTCGACCTTACGTTTGGTCCGGTGTAACAGTTTTACGCCAACGTCTTCTTCGAGGTCTTTAATCTGTTGACTTAAAGAAGGCTGGGCTGTGTAGAGCTTCAAGGCAGCCTTACTGAAGTTCAGTTCTTCAGCCACGGTAATGAAATAGCGAAGGTGACGTAATTCCATAAACCCATTCCAAAAGATTAATTCAAAAAATGTCTAACTATCATGTCTTAAGAGTATAGTCTATAATCAACTATTAGGTGAAGATTATTCTGCCATTTAGGAAATAAATAGGCTTTCAAATTTTATTAATGCTTTAATAAAGAGAAATAAGCGATAAGTAATTGATAAAATATCTTAATTAAAACAAAAAAAATATTTCACTAAACCCCGCTAAAAAATCATTATCCATGCAAAGTTGAGTCTATTTATTTTGTGCCGTTGTGTCGGTCACAGGAGAGCTTTCAATGAGTGGAAAAATTGATGTGCGCGAAATCGACGCTTTAGTCGATGCACAAAATGGACGTATTACGCCATCTATCTATACTGATCCAGATATCTACGAGTTAGAACTTGAACGTGTATTTGGTCGTACCTGGTTATTCCTTTGCCATGAAAGCCAAATTCCTAAGGCGGGCGACTTCTTCAATACCTATATGGGTGAAGATCCGATCATTGTGGCACGTCAAAAAGATGGCTCGATCAAAGCATTCTTAAACCAATGCCGTCACCGTTCTATGCGCGTAAGCTTCGCAGACTGTGGTAATACCCGTGCGTTCACTTGCCCATACCACGGCTGGTCTTACGGTATTGACGGTTCTTTAAAAGACATCCCGCTTGAAGATCGTGCTTACCCGCATGGTGCATGTAAAGAGCAATGGGGTCTGGTTGAAGTAAACCGTGTGAAGTCTTACAAAGGCCTGGTATTCGGCTGCTGGGATGAAACTACACCAGATCTAGAAGAATACATGGGTGATATCGCTTGGTATCTTGATGGCGTTGTAGACCGTCGTCCAGGTGGTACTGAAATCATCGGTGGTGTACACAAGTGGGAAATCGAGTGTAACTGGAAATTTGCAGCTGAACAGTTTGCATCTGACCAATACCACGCCCTGTTCTCTCACGCATCTGCGATTCAGGTACTTGGCGCGAAACCAGACGACGAATCAACCAAGAAATTAGGTGCTGCTCAAACGGCTCGTCCAGTTTGGGAAACTGCAAAAGATGCACTGCAATACGGTTCACGTGGTCACGGTTCAGGCTTCTTCTTCACAGAGAAACCAGATGCAAACGTTTGGGTTGACGGTGAAGTGGCCAACTACTTCCGCGAAACGTATGAAGAAGTAAAAGAGCGTTTAGGTGAAGTGCGTGCGCTGCGTCTTGCAGGTCACAACACCATGTTCCCGACACTGTCTTGGTTGAACGGTACTGCAACACTTCGCGTATGGCACCCACGTGGTCCAAACAAAACTGAAGTTTGGGCATTCTGTATTGCCGATGCTGAAGCGTCTCAAGAAGTGAAAGAAGCGTTTGAACGCTCTGCAACGCGTGCATTCGGTCCTGCCGGCTTCCTGGAGCAAGATGACTCTGAGAACTGGATCGAGATTCAGAAAGTTTTACGTGGTTATAAAGCACGTCAAAACAAATTGATCGTTGAGATGGGTAAAGGCAACGAGAAAGTACGTGAAGATGGTATCCCGGGCATCACCAACTACATTTTCTCTGAAACTGCAGCACGCGGTATGTACCGTCGCTGGGCAGATTTATTGATCCATGAAAAATGGGAAGACGTTGAAAAAGCGGCTGACGAATACGAGAAGGAGCTTATGAAATGAGTCAAATCAGCTTAGAACTTCATCACCAGATCAGTCAGTTCCTGTATCAAGAAGCCAAGCTTCTTGATGACTGGAAATTCCGCGAGTGGTTAGACACGCTAGCTGAAGATATTTCTTATACGCTACGTACCACACCAAACGCACAAACCCGTGACCGTCGTCGTTCGGTTGAACCACCGACGACTTGGGTGTTCAACGATACGAAAGATCTGTTGGAACGTCGTGTTGCCCGTCTTGAAACCGGTATGGCCTGGGCAGAAGAGCCTCCATCACGTACGACTCACATGGTGTCTAACGTGATTGTTGAAGCGTCTGAAGTAGAAGGCGAATACGATGTGTACGTGACTTATTTACTGTACCGTACCCAAAAAGAGAAAGACGTTACGATTTACTGTGGTAAGCGTCATGACAAGATCCGTAAAGTTGAAGGCGGCTTAGGCTTCCAGATCTTCAACCGTAAGATCACGCTTGACCAAGTTACCTATAACTCACATAACCTGAGTGTGTTCTTCTAATGAATAAGATTTTTGTTTGCCAAGTTGACGAGCTTGACGAAGGCGAAGCATTGAAAGTGGACTGCGGCGTAAACGGTATCGATGCGCTGGCAGTATTCAACAATGGCGGTGAATTCTTCGCAATGAATGATCGCTGTTCACATGGTAATGCATCGATGTCTGAAGGTTATCTGGAAGACGACGGTACAGTTGAATGTCCGCTGCACTCTGCACGTTTCTGTTTGAAAACTGGTCAAGCACTATGCTTGCCAGCAACAGATCCAATCCAGACATTCCCAGTGATTGTTGAAGATGGCGCGTTATACGTAGAGATGGCAGGAGAGTAATCATGGGTTGGCTAAAAGGCGAAGTTGCACTCATCACTGGTGGTGGTTCAGGTTTAGGCTGGGCTTTGGTTGAGCGTTTTTTGGAAGAAGGAGCACAGGTGGCCGTTCTTCAGCGTTCTCAGTCTAAAGTTGATGCTTTACAGGAACACTTCGGTGACCGAATTCTTGCAATCGCTGGTGATGTTGCCAACTATGAAGACAATGTCCGTGCTGTTCAAGCGACCGTTGAGCGTTTTGGCAAGCTTGACTGTTTTGTGGGTAATGCCGGTATCTGGGATCACTATGCCGATATCGTTAACACCTCGGGTGAGCAACTAGATAAAGCCTTTGATGAAATCATGGGCATTAATACCAAGTCGCTGATCCTGGGTGCCAAAGCAGCGCTAGACGAACTGATCAAGTCTGAAGGTTCAATTATCTTCACTTTATCAAACTCTGCGCTGTATTCATCGGGCGGTGGTCCTGTTTATACCGCATCCAAACATGCCGGTGTAGGCATCATGAAAGAACTGGCCTATGAATTAGCGCCAAAAGTTCGTGTCAATGCCGTGGCACCGTCTGCCATGAATGTGAATATCAAAGGCGCGGCATCACTCGGTCAGGAAAATGTTGGCCTGCTCGATGCACGTGATCCTGAGAAAATTGCCCGTGGTATGCCACTGAACTTCTTGCCAGAACCAGAAGATATGACCGGTTCATATGTGCTGCTGGCTTCACGTCAAAACAACCGTCCACTGACCGGCGTGCTGATTAACGCGGAATGTGGCTTGGGCATTCGTGGTTTACGTCAACCACGTGCCGGTTTCTTTGACGAGTAATTCACGCCTTAAAACATAATGGACTAACCCGGCAGCCTTTTGGCTGCCTTCCGTTTAGGAGTCACACATGGCCGTTAAACTTATTTGTGCATCGCACAGTCCTTTAATGGAGTTTGCCACTCCGCAAGAACAACGCAAAGAACAAGCTGTTCGTCAGGCGTTTGAAAAACTGTCTGCGGAAGTCAAAGCCTACGATCCAACCCTGATCATTACCTTTGGTCCAGACCATTTCAATGGTTTCTTCTATGACCTGATGCCAAGTTTCTGTGTGGGTATTCGTGCCACTGCAGCAGGTGACTGGGACTACGGTAAAGACAACAACAAGATTGATGTGCCTGAAGAAACTGCACTCAATCTGGTTCGCCGTGTCCTCGATGAAGGCGTGGATGTGGCCTATTCGTATCGTATGCAGGCCGACCACGGTGTGACCCAGCCATTACATTTCCTGTGTGGTGGTCAGCTCGATCGTTATCCTACTATTCCAGTTTTCATTAATGGTGCAGCTGCACCAATGCCAACCACCAAACGTACCATCGCTTTAGGTCGTGCGGTCGGTCAGTTTATCAAGTCACTGAATCTTGAAAACGAACGCGTACTGGTTCTGGGTACGGGCGGTCTGTCTCACGATCCACCAACCCCGCAAATGGGTTCGGTACCACCAGAAGTGGAAGAATTCCTGATTGCCGGTCGTAACCCGACCCCGGAAGCCCGTGAAGCCCGTCAGGCAAAAATTATTGCCGTGGGTCAGAAGCTGGCCGCGGGGGATACTTCTGTGGCAGTCCCGCTGAATGCGGAATGGGATATTGCTTTGCTGGAGAAATTCAAGCAGGCAGATTTCGCAGCACTGGAAGCCATGACTGAAGTGGAAATCCGTCGTGATGGCGGCCGTGGCGGTCAGGAAGTCCGTTCATGGATGGCGGCATTTGCTGCATTGCATGAGCTGGGCGAATATGACATGACCACCCACTGCTATGAAGAAATCAGCGAGTGGATTGCCGGTTTCGGTATCGTTTCTGCAGAATTAAAAGGTTAACTGAATGAGCAATGTAAACAGCATCGTGATTGTCGGTGCAGGTCAGGCCGGTGCCAGCGCAATTCTGGAATTACGTGGCAACAAATACGAAGGCAAAATCACCCTGATCGGGGATGAAACCCATTTGCCGTATGAGCGTCCGCCTTTGTCTAAAGATGTGATTCTCAAACCAGCCGAAACCAAAATCGAAATTCTGTCAGAAGAAAAACTGGCGGAACTGGGCGTTGAAACCATCCGTGGTAACGGTGTGGCCAAAATCAATGCCGAGGCAAAAACGGTTGAACTGCAAAACGGTGATGTCGTTGCTTATGACAAGTTACTGCTGGCCACCGGTGGTGCAGCGCGTCGTTTACCCAACTTCGATGCGCTGGGTAAACACGTGTACACCCTGCGTAACCTGGAAGATTCACAAGCGCTGGTGCCGGTATTACAGCCGGGCCGCCGTATCATCCTGATTGGTGGTGGTGTGATCGGTCTGGAGCTTGCATCAAGCGCACGTTTTAAAGAATGTGAAGTGACCGTGATTGAAATGGGTCCAATGGTGATGGGTCGTTCATCACCACGCATCCTGAGCGAGTTCCTGCTGCAGCAGCAACAACTGGCCGGTGTTGATGTACGCCTGTCGACCCAGATTGCAGAATGCAAGCTGGATGGCGAAGAAATTGTGGTAACACTGGAAGGCGGTGAAGAGCTGCGTGCAGATGCTGTGGTCTATGGCATCGGGATTATCCCGAATGCACAGCTGGCCGTTGAAGCCGGTCTGGATGCGGACTTTGCGGTTAAGGTCAATGAAAATTGCCAGACTTCAAATCCGGATATTTATGCAGCGGGTGACGTGGCCACGCAACTGCGTGACTGTGGTAACCACCGCCGCGTTGAAACCTGGGAAAATGCCAACCTGCAAGCGGGTATCTTCGCGCGTCACGTGATGGGCGTTGAACATCCAGTGGCAAACCCGGCCTGGTTCTGGACCGATCAGCTGGACATCAACTATCAGTTTGTTGGTGATATGGCAGCGGCTGAATGGCATGTGCGTGGCGAGATTAAACCTGAACTGCGTGCTGAATCATCATTCGTATTGTTTGGTGTCACCGATGGCGTGATCGTTGGCGGGATTACCGTGAATGCAGCCAAAGACATGCGTCACCTGAAAAAGCTGATCAGCAAACAGGCGGCTTTTGAGACTGACAAATATCTCGATCTGAGTCAGGATCTTCGTAAGCTGGTAAAATAATCCGGCGATACGGCAGGGCAGACCTTGGGTAACTTTGGTCTGCTTTTTTATGGCTGTTTTATTTTAATGTCGAGACATGAGCACAATGTGCATGGTGATTTGTACATGACTTTGTGTCGGTAGGTCTTACTTTTTAAAGCTGATAAGAATCCTCAAAATTTATTTTTGAGTTTGCAGTGCAAAACTCTTTTCATTGTTTGGGCGTCTCTCTTCGTTCCGTGGTGACATTCAGGTCGTCATCCTCATTATTTCAAGATGGGTTTGAATAAAGATGCCTTCATTTTATGGTTTTCAAATTTAGTTGAGTTGTCTATGAGTTCAAACTCATCTCCCATGATCGTTACCGCCAGTATCTATGCCTTGCTGGTGCTGATCTGGGCCACCACGCCGCTGGCGATTGTGTGGAGTGTGGAAGAAGTCCATCCCATGTGGGTGCTGATTATCCGCTATTTCGGGGCTTCGCTGATTGCGCTGTTTTTACTGAAACTGATGCGTGATCCGTTGCCGCTGGATGAAACCTCACTCAAAAGTTATGTGGCGGGCAGCCTGAACCTGATTGGTGCGCAGCTGTTTATTTATCTGGCAGCCAATTACCTGACTTCGGGTTTAATGGCGCTGATTTTTGGTTTTTCCCCGCTTATTGCCGGTTTAATTGGCCATGTGATTTTAAAAACCCAGAAACTGGTGGCGTTGCAATGGCTGGGCATGGCGGTGGCGGTGGCCGGGCTGAGTTATGTCTTTGCCGACTCGGCAGACAGCAAGATCAACCCGATTGGGATTGTGCTGATGTTAATTAGCATGGTGTCGTATATCAGCTCGATTTTCTGGGTCAAGCAGATTAATGCACCACTGAGTCCGATGTCACAGGCCACCGGTTCCTTGCTGGTCTCGGCACTGGGTTCAATGCTGATGTTGCCATTCATCTGGTCACATATGCCAACCGAATGGCCGGGCATGCAAACCATGATTGGCTTTTTGTTTACCATGATCATGTCTTCGATTGTGGCGATGCTGTGTTATTTCTGGCTGATTCGCCGTCTGGCTGCGTCCACTGTCTCTTTAAGCAATGTGATGACCCCGATTATTGCACTGGTACTCGGAGCGACCCTGAATCATGAGCATATCAGTGCACATGCGGTGGCCGGGATTGCGGTGGTGATGCTGGGCATTGTGATGTATTTCTGGAAAGACTGGCAGCGTCAGTATTTTTCTAAATGGTGACAGCACAGGAAGCCATGCGCTTCCTGCTGTTTTGGCTTTTGCTAAAAACAACAAAAACATAAAACAAAATATTCCACAATTTTGGATACTATGCATATTGCATCGGCACTTGCTGTCCTGTGTAATGAAGACTTAATAAATCACAGGATTTGCTCTACGTGCTTCAATTTTTATCGGACTGACATGAATCAAAACGCGGAACCTAAGCATTTTCAGCTACCAACCGAAACATGTTGGTCACACGCCTGGCGTCAGCCTGCTTTGCAGTTTTTACCTTCCCGGCATTATAACGGTGCCCAGTTTTTCAATCCGGTGCCGGCACCCGAAGGGCGTAGCCGCAGTGATTTGCTGAAATGGCTGTTACAGCGTAAACGCAATAGCTGGACCGCAGAAAACACACCAGAGCAGCCCGCTGAAGGCAAGCGTCCGATTCCGCAGGAACGTCCGAATGCCAGCCTGGATGACTGGCAGATCTGGTTTGTAGGGCATGCTACCGTTCTGATTCAGATTGGCCCCTATAATTTCCTGACCGATCCGGTCTGGTGTGAATATGCCGGACCGCAGCAGGGCAGAGGTCCGAAACGGATTTGCCCGGCTGGAATTGCCCTGGAAGAGTTACCGACCATTCATGCGGTGCTGTTGAGCCATAACCATTATGACCACATGGATCTGGCCACCCTGCGCTGGTTACATGCCCGTTTTGCCATGCCAATTTATACCGGACTGGGCAACAGCTGGTATTTGCCAAAAAACTTTCATGTGGTGGAAATGGACTGGTGGCAATCGGCGCTATTTAATGAATTAAAACTGGTCTATATTCCGGCGCAGCATGGTTCAGGCCGTGGTATGCGCGACCAGAACAGTGCCCTCTGGGGTGGCTTCTCGATTCTGCATGGTGAAGATCACTGCTTCTTTGCCGGAGATACCGGTTATTCCTCGCATTTTAAGGAAATCCATGCCCGTATTGGCGCACCGCGGATTGCACTATTACCGATTGGTGCCTATGAGCCACGGGACCTGATGCGCTATATGCACATGAATCCGGAAGATGCTTTTCAGGCGCATAAAGACCTGCATTCCAAATGTTCGCTGGCCATTCATTACCGTACCTTCCAGCTCACCGATGAAGGCCGTGAACAGCCGGAAGTCGATTTGCAAAATGCCATGCGTAAATCCTCAAAACTGATGAATCCGTTTTATTGCATTCGCGAAGGCAAGAAGCTGATTGTTTAAGTTTAAATCCTGCAACAAAAAACCACCCGAAGGTGGTTTTTTTATGGCTTGAACTCTCTGTGTAGAGGCTTAGAGCACGCCTGGCTGACCCAGCGCAGGGTCGGTGGCTCGAGCGGCCTGAGCATCTGCCACGGTCATCCCCAAGGCTTGGGCTACACCTTCGCCGTAGGCCGGGTCACACATAAAGCAGTTACGGATATGACGGTACTTGATAAAGTCATAGGCATCGCCCATGGCACGCGCAGTATTGTCAAACAGCGCCTGTTTCTGTTCAGGATTCATCAGGTTGAACAGGGCACGCGGCTGGCTAAAGTAATCGCTGTCATCTTGACGATAATCCCAGAAATCGGCATCGCCACGGATTTTCAGTGGTGGTTCACGGTACTGTGGCTGTTCCTGCCATTGCTGGAAGCTGTTTGGCTCATAGTGTGGCAAGCCGCCATAGTTGCCATCCATACGGCCCTGACCATCACGGCGGTTAGAGTGGACCGGACAACGGGCTGCGTTTACCGGAATCTGGGAATGGTTTACCCCCACGCGATAACGTGCGGCATCGGCATAGTTAATTAAACGCGCTTGCAGCATACGGTCTGGTGAATAGCTGATCCCCGGCACCAGAGTACTTGGTGCAAAAGCGGCCTGTTCCACATCCTGGAAATAGTTTTCTGGGTTACGGTTCAGTTCAAACTCACCGACTTCAATTAATGGATAATCACCTTTTGGCCAGACTTTGGTCAGGTCAAACGGATGATAAGGCACGGTTTCCGCTTCGGTTTCCGGCATGATCTGCACGAATAGGGTCCATTTCGGGAAATCGCCACGTTCAATTGCATTAAACAGGTCATTTTGGCTGCTTTCACGATCCTGGCCAATCAGTGCTGCGGCTTCGGCATCGGTCAGGTTTTTAATGCCCTGCTGGGTACGGAAATGGAATTTGACCCAGAAACGTTCATTGTTGGCATTAATGAAGCTGTAGGTGTGGCTGCCAAAACCATGCATATGACGATAACCATCTGGAATACCGCGGTCTGACATGACAATGGTCACCTGATGCAGCGCTTCTGGTAACAGGGTCCAGAAATCCCAGTTGTTGTTAGCAGAACGGACGTTGGTTTTTGGATCACGTTTTACCGCTTTGTTCAGGTCCGGGAACTGGCGCGGGTCACGGAAGAAGAACACCGGTGTGTTGTTACCGACTAAATCCCAGTTGCCTTCTTCGGTATAGAATTTTAGTGCAAAACCGCGAATATCACGTTCGGCATCGGCAGCACCGCGCTCACCGGCCACCGTCGAGAAGCGGGCAAACATTTCGGTTTTCTTGCCGACTTCAGAGAAAATTTTGGCGCGGGTATATTGGGTAATGTCGTGAGTCACGGTAAAGGTTCCGAATGCACCTGAACCTTTGGCGTGCATACGACGCTCAGGAATCACTTCACGAACAAAGTTCGCCAGTTTTTCATTGAGCCATAAATCTTGGGTAAGTAATGGACCGCGGGCACCGGCGGTCATACTGTTCTGGTTATCGACCACCGGAGCACCGGCATCGGTGGTGAGGTGGGTGACCGGACATTTTTTAAAGTCTTGGCTCATTATCGTTCTCCGTTATTGTATTCATGTGCTGACGTTGGACACGGGCTGGATTCTCCAGGCAGGTGACATCTCATGAAATTAACCGTTATCAAAGTCATCAATATAAAAAATAAACCCAGCTTATCATTGAAATCTACCTTGCAATAGCTGGCTGGGCAGAATGACGATGGATAAAAAAACATAAAAATGCAACTTGGTTCTTATTTAACTTAAACCGAATATAACACTTTTTCAAATAGATAAAACGATTAGTGCTCAAAGGAATAATCGATAGCTTAAAGTTTTGATTTCTGAGTGTTTTGGTCGGATTTTGTTGAGATGAGCCGGGCTAAAAATGGCTGGATGGCCAGTTCAATATCGGCCTGCAGTTGCGGCCAGTCCTGAAATGTGGGCTGGATTAACAGGGTTTGTGAAATAAAGCCATAACTGATGCGATGCAGGTTTTCGGCACAGCGCAAGCGTTCGCGGGTTTCAGGCGTATAGCGGCTTAAAATCTGCTGCCAGCTGTCCAGCATCAGCTGATAATGCTTTTGATAGGCCTGTTCGCTCGACAGGCTGCGTTCAAGTAAAAACACACAGGCCCACAGCCGCTGTTCGCTGCGGATACGGTCGAGCTGAAAGCACAGCAGGGCCTGTATATCGCTGCAAATATCACCAGTTGTGGATAACTGTGGCGGTGGCTGGGTATAACTGCGTAGCGCCTCGACATGCTGGATAATCTGCTGGTGGATTCCCCAGGCCAGCAAATCTTCTTTCTGGGCAAAGTATTCATAAAAGGTGCCCAGACCGACCCCGGCCAGTTCGGTAATCTCACGGATGGTCAGTTGTGCGGGTGTCTGCTGCTGCAAAAGCCGAACAACACTGTCCAGCAGTGCCTGCTGGGTCTGTTTGGCCCGGGACTGGCGAGGCTTACGCCGCAGCTGTACAGAGGGGGAGGTCATGACTGAAAACCGAACATGCTGTGGGTGAATATTCTTTATACTGAAAGCCTATCATCATAATCAATCAGGAACGATGAACGATGCAGGCATGGATGACCCATTCTATTCAGAATCAGTTTGATGAACGTCAGGATTATAACCTGTTTGCGAGTGACCGCGTATTGCAGGAAATCTTGCAGCGCTATGGCAGTCAGGATCAGGCACGCCTTAGCGCACTCGGTCAGCAGGCCGGATCGGCAGAGGCTTATCATTCTGCCCATTTAGCCAATAGCCATACCCCGCAGTTACAGGCCTTTGATGCTCGCGGCCGCCGTCAGGATGTGGTCGAGTTCCATCCGGCCTGGCATTACTGGATGGCGCTGAACCGGGAATTTCAGACCCATGCCCATCCCTTTATTGAACCTCAGTCTGCATCTGCCTGGGTCGATTGGGCGGCGCGCTTTTATCTGAGTGGTCAGGTTGAATGTGGCAATCTGTGTCCCGCTTCTATGACCCTGGGCAGCATTCCGCTCATTCAGCGTGAACCTGAACTGTGGCAACAGCTCGGCGATAAACTGCTGTCGAATGAATATGATGCGCGGGATATTCCAATGGCGCAGAAAACATCAATCTGGCTGGGCATGGGCATGACTGAAAAGCAGGGCGGCTCCGATGTACGCGCCAATGAAACCATCGCCACTCCGGTGGGGGCAGCGGGTCGTGGCCAGCCCTATCTGCTGACCGGGCATAAATGGTTTTTCTCGGCGCCGATGTGTGATGCGCATTTGGTGGTGGCTAAAACCAAACAGGATGGCTTGGCCTGCTTCTTTGTCCCGCGCTGGCTGGAAGATGGTCGCAAGAACACGATTCATATCCAGCGTCTAAAAGACAAGGTCGGTAATCGCAGCAATTCCAGCTCGGAAGTCGAGTTTCATGAGGCCTGGGGCATCATGATTGGCGAAGCTGGCCGTGGTATTCCCACCATTATTGAAATGGCCAATTATACCCGCCTGACCTGTGTGGTCGGCAGCAGTGCCATGTTGCGCCAGGCGCTGGTGCAATGTATTGCCTATACCCGGCAACGCAAAGCCTTTGGCAAGCCGCTGGCTGAACAGCCGCTGATGCAGGCGGTATTGGCCGATCTGGCACTGGAAACCGAAGCCGCGGTGCAGCTGGGCTTTTATCTGGCGCAGTGCTACCAGTTGGATACGCCGCTGGCGCAGGCCTGGAAGCGGATTATGACCCCGGCTGCCAAGTTCTGGGTGTGTAAGCGTACTGTCGAGCTGAGCGGCGAAATGATGGAGGTCTTTGGCGGCAATGGCTATGTCGACACTGGCATCATGGCGCGTATTTTTAAAGAAGCTCCGGTGAATAGTATCTGGGAAGGGTCGGGCAATGTCATGTGTCTGGATGTGCTACGCGCGATACAGCGTGATCCGGCCTCCATGCAGGTCCTGTTGCAGTCGCTGGCCGACGGTGTGCAACAGCAGCCGCTGTTACAGCAGGAATTACAGGCGCTGATGCAGCTGTTCCAGCAGACAGACCCACAAGCCTTGCAGTTTATGGCACGTACGCTGGTAAGCCGTTTGGTGCTGCTGGCACAGGCGGTCATCTTAAACCAGCATGCACCTGATTTTGTGGCACAGGCCTTTATCCAGAGCCGTTATCAGACCCTGCATGGTCAGGTGGTGGGCATGTTAGACCCGGCCCAGGTCGATGTTGCCCGGCTGTTAGAACGTGCGCTGGCGGTTTAAACATCACGCGTGATAGAGCGTATCCTGATAGAAAAATTCCCCGCTTGACTCAGCCAAGCGGGGAAATCGGACTGGATGCATGGCGGTCTGCAGTTGCGCAGCCGTGTGATCCCGGCATCAGTCTCACTCTAACGATCAAACGAGCTTGGCTTAATGCGCCGGTTCGTCTGCTTTCACCCCTTTCTGGTACAGGGTGTAGATATAAACCGGAATATTCAGGTCTTCTAAATGCTTGTAAATCAGCGGGCGGACTTCTTCCCAATCCAGACCGCCGACACCGGTGGCCAGACGTGGCAGCGCCAGACTTTCAATATTCTCGGCTTCAACCAGCTGTTTCAGATTTTTCAGGGTGCGGTTGACGTATTCTGTCGATGCTTTACCCGGCTTGGAACCGTTGTCATAGGCCGCTTCCTGAGTCATCAGATTAATGATGCGCTGACCTTCGGCATTGACCCAGGTCCATTGTTCACCCGCTTTAGGATGGTAAATATGGCAATAGTTACGGAAGTCTTTATACAGCGCCGGCCAGTGTTCGCGCAGACTTAAAGCCAGTCCGGTGGCAAAGTTATCATTTGGGGCAACACCGTGGGCAATGGCACGGGCTTGGCTCAATAAAATATCTCCAGAAACTTCATAAATCATACTGTGAACTCCTGTTTTGGAATAGGCTGTTTGAATTGATCTTCTAGCTTCATCTTAGCCTATCAGGAAGTTTTTTCTAGCGTGCTATATAACTGCTAAGTCTTTGCAAAATAATAAAAAATATAAGATTTTGTGGTATAATTATAGGGGCAGAGCAGCTGAATCTACTTTCATTTTTTGACTGAAGAATGTTCAGAAAAACACTGCAAAATTTTTCTATACCGTTTCTTTTATTGTTACATGACTGTCGCAAAATTGCTGCTGAATTGTCCAAAAAAATGTATGATTGACTCCCCATTCCAAAGGGATGTCGACGGGAAACAAAACGCAGTTTTAAGGCTAAAATGCGCTTGAATTTTGCGCAAATGTACCCATCAATACAGCGCAGGAACACCTGCATTCAAATCATGAACCGGAAGGATAAAGTGATGGCAAAGAAAAAACAGCCAGAAGTGATTCAGCATAACTTCGTGGCCAAATATATGCATGAGGTCAACAAGAGCCAGGTTTTTGTCGACCGGAAAAAGAATGCCAAACGCGGCTATAGCAAACACAAACAAGGGCGATATTCTGATGATTATCGCCCTTATTCATTCTGTCTGGTTTAAATAAAAATATAGCTTAAGCGCCAACAATCCGGGTAGAGGCCTTGACCATATCGCCCAGACCATGGGTTTTAAAATAATATTCCATCCAGCTTTTCACCATCAGCGAATTATTCATTTTCAGCACCCGTTCCAGCTGCTCCTGTGCTTCGCTCATCGGCACATGGCAAATCGCTTTACGCACGCGCAGAATGTTACTCGAACTCATCGACAGGGTATTAAAGCCCATCGCCATCAACAGCACCGCAGATAGCGGATCACCGGCCATTTCACCACAAATGCTGACCGGTTTATCGTACTTGTGACATTCCTTGACCAGACGGGTCAGCGCGCGCAGCACCGACGGGTGAAAATGCGAATAGACGTTGGCCACGCGTGGATTATTACGGTCTACCGCCAGCAGATACTGGGTCAGGTCATTGGAGCCGACCGAGAAGAAATCGACCAGTTCGGCAAATTCATCAATCTGTAGCAGCACACTGGGCACTTCTACCATAATCCCGATACGCGGCTTGTTGATCTTGACCTGTTCTTCTTCCTGTACCGCATGCCAGTCACGATCCAGCAGATACAGCGCTTCTTCAACTTCATTGACGCTGGTGACCATCGGCAGCAGGATGTGCAGATTGTTCAGGCCGATACTGGCTTTGAGCATGGCGCGAATTTGCGAAGAAAAAATTTCCGGATGATCGAGGGTGAAGCGAATCCCGCGCCAGCCTAGTGCCGAGTTTTCTTCTTCAATCGAGAAATACGGCAGGTCTTTGTCTGCGCCAATATCCAGGGTACGCATTACCACCGGTTTATTGGCAAAGTGGCTCAGCTGCTGGCGGTAAATGGCACGCTGTTCTTCTTCGCCCGGGAAACGATCCCGCAGCATAAACGGAATTTCAGAGCGGTATAGGCCGACCCCTTTGGCACCACGTTGTACCCCGCGTACCACATCAATCATCAGACCGGTATTGACATACAGTTTGACCGTCACGCCGTCTGGGGTAACGGCGTCCTTGGTTTCATACTGTTTCAGGTCTTTGGCAATCAGTTCTTCTTCTTTCTGAATTTCTTTATAGCGGGTGCGTAAACGCCGTGGCGGATTAATAAACACCCGGCCCTGATGCGCATCGACAATCATTTCTACGTCATCGAGGGTGTTGATCGGCAGTTCAGTCACCCCGACCACGGTTGGAATACCCAGTGCGCGCGCGACAATCACCATATGTGAGTTCATGGCGCCTTCGGTGGTGACAATTGCGGCAATTTTATCGACCGGTAATTCCACCAGTGCCGCGGTCGAGATTTCTTCACCAATCAGAATACTTTCATCGGTCAGTTCGCGGTGGCTGGCATCGGCTTCCTGCAAATAGGCCAGAATACGCCGGCCGAGATCTTTTAAGTCGGAAACCCGTTCACGCAGGTAGTCATCTTCCATCTGGGCAAACTGGGCAATGTGGCTGTCAATGACAATCCGCACCGCACCTTGTGCCCAATTGCCATCCCGAATCAGTTCTTTAATTTCCGCCGGCAGGGCATTTTCATCCAGCATACGCAGGAACACGCTAAACAGGGCGCGTTCTTCGGCCATCAGCGCATCCTGCATTTTGTCATCCAGCGCCTGAATTTCCTGACGCACGGCATCCAGCGCAGTGTCGAGCAGTTTCAGTTCTTCGCTGATGTCATCGGCTTCACGGTCAGGTACCGCCGCCAAATCTGCTGGTGGATAGAGAATGACCGCGCGGCCAAGCGCAATCCCGCCCGAGCCGGAAACGCCCTGGAAGGTTTTGTAGGCCGGCAGATTGCTGGGTTTACGAAAGACATCAATATTGCCAACGGCATGCGCATGCGCAATCACGCCAGAGAGCTGGGCGCAGAGCGTGACCAGAAAGGATTCAGCCGCTTCGCTAAAGTCCTGACATTCCTTGTTCTGCACCACCAGTACGCCCATGACCTTACGACGGTACATGACCGGTACGCCGAGGAAGGAATTATAAATTTCTTCGCCGGTTTCCGGTAAATACAGGAAGCGTTCATGTTTCGGTGCATCGTCCAGGTTGACGATTTCTTCACGCTGGCCGACCAGCCCCACCAGACCTTCACCGGTATGCAGAGACACATGGCCGACCGCTTCAGGATTCAAGCCCTTAGAGGCCATCAGCAGATAACGCTGGTTGCGCTCGTCAAGCAGGTAAATGGAGCAGACATCGACATGCATAGCTTCAGCAACCTGATTGACCATAATGTCGAGCGATTCATGCAAACTGGTGGACGCATTAATTTCCTGCACAATGCGTCTTAGGGTATCCAGTTGCATATTCGACATAAAGTCTGCTCCAAATCAGCGTTCCAGTTCTGTTCTCTTTATAGCAAGAGTCGTTTAAAAAATCTGCATGATCATACAGCTTTTTTCAGGCTTTCTTAGATGGCAATTGATGACATAATTCCACCATCGCCTTGCGGTACACATCGCGTTTGAAATTCACGACCTGACCCAGTGGGTACCAGTAACTGACCCACTGCCATTGATCAAACTCGGGCGGATCGGACAGGTTGAGCTGAATCAACTGGGCCGAGGCCGTGAGTTTGAGTAAAAACCATTTCTGTTTTTGACCAATACATACCGGATCGGAATCGGGCCGGATGTAACGGTGCGGCAAACGGTAACGCAGCCAACCTTTCGTTTGTGCGATAATTTGAACGTGTTCGGGCAGTAAGCCAACTTCTTCTCTCAGCTCACGATAAAGTGCCTGCTCAGGGGTTTCTCCATGCTGGATACCTCCTTGTGGAAATTGCCATGCATTGTGTCCAATGCGTTTTGCCCATAAAACCTGTCCAAAGTCGTTTGCCAAAATGATCCCGACATTGGGTCGGAAACCTTCTGAGTCGATCATTTGGCTACCTAAATATTCTGTAAATTATGCCTTTGCTCCCGGGGATTTTTATTTCTGTATCCAACACGAAAAAAAGCAAAGTTTAAAAATGTTAAAATTGCTATGATCTTAACGAATTTCTATCGACTAGCGGAGATAGATTTACAAATTTTTTCTTAAATTTCAGTTTTTACGAGTATTTTCATGAAATTGGCGCTATTTGATCTCGATCACACCTTGTTAAATACAGATTCGGATCATTCCTGGGGTGAGTTTTTAGTCAATGAAGGTCTGGTCGATCCGGTTCATCACCGCGCCATGAATGACAAATTTTATGAAGATTACAAAGCTGGCCAGCTTGACCCGATTGCCTATAACGAATTTGTATTCGAATTTCTGACCCAGCACGAGTCACACTACCTGACCGAACTGCATGAGTTGTTTATGCAAAAAGTGATTCGTCCACAAATGCGCCCGGAAGGTTTTAAGGCGATTCAGCGTCATCGTGAGGCCGGACATGCACTGGTCGGCATTACCGCGACTTCGGATTTTATTACTGCGCCAATTTTCCGTGAATTTGGCATTAGCGAAATCATTGCCACCAATGCCGAAGTGGTCGATGGCAAATATACCGGTAAAGTGATCAATACCGCCTGTTATCAGCAGGGCAAACTGGTACGTCTGGAACAGTGGCTGGCCGGACGTGAGGTGACCGAATCCTGGGCTTATTCAGATTCAATCAATGACCGTTTCTTGCTAGAATATGCAGACCACGCCATTGCGGTGAATCCGGATGATCGTCTGCGGGCCTTGGCGGTCGAGCAGGGCTGGGAGATTCAGGACTGGTCGATTGCTGCTGAATAAAAGCGCAGTTTATCTACACCAAGATCAGCAGACAGGGCCGCTATAACTGGCCCTGTTTTTGGTCTGTGCTGGTTGTCATCTATCTTGCAAATTTATGAAAAGGTGATTTTTTTTTAACAGCACTAGGATTTGCAGTTTTATATGCTATGGTGAAGACAAGAACAACAACAGGGAGATTCACGCATGCGCCAAACCCGACCAAGAATGACCAATCTGTTTGAACAACTGGGCCTGGACTCCAGCGAACAGGCGATTCAAGATTTTATCGGCCAGCATCAACTGGCGGCGGAAATTCATATTATGGATGCAGAATTCTGGAGTGATGGTCAACGTCAGTTTTTAGCTGAAAAAATTGCCTCGGATGGGGAGTGGGCCATTACGGTTGACCAGCTAAATGAAGCGCTGCATGAAGACTCTGTGCCTCGCCGTTAAATCGTTCGTTCAAATCTCCAGATCATCAGGCCAAATCCGGAATTTGGCCTGATCCCTCACTTTCTTTTCTATCCATTTAGGCAATCCGTTCCCAGAAGCTGACCTGCGCATAGGTATGCTGAAACTTGCGCTGGGTTTCCCGAATCACAAAAGGGATGTCCTGCGGTTCAGTCATTAAACGGAAATGCGGCTCTAGCAAGGCTGTTAAGCCATCCAGACTGCTCCAGTTTTCGCCATCTTTTTTAAAGCCACCCAGCCATTCACTGCGGACAGTGTGTTCTTCCATCCAGGTATAGGGTGAGCTGAGCATCAGAATGCCGCCCATATTCAGCCGTGTATGAATCTGGCTTAAAAACTGCGCCGGATGATGCAGCCGGTCAATTAAGTTGGCTGCCAGAATAAAATCATAGCCTCTGAAAATCGCTTTAAGATTACAGGCATCACCCTGGTAAAACTGGACTTTGTCCCGGACCTCCGCCAGTCCAAGCTGGGCTAAATCACAGGCATGATAATCCACCAGTTCACCTTCGGTGCAGATACTGTAATGCAGGGTTTCGCCCTGTGCCAGTTTGACGCCGTTCTGGATAAAGCGCGCTGAAAAATCAATCCCGACCACTTCATCAAAATAGCGGGCCAGTTCAAAGCTGGCGCGGCCGGTAGCACAGCCAATATCCAGTGCTTTACGGCGTGGTCTGTCGGCCAGCTGGGTCAGGGCCAGTTGCACCAGTGTCTGGGCAAAATTGGCTACGCCAAAATATTCACGGCCATACTGAAATTCCAGATATTCAGACACCAGCCGGTCGGTTTCATATTGTGATTGAATGGCCAGCGGCTCCTGATCAGAAACCACATAACGGAAACCGGCATGCTGGAAAAAATGCCGGCGAAAGGCATAGCGTGAGGCCAGTTCGGCTTCATTGCCGGCAGAAATCCAGGAACCGCCTTTGAGCAGATTATGCCGGCCATCAAAGGTCGGGGTGCTGAAATCATCATAAATCGGATGCACCACAAAACCGGGAAATGGATAAATCGGGGTTTCGGTCCATTGCCAGACATTGCCGCGCAGGTCATAAAAATCGCCATGCGGGAAGGTATTGACCGGACAGGAGGAAGCACCATAGGCCAGCGCCAGATTGGCAGGTGCAGACGGCTCATTTACGCCAGCCAGCTGTACCAGCCGATACCATTCCTCTTCGGTGGGCAGTCGTACTGGCTGACCAGTTTGCTTCGCTTTCCAGTGGCAAAAGGCTTTGGCCTCATGATAATTCACCTCCGCCGGCCAGTCCCACGGCATTGGTACTTCTTCGGTCAGCAGCCGGAGTGACCAGTCCGGCCCGTGTTTACGCCAGAAGGGCGGATATTCGGCCTGGGCAAAGCTGCGCCATTGCCAGCCTTCATCTTCCCAATAGTTTGTGTTCTGATAGCCGGCATCTTCAACAAAGGCCAGAAATTCCTGATTGCTGACCAGATAGCGGCTGGCCGCAAACGCCGCTACCTCTGCCTGATATTGGCCATATTCATTGTCCCAGCCGTAAACCGGGTCGTGCCGCTCCTTACCGAGCTGTACCCGGCCGGCTGCCACTGGAAGCAACGCATTCTCTGGTGCGGTGTTAGTCAGGATATTTGGCCGCCATGGTGGCTGTGTCTGGACATAGTCAAGGGCATGCTGGCGAATCAGCACGGAGGAGGTTTCCAGATGAATCCGCTCGTGTTCAATGCCCATCAGAATCGACCACCACGAATGCTGCCAGTCAATTGGCGTGCTTAGCGGTGCCTTTTCAATAATTTCCAGCACCGTGGCACGCACCTGATCGCGGTAGTGTTTGACCTGCGCGGGTGTCGGCCAGTCATAACGGCTGTCATCCAGGTCATCCCAGCTCATCTCATCCACACCCACCGCAAAGATGGATTCAAAATGTGGATTGATACGCTGTTCAATCAGTTTGCTGAGCAGCAGTTTGTTGATGAAAAATGTCGCGGTATGGCCATAGTAAAAAATCAGCGGATGGCGCAGCGCAATCGGCTTGTGATAAAAGGCCTCATCGCCGTTGAGGCAGCTAAACAATGATTCATAACAGTCAAAGGTTTGCAGAAAATACTGCTTGAGGGTGGCACGTAGCGTATCGGCCTGCATAACATCCAGCCGTGGACTGGGCTGTAAAGGCGGTGCACTGCCGGCTAGGCGCTGCTGGAGCGCCTGGGCTGAACTGAACGAAGGGGAATAGGCAAGCGGGGAAGTGGTCTGGTTCATCACTCTGCTCCTGCATCATTTTTATAAAGATCCTGGTGTCTTGTGCGGGCACCTTGTCTTTTCAAATTACGCCAATTTGGAGCAGCGTGCTGTTTTGTTCAGTAACTGTACAGAAGGATGCGACCGGTCGATGAACCTAGTCCGGCTGCTGCATAAAGTTAACCAGCGCCTGCGCCGCTTTGGACTGTGTGCGTCCCGGATGCCAGACCATGCCCAGCTGGCGGTTCATTTCCAGATTAATATCCAGCTGTTGCAAGTCCTGATTAATCAGGGTTTTCGGTAACACTGACCAGCCCAGTCCAATCGACACCAGCATGCGGATGGATTCCAGCGGGTTATTGCTCATGGTGATCTTCGGCTTCACGCCCTGTTTTTCAAACTCGGCCAGGGTAATCTGGCTGGTATAGGTCTGTGCTGCTGGTAGCAGGCTCGGGAACTGGGTTAAATCTTCCAGTTTCAGTCTTTTCTGCTGGGCCAGAGGATGAAAAGGCGCAGCCACAAACACCAGCGGATCATTCCAGATGGTGACATATTGCAGCCGGTCATCACCTTGCGGTGGCAGGGTTAAAAAGGCCAGTTCCAGATCACCGGCCAGCACCTGTTCATGCGCCTGTTCCGAATCGACAAAATGCACATCTAAGGTGACATCGGGGAAATCTTGGACATAGCGACGCAAATGATCGGGCAGATGATGCAGGCCAATATGATGACTGGTGCCAATTTTCAGGCGACCCTGCACCTGGCCCTGTTCATGGCTTAAAGTATGATGAATATCGCCCAGTTCATTTAGCCAGTTTTTGACTTTGGGTAACAGCGAATGCGCAGCATGGGTTGCCTGCACGCCACGGCCGGCCGATTCAAACAGCTTGACCCCAAAATATTCTTCCAGGCTGTGAATGCGTTTGGTGACTGCGGGCTGGGTAATAAACAGCTGATCGGCGGCCAGAGAAATCGAACCGGTTTCCATGACTTTTACAAAAGCTTCAAATGCTGCAAGATTCATCGCAATCACCTATAAAGATTTTTTATGCTTAAAATTATTATTTAGAAATTTTTAGAATTAATCAAAGATTATTTTTCTATAAATTGAAGTTCAACAACCATAACTTGAATATAAATATTTTAAAAACAGTCATTTAAGTTATATTAAAATAAAAAAGATCATCCTGAAGATGATCTTTTGGGAGGAACACCGGGCGAAAAATAGGCTAGGCGGTGATTTCCTCTGTGCCGTCTTGTGCTTTCTTTTCCCACATGCGTTCATGAATAAAATAGGCCACCGCCTGTACTGTTGGTTCCAATAAGCTTAAGGTAATGGCCATCCACAGACTGCCGGTAACGAAATAGCCGACAAGCATGGCCACCGTAATGTGCATCACATAGTAGCTAAAAGTCTTTTTAAACATTCGCTGGTTGTTTGCGACAAAGTTTTGAATATGCGCCATGATGATGTTCCTCGTATCTACAATTCAGTGCTGATAACATCATCATAGTCAGTACGAATTAATTTGTAAAAACGAATATTTTGTAAAATTCAATCGGAAAATTGAATTTTTAATCAGATGTTAATCTGAGCAAAAATCAATTATATTTATTCCATAAAGTTTTTTAATTGATAAAAATGATAAATTAGATTTATGTAATTGTGTGGTTATAATCGAAATTAATGACAGAATTACCCAGTCCAGTGGAGCACATCGACATGGCAGGCGAAACCCAAAAAGCAAAAACATTATATGACAAATTGTGGGATGACCACTTGGTAAAACAGCGTGATGATCGTTCGGCTTTATTGTACATCGACCGTCATTTGTTGCATGAAGTCACCTCTCCACAGGCCTTTGAAGGTTTGCAACTGGCTGGCCGTCAGCCATGGCGTTTAAGTGCCAATATTGCGACTCCGGACCATAACGTACCGACCTCGAAAAAAGAGCGTGAGCAGGGCGTAGCGGGTATTGAAGATGATACTTCGCGTATTCAGGTGCAAACCTTAGACGATAACTGTAAGACTTTTAATATCGTTGAATTTGATATTAACGATATCCGTCAGGGGATTGCTCACGTGGTTGGACCAGAGCAGGGTTTAACCTTGCCGGGAATGACGGTGGTATGTGGCGACTCGCATACCGCGACCCATGGTGCCTTTGGCTGTTTGGCACACGGGATCGGAACTTCAGAAGTTGAGCACGTGTTGGCCACGCAATGTTTAATTCAGAAGAAAATGAAAAACATGCTGGTACGCGTAGATGGTCAGTTGGGTCAGGGCGTGACCCCGAAAGATGTGGTGCTGGCGATTATTGCCAAAATCGGTACAGCAGGCGGTACGGGCCATGCCATTGAATTTGGCGGTCAGGTGTTCCGTGATATGTCGATTGAAGGCCGTATGACCGTGTGTAACATGGCAATTGAAGCCGGTGCACGTGTCGGTATGGTCGCGGTTGATGAAAAAACCATTGAATATGTAAAAGACCGTCCTTATGCACCAAAAGGCGAGCAATGGGATCAGGCTGTGGCGTACTGGAATACCTTACATTCCGATGCCGATGCGCACTTTGATACTGTCGTGGTATTACAGGGCGAAGAGATTGAACCACAAGTGTCTTGGGGTACTTCACCTGAAATGGTCATTCCGGTTTCTCAGGCAGTACCAACTTTGGAACAGGCCAAAGATGAGGTACAACGCAATGACTGGACCCGTGCTTATCAATATATGGGCTTAACTGCTGGTCAGGCTTTGGCTGATATCCAATTAGATCGTGTTTTTATTGGTTCATGCACCAACTCGCGTATTGAAGATATCCGTGCTGCGGCAGATGTGATCAAAGGCCGTAAAGTGGCGCCAAGCATTAAACAGGCGATGGTGGTACCGGGTTCTGGTTTGGTCAAACAGCAGGCGGAAGCAGAAGGTTTGGACAAGGTCTTCCTTGAAGCCGGTTTTGAATGGCGTGAACCAGGCTGCTCGATGTGTCTGGCCATGAATGCCGACAAGTTACAGCCAGGCGAGCACTGTGCATCGACCTCAAACCGTAACTTTGAAGGTCGTCAGGGCAATGGCGGTCGTACCCATCTGGTCAGCCCGGCCATGGCAGCGGCAGCGGCAATTGCCGGTCACTTTGTGGATGTTCGTTCATTCTAAGTTTAAGCCCTCATCCCAGGCCGCTCCTTGCTGGAGCGGATGTGAGAGAGACTACGGATTCATTGGAACATAAATATGAAAGCTTATACCGTTGAACAGGGTATCGTTGCACCTTTAGACCGTGCCAATGTCGATACCGATTTAATTATTCCAAAACAGTTCTTGAAATCAATCAAACGTACCGGTTTCGGTGACAACCTGTTTGATGAATTGCGTTATTTAGATGAAGGCTATCCGGGTCAGGACAATTCAATCCGTCCTAAAAACCCAGATTTTGTCTTGAACCAGCCGCGTTATCAGGGCGCCAGCATTTTAATTTCACGTGCCAACTTTGGTTGCGGTTCCAGCCGCGAGCATGCGCCGTGGGCTTTAAGTGAATACGGCTTGCGTACAGTCATTGCCCCAAGTTTTGCGGATATCTTCTTTAATAACTGCTTTAAAAACGGCATGTTACCGGTGATTTTAACCGAAGCGCAGGTTGATCAGCTGTTTAAGGAATGTGCAGCCAATGAAGGTTATCAGTTAACTATTGACCTTGAAGCACAGGAAGTCCGTACGCCAAACGGTGAAGCGTTCAAGTTTGAAGTTGATCCATTCCGCAAGCATTGCCTGTTAAACGGTCTGGATGATATTGGTTTGACCTTGCAAGATGCCGACGATATTCGCGCGTATGAGGAGAAAACCAAAGCCGCGCGTCCGTGGGTGTTTGCGGAAATTCAAGCTTAAGTTATTTCGTAAATAGGCATAGCACGGGCGTCGAACTCTTGTTAACATTCAAGGCATAATAATTTAAATATTCTGCTTTTTGATGAGGTTGGGCTCGGGCTATGTTGAAGGTTTTTCGTCGGCTTGCTGTATTGGGGGGAGTGGCTACGCTGTTAACAGCATGTCAAACCTGGGATACAGCACGTCTAAAACAGGTAAAAGAGACACAGGCATCCCAATCCAATGCACGTATTTATTGTTCAGGTACCGAGCATTGCGAGTTTGAACGCTTGAACCGGGTCATGATCATGGATGCTGAAAGTCAGCGTCTGAGTCGTGAAGCCATCAAGCAGGGACTGGTGCGCTTGCAGGCAGATTCACTACGACAGCCTAATCCGCTATATCTGTCGGTTCCAGCTAAACAGCATGAAGTGGTGATCCGGTTCTATCCGATTTCCCGTGATCAGGCCGAAACCCTGCACGTCATTCATCAGTTTAAGCCGCGTCAAACGTACACTTTTAAAATGTACCGTGACCGCAGCAAGCATAAAGGCAGTCTGCTGAATGTTTCGGCGCCAGAGCCGCTGTGTGTGGATCTTTTACAAAACCAGAAAATTATTCGACGTTTCTGCAAACCTTATAATGTCTTACATGGACTGGGGGAATTTGTGGAACAGAAAATTTAGTCTCCACAGTCGTTGACTGCTACAGGAAATGGAAAAACTCATGTCAAAACATATTTTGATTCTTGCCGGTGACGGTATTGGCCCAGAAATCGTCACAGCAGCGGAGCAGGTACTTACGCGTGTTAATGAAAAGTTCAATCTGGGCTTGACGTGGGAACAGGGATTGTTAGGTGGTGCCGCGATTGATGCGCATGGTTCACCTTATCCGGATGTGACGTCTGAACAGGCGAAAAAAGCCGATGCTTTATTGCTCGGTGCAGTTGGTGGTCCAAAATGGGATACGATTGAGCGTTCGATCCGCCCGGAACGTGGCCTGTTAAAATTACGTAGCGAATTAAACCTGTTTGCTAACCTGCGTCCAGCGATTCTGTATCCGCAACTGGCTGATGCGTCTAGCTTAAAGCCGGAAATTGTATCGGGTCTGGATATCCTGATTGTACGTGAACTGACGGGTGGGATTTACTTTGGTCAGCCACGTGGTATTCGCGAGCTGGAAAATGGCGAGAAACAGGGCTTTAACACCGACGTCTATGCTGAATCAGAAATCAAGCGTATTGCCAAAGTGGCTTTTGAAATGGCCAAACTGCGTGGTGGTAAAGTCTGCTCGGTGGACAAAGCCAACGTGCTGGAAGTGACTGAGCTGTGGAAGCAGACCGTGACCCAGCTACATGCTGAACAATATCCAGAAATCAACCTGTCCCACATGTATGTCGACAATGCTGCAATGCAATTGGTACGTGCGCCAAAACAGTTTGACGTACTGGTAACCGGTAACCTGTTTGGTGACATCCTGTCTGATGAAGCAGCAATGCTGACCGGTTCTATCGGTATGTTGCCATCAGCGTCGCTAGATGAAAATGGCAAAGGTATGTATGAGCCATGTCATGGTTCAGCACCAGACATCGCTGGCCAGAACATTGCCAACCCGTTGGCGACCATCTTGTCTGTGGCAATGATGCTGCGTTATACCTTCCGTGAAGAAGCTGCCGCGAAAGCGATTGAAGATGCAGTGGGCAATGTGCTTGATCAAGGTTTACGTACGGCTGACATCATGTCTGAAGGCATGAATAAAGTGGGTACTCAGGAAATGGGTCAGGCTGTGGTTGCGGCATTGGGCTAAGTCTCGACAGCAAATCAAAAAACGCAGCTGCAGGCTGCGTTTTTTTATGGCTATTGAATAGCTAGGTCTAGATTCAGCGCTTAACAGGTGCGACCGGTATAGTGTACAGAGCGGGCAATATTCTGTTCCAGCCGGAACACAATCTGGCAGTGCAGGTTAACATCATAGCTGTTGGCTGGGCCAATGGGCGCTGGAATATGGGCTGGACCGGTGGCCGGGGCATTCGCTACAGGAATCGGAATGCTGATTGGGCGTATAACGGTGTAGGTGAGCGCCTGTGGGCTGATTTGTGGTGAACTGACCTGTTCGTAACCGAGCAGGCTTAAATCGAGCTGCTGGCGAATCTGCTGGCTGGACTGGCCGACAAATTGGGCCAGATAGGCATCACGTTCAGCACGGGTACTGGACGGCGTGGTTACACAAGCAGAGAGACTGAACGCGAGGAGCACCAAAGCAACGGAGCGAGAGACAAACATGCGCGATCTCCATTGAATAAAACTTTATTCTAGGCAAGGACAGCCTAAAAATATGTGTATATTCGATAAGCGGCAGATCTTGATACCATTCTTCGCTGTTACACAGCATCAGCAGCCAATAAAAAAGCCACTGTTAAAGGTGGCTTTTTGCTTGCGCTAAAACTTAGCGTGCACGATAGGTAATACGACCTTTCGTTAAGTCATAAGGCGTCATTTCAACTTTCACGCTGTCGCCAGTTAAAATGCGAATATAGTGCTTGCGCATTTTACCTGAAATATGGGCAATCACCTCGTGACCGTTTTCTAAACGTACACGGAACATAGTATTAGGAAGCGTTTCGGTGACAACGCCTTCGAACTCGATGAGTTCCTCTTTATTGGCCATAGCCTACCTGATGATCAAATTGGAAAGGCGCAAATTATAGTCAATTTTTTTGAAAAAATCAAGGTGAAACCCGCCGCAGATGAATCATCTGTCAGTAAAATAAGCGAACAAAACATTTAAATTTTTTCTACAAAAAAACGTGGTGGATGGTTGTCAGTTTGGTCAATCACAGTTAATCTAAAATCAATCTTTTTAAGTATAAATGAAGAACATACAAGGAAGGTCTTTGCGTGGGTCAGCTAACTGATGCATCGGTTGTATTGCGATTAGGCTACCAAGCGATTCGTCGTGCCGGTTTGCCAACCGAAGAAATATTAACAAAAGCAGGTGTCGCACTTAATCAGGTTGAGGCCAATGATCGTACGCCTTTGGGCGCGCAGTATGCGTTTTGGGTGGCGGCAGAAGAAGTCAGCCGTGATCCGGATATTGGTTTGCATCTGGGTGAACATTTGCCGCTCTATCGTGGTCAGGTGATTGAGCATCTGTTTATTTCTTCGGAAAATTTTGGTGAAGGTTTAAAACGGGCGCTGGCTTATCAGCGTTTAATCAGTGATGCCTTTGATGCCAAACTGGTGATTGAAGATGACCGCTGTTATTTAACCAATGGTCAACAGCCGTGGGCTGACAATATTGTCAATCGTCACTTTTCTGAATGTGCCATGTCGGGCATTTTGCGTTTCTTCAAGTTTATTACCGAAGGCAAATTCCAGCCGCTGTATATCGACTTTAATTTCCAGCAGGGCGCTGCCGATGATGAATATTTCCGGGTCTATGAGTGCCCGGTCAGTCTGGGGCAGAATGAAACACGGTTGTATTTCGAACCTTCCATTTTAGAATACCCGCTGTGGCAGGCCGAGCCAGAGCTGTTGCAGTTACATGAGCAGCTGGCGCTGGAGAAACTGCAGGAACTGGCGCGTTATGATCTGGTCGGTGAAGTACGTCGGGCGATTGGGTCGACCCTGGAAAGCGGGGAAACCACATTGGAAACCGTGGCTGCACAGCTGAATATTACGCCGCGTCGTTTACGCACCCAGCTGAGTGAGGCCAATACCAGTTTCCAGCAGATTCTCTCGGATTATCGTTGTCGTCTGGCCAAAAAGCTGCTGGCCAATACCAATGAAAGCGTGGAGCGGATTGTGTATCTGACCGGATTTTCTGAACCGAGCACCTTTTACCGGGCCTTTAAACGCTGGACCAATGAAACACCGGTCGAGTACCGAAAACGTAAGCAGCGTTAAGCATCTCCGCAGCCCCCCTTGATAAAAGGGGGATTTTGTTTGGGTTGCGCCTTGATGCAAGGGTGACTTTTATTTTTAAAGCCTGGAAATGGCGGGGATAAAATCCTTCCTGGCTAAAAGGGAGGTAAGACGGAATACAATTATTCCGGCATATTCAGCCAATGCGGACCTAAAGGTACTTGAGGTAAGTCAAACTGCTCTGGATAGTGCGCCTGGATAAAGTACAGGCCATCGGGTGGGGCGGTAATACCGGCTGCTTTACGATCCTGTGCGGCAAAAATCGTATCAATATGGTCAATATCATACATACCTTGGCCAATTTCCAGCAGACAGCCCATGATATTCCGCACCATATGATGCAGGAAACCATCGGCCTGAATATCGAGCACCAAATAATGCCCGTGACGGATCAGGCGGCAATGGCTGACGGTGCGGACCGGCTGATTGGACTGACAGGCTGCGGCACGGAAACTTTCAAAATTATGAGTGCCTTCAAACTTTTGCGCAGCGGCAATCATCTTGTCGACATCCAGCGCATAGTAGGCATGGGTGACCTGTTTATGCAGCAGGGCCGGGCGCTGTGGATGGTTATACACCACATAACGGTAGCGGCGCGCACAGGCCTTAAAGCGGGCATGAAAATCCATGTCCATGGCTTTAATCCACTGAATCGCAATATCTTTGGGTAACTGGCTATTGGCGCCCATCAGCCAGCCGCGCTCAGGGCGAATGGCGGCCGTGTCGAAATGTGCCACCATATTGGTGGCATGCACGCCGGCATCGGTGCGGCCAGCGCCATGCAGGATAATCGGTTCATCGGCAATTTTGGAGAGGACCTTTTCCAGCGTTTCCTGCACGCTCGGGACGCCTGGTTGCTGGGTTTGCCAGCCCCGGTAGCGAATACCACAAAATTCAATCCCGACCGCAAAACGTTGCATATTCACCTCAAATTGGCCTTAGTCATACCAATGCTGTTGCCATTGTTCTCTGCGCGGGTATTGTAAATACATTTTTAATGCTTTTGCATACAGATCTGCATGTCCAAAGCCATCATTGACTAAAATTTTACTGTTCTGGATCCAGCTGCTGATCGCATAACGCTGATCCAATGGGCCAAATGGCACTTGGGTGGTCAGAATCACGGCACAATCTTGCGTCTGTAAGGACTGTAGCAACGCCAGTAGTGCTTCATCTACAGCCAGGTTGCCGGTACCAAAGCCTTGTAAAATCAGGCAATGCGGTGGCTGCTGGGCGATCAGTTTCAAATTGGCGAGCTGCTGCTCTAAACCAATCGGCTGCATCATCACACTCATGCAGTTGAAATGCTGTGCTTTGTCCAAATCTGCAGTCTGTACCAAGTAGGCGGTTTGTTCTTTTTGATTTAAAGCACTGCTGGCGGCCTGACCCTGAAAGGCATCCAGCTCGGTGGTGTGGCATTTTAAGGCGCTGCGACCATGGAAACATTGATGATGAAACGCCAGATACACGCCAACCGGCAATTGCAGCACCGATTCCAGGGCGAAATGCAGGTTATCCAGCGCATCACTGAAGTCACGGGTGTTCTGTCCATCTATGGTCAGCAGTGGATATTGGCTGCCAGTCAGCACCACATGTGCAGACTGCGCGATAAAGTGTGCCAGCACGGCACTGGCATAGCTTAAAGTATCGGTACCATGAATGACGACAAAATGCTGAAACTGTTGTAACTGTAGCTGCTGGATAAACTGCACCAGACGTAACCAGTCGATCGCGGTACAGCGGCTACTGTCCTGAATCACCGGCGCCACAAAACATTCTACCGATAGATGCAGCGGTAGCACATGACGCAGCTGGGGGAGAAACTGCTCTGCGGGCATGGGGCTGAGTGGCTCACCGACACAGCCAAAGGTGCCGCCCATATAAATTAATGCAATTTTTTTCATCATAAAAAAAGCAGCCAAGGATGACTGCTTTATCTTAGTGAGATTTACTTTAAGAAGCTATTTGATTGAGTAACTGCGTGGCGTGTTGCTGCTGTGCTGTAGAATAGTTTGCTTCTTTTTCTGCCAGCAGGGCACGGGCCGCATCATAGGCACCCAGCTCAATATATTGCTGAGCCAGCTCCAGATTCAGCTGGATTTCATTGACTTCGGCCAGTTCCGGGAAGGACTGAATCAGTGGATCATGCGGATCAACCGCGGTTGCCGCCACGGCAGCCATAGCGGGTTCTTCAACCATTGGTGCTTCAGGCGTTGCTGGTGTCGCTTCAATGGTTGGTGCGCTATCTAGGTCAAACTGGAACAGCGGTGCAGTGTCTGCTGGTGCGGTAACCGCAGGTTCTACCGGCTGTTCAGCCACCGGTGTAGGACTGATCGAGAAATCAAAATTAAATTCTGATTTTTCTTCCGCAGGTGGGGTGGTGACAGCTGGTGTGGTCGCAGGTGTGGCTTCAGTTGCAGTCTTTTCCAGCTCAAACGAGAAATCCAGTGCCTGAGGTTCTTCTGCAGCCGGAGTCACTGGCTCAACCGGTGTTACCGGTGCAGCTTGGGTTGGTGTTGGTTCCAGCTCAAACGAGAAATCTAATGCCTGAGGTTCCTGCGCTGCTGCTGGAGCCGGTTCGATCGGTGTAGCTGCTTGTGTGCCGGCAGCCGAGTCAAAAGACAGATTAAATTCAAGAGGTTGAACTTCTTCTGCTTTTGCTGGCGCAGGGGTGTTAACAGGCTCAGCCGGAGTACTTGGGGTAAATTCCAGATCTGCTACCGGAGCACTTTCGGTTTTTGCGACTGGCGTTTCGGTTTTGAGTGACTGTTGTAACTGGTCAAATGACGTGCTGGCTGTGCTTGAATTGCTGGATTGAATCAGTGCATCAAAATCCGCAGGGGTTTGTGTTTTTGCGCTAACTGGTGTTTCAGAAAACGCTGCAGTAGTTGGCGCTGCAGAGGCCGGTGTTTCTTCTTTGGTTTGAGAGGCTTTCTGGGCTTCGATTCTGGCTTCAGCCTGAACCAGAATATCTTCCAATCCCAGATTTTTCAGATGATCCAGCAATTGGCGGGTGGCAAATTCATCTTTTTGGGTCAGATGCACATCCAGTAACAGCAGATACAGCTCATGCAACGACGGGTCGCGTTTCAGGGCCTGATTAATCTGCGCTTCGGCCGAGAAAAAGTTACGGTCACGAATCTGGGTTTCAATGGTCTGGCGTAAATCTGCCGGAAGTGGTGTGCTTCCTTGTGGTTCGGCAACAGGCTCGGCCACTACAGTGCTTTTAACCGTAGTTTTTTTCGTAGTGGTGCTTTTTTTGGCCTTGGTTTTACTGGCTGCAGCCGGTTTTTTTGCTGCTGGTTCGGATTCTTTATTGGCTTCACGCTTTTTTAACACCAGCGCGATGACCAGTAACAAAATAAATGGAATCACATAAATCAGCATGTTGCTACCCCTTAGGCAGAGAGGAATAAACCATCTCTCCTGAAAAAATCATGTTGAGTAATACGTTAGAGTTTTGGCTTATTTTCGGCTTGTTGCTTTTTCAACTGTTGTTGCAATTCAGCAAGACGCGCATTGAGTAATTGAATTCTTTGATCCTTCTGACTTAATGCCAATTCTAACTGTGTTACGTTTCTCTGTAATTTAACGGTTTTCTCACGCGCTGTCATAACTTTTAGTGACAACTCTTCTGAGGTTTGCGCGCTTTGTGTGTTCTTTTTGGCAGAACCTTGGGCAGAATCTTGCTGATTTTCTGCCACCAGACTCATTTCGGCCTGACTGATCCGGTATTTGGCCTTGCCAGACTGGCGTGAAGGCTGGGTTGCCGGGATTGGCACGGTCTTTTTCGCGGCTTTTTGCCCGCTGCTGACGGCCTGTAAATTCAAGGTTGCACCGCGGCGTAAACGGTTGGCATCGCCCTGAATAAAGGCATGTTCATTGTGGGCTTTAATCTGCTGCATCACTTCGCCGACCGGCTGCTGGTTCTCTGCGGCAATACGTGAGGCAATGGCCCATAGCGATTCATTGGATTGCACCACATGCCGTGCTGTGGTTGATGCTGGCGCAGATGGAGCAGGTGCTTTGGGTGCTGTAACTGGTGCCGGCTTTGCCGGTGCTTGCTGTTGCTGAGCTTTTAACTGCTCGGCATATTTCTTGACCAGTGGATCTGCTGAAACCGGAGCAGCTGTATTTACGGCAGCTGTGTTGCCCGCGTTATGTGTAGAGGCCGGTTGAGCTGATGTCGCCGAAGTCGATGGCGTAACCGCTGACACAGGGCTTGCAGCCGGCTGTGCTGCTGCGCTGACAGCTGGTGTGGTTGATGGACTTAAAGCCGGTGGCGGGCTGGCTTGAATCGCTAGGGGTGCTTCTACACTGCGCGTGGTGCTGGCAGATGCCGTGGCTGTGGTATAGGCGGTACTGGTCGGCAAGTTTAAGGCAATGTCCCGTTCATTCACGACCATGACCGGTGTTAGTGGCTGCTCTTTCGGTTGCAACTGCGCGCGTTGTTCTGCCAGGGTACTACGTTTTAGTGAGGTTTTAATATGCTGTAAACGCGTGGCCGAGCCTTCACGAATTTTGACCACAATATTCAGTTCGGTATCGGTCAGTGGCCGAGAAGAGGTAATGGTAATCACCCCGTTGCCGGCACCATCACGTCGGGTAAAGAAATTTAAATGACCCGGTGGACGATGGCTGGCACCAATGGCCATCAAGTCTTCTGCCGAGGCCAGACTGACTTCAATTGGCGCATTGACATTGGACTGACGGAAGTTCATTTCAGCATACAGCAATTCCCCAGGTGCTGACTGAATCTGAACAGGATCGACATTAATCGCATGAATATGTTGTGAGGCAAGAATAGCTAAAATCGCGATCTTTAATTTGTTATATACGGTCATCTTAATCGTTAGCTCGGTCATTTATCGCATAGCGAAAAGAATAGATTAGCGAGTTGTAAGTCGATTGTAAAATATTTACAGGCTAGTTACATAAAAAGCCGATCTTTTCAGATCGGCTTTTTGTAATTTACTTTTGCTTAAAAGGCTTACGCGTTTTTATAGTCAATTAAGATGCGTAGCATACGGCGTAATGGTTCTGCCGCACCCCAAAGCAACTGGTCACCGACGGTGAACGCGCCCAGGTATTCTTTACCCATGTTCAGCTTGCGTAAACGGCCCACAGGAACAGTTAAGGTACCGGTTACTGCAACAGGGGTTAAATCTGTCATAGAGGCTTCACGGGTATTTGGTACCACTTTCGACCAGTCATTGGCGCTGGCGATGATATCTTCGATTTCATCCAGAGGTACATCTTTACGCAGTTTCAGGGTAAGGGCCTGAGAGTGACAACGCATGGCACCAATACGGACACAGTGACCATCAATTGGTACGATTTGCTGGTTGCCTAAAATCTTGTTGGTTTCAGACTGACCTTTCCATTCTTCTTTCGACTGGCCATTTTCCAGCTGTTTGTCGATGTATGGAATTAAAGAGCCAGCAAGCGGTACACCAAAGTTGGCTGACGGGAAACCTTCGCCACGTTGCAGTTCAGCAATTTTAGAGTCGATGTCCAGAATTGGAGAACGTGGGTCATCTAGCAGTTCTTTGGTGTTGTTATACAGGTAGCCCATACCGGTGATCAGTTCACGCATGTTTTGCGCGCCTGCACCAGAAGCAGCCTGATAAGTCATCGAGGTTGCCCATTCCACCAGATTGTTCTGGAACAGACCGCCTAAGCCCATCAACATGAGTGAAACCGTACAGTTACCGCCCACAAATGTTTTGGTGCCTTTCACCAGACCGTCTTTAATCACGTTCATGTTCACCGGATCAAGTACGATAATTGCTTCATCATCCATACGCAGGGTAGATGCTGCATCAATCCAGTAACCGTTCCAGCCTTCAGCTTTCAGTTTCGGGAACACGTCTGAGGTATAGTCGCCACCTTGACAGGTAATAATGACATCCATTTGCTTCAGACTGTTAATGTCCGTTGCATCCATAAGTGCTGGGGCAGTTTTACCGCCAAACGCTGGTGCTTCACCACCGGCATTACTGGTAGAGAAATAAAATGGCTCAAAATGAGCAAAATCATTCTCTTCAACCATACGTTGCATAAGGACGGAACCTACCATCCCGCGCCAACCGACCAGACCTACTTTCATGTCACTTTGCCTCGGTGCGTAAAAAAACAAAAAGGAGTATGAGTGTATCAAAAGGGGACACAACTGCAAGCTCTACATAATCAAAACATCATTATTATTGAGTGAAATAACTTGTTTGTGTTACATACAAAATTGATAACGTTAGATTTCTATTTAAAAAAAACGAGAAAAATGAACTTTCTAAGTAGGTGCATATGATTTGGGTGGAAATGCTGGCCATTTTCGTCATCTGGATCAGCTTCTGGTCGCTGATTCCGCGGGATGAATGGTGGTTTCGAGGTGCCGATTTTCCCAGATTGCAGGTTCTGGTGCTGGGGATTGTGGCCTTTGTGCTGATGCTGCTGTGGGATGCGGCCTGGGATACGCCGCGCTATGTGATTTTAACCGGTCTGATTGCCGCTCTGGCGTACCAGCTGAAAATGGTGCTGCCTTATACCTTTATCTGGAAAAAGCAGGTCAAAAAGGTCAAGCCGGAGCAGCTGAACCCTGATCAGCAAATTTCGTTAATGGTCTCCAATGTGCTGACCACCAACCAGAAATATCACCTGCTCATTGCTGAAATCCGGAAATACCAGCCCGATTTGGTACTGACGCTGGAAACCGATACGGTCTGGCAGCAGCAGCTGGCGGTGATTGAACCGGATTATCCTTATCGCGTGCCGGTGCCGCTGGACAATTTATATGGCATGCATCTCTATAGCCGCCTGCCCTTAAAAGAGACTGAAGTGAAATTTATCCTTAGCGATGAAATTCCGTCAATTCATACCACGGTCATCTTGCGTTCAGGCCAGCCGGTGCAGCTGTATTGTCTGCATCCAAAACCGCCGAGTCCGACTGAAGCCAAAGATTCGACCCTGCGTGATGCCGAGCTATTAATTGTCGGCGATCAGATTAAAGATCTGGATGAAAGCTGTATTGTGATGGGCGACCTGAATGATGTGGCCTGGTCCCGCACCACACGTCTGTTTCAGCGCATCAGTGGCCTGCTGGACCCGCGCGTCGGCCGGCATTATGTCAATACTTTCCATGCAGATTATCCCTTATTGCGCTGGTCGCTGGACCATGTGTTTCACAGTACCGATTTTGCCTTGGTGGAGATGAAGCGTTTGCCACATATGGGCTCAGATCATTTTCCGGTCTATGTGGTGTTACAGACCGGTCGGGTGTTTGAGCACATTCAGGAAGAGCTGGAACAGACTGAAGCCGATGAAGAAGAAGCGCAGGAGGCGATTCAGGAAGGCATTGAAAAAGCCGAGCGGGAAGAAAAAATCGTGACCGATGATTTGGCTCAGGATTATAAGCAGGGCAGCAAGACGCCATGAAATTTGAGGAAAAGTGTAAGAAATGGCTTACACAGATTTAGGCCGATGGCCAATAGCTGAAACCGAGCAAGCTGCGTATTCTAAGCATATCGGCAGATGGAGTTGGGAAAGGAGAGTCCCGTTAAGGAAGTTGAAGCCGGTGGATTGTCATCATGGAGATGATGCAGGAATGGAAAGCCAGAGATAACAACAAAAAAGTTTTGAAAGCACAACCTCATAAGCCCGAGTTTTGCAGGATGCAGAACTCGGGTTTAACTTTATGGGCTGTCGTGTCCTGGTATTTTGATCAGCATATGGTATTTGACTCGCAGAAAGATTGGCTTAATACAGCTGTATTGCTTAGTACAGCTGCTCATAGCCTTGTGGACGGGTCTTAAAACGGCGATGAAACCACATATATTGAGTCGGCGCGATGCGCAGCTGACGTTCAATAATCAAATTAACACGCGTCGCATCATCGACTTCATCCTCACTTGGTAAACGCTCAACCGGTGGCTCAATCAAGACATGATATTTCGGATTTTTAAGATCACCATGGCGGTAGAAATACAGCGGAATTGCGGCGGCTTTGGTCATTTTCAGTAAACGACGATGCGCAGTCACGGTGGCTGCCGGCACGCCAAAGAATGGCGCCATTACGCCTTGTTTCAGGCCAAAATCCTGATCCGGACTGTACCAGATGGCATGGCCATTTTTCAGGTTGCGTACCAGACCACGCATATCATCATGGTCAATCTGATGGGCATAAATGGTGGCCCGGCAGCGGTAAATCAGCATATCTAACAGCGGATTGTTCTGCGGACGATAGACCACATCAGGTTCAAAATACTGGGCACATAAATAGCCGCCAGCATCAAGCAGGGTCGAGTGGGTGCCCAGCAACAAGACGCCTTTGCCTTCCGCTTGCGCCTGCTGAATATATTCCAGACCTTCAATACTGACCCGGCCCTGGAACCATTTCGGGCTATACCAGGCATTTAGGGTTTCAAATACGCCAATCATCTGGTCAACAAAAACCTGGCGCGCGTTGTCCTGCACCTCTTGCGCAGACCATTCTGGAAAGCAAAGCTCCAGATTGCGGACAGTGGTTTTACGGCGTGAATGCAGATAGCGAAACGCCAGCTGGCCCAGCCACTGGCCTAAACGGTACTGAATGGCCCACGGCAAGATTGCCAAAATCATCAGGAAGATAATACCGATCCAGATGCTCCAGTATTTCGGTAGCAGAAAGGACCATTGAAATTCACCAGGTTGATAATCTTGCGGTTGCGGCATAGTGACGTTTTAAAATGAAGGTTAAATGCAGTGTAGCATGAACGATTTTGAAGATAAAAAGCATCTGCCGCTGTCCGGCAGATGCTGTGAAGCGGGTGAATTAACCGCCTTTGCTCATATTTTCCAGCTCATCCCAGCGTTCCAGTTTTTCCAGCAGGATTTCTTCAATTTCTGCCAGACGCTGCGAGGCTTGGGTTGCAGCTTCGGCATCGGATACAAACCAGGAACCATCAGCCAGTTTCTCTGACAGTTCAGCCTGTTCTGTTTCCAGCGCTTCAATTTCAGCCGGCAGCTGGTCCAGCTCACGCTGATCTTTATAGCTGAGTTTCTTTTTCACAGGCGCCGGAGCAGCTTCTACTTTTGCTGCTTCTGCCTTGGCCTGGGCCTTTTTCACCGCCATTTTCTGGTCAACCACGGTTTGATCCGGACGCTGCTGTAAATAGTCCTGATAGCCGCCGACATATTCTTCAATATGGCCTTTGCCATCAAACACCCAGGTCGAGGTGACCACGTTGTCCATAAAGGCACGGTCATGCGAAATCAGCAGCAAGGTGCCTTTGTATTCAGCCAGCATTTCTTCCAGTAGTTCCAGCGTGACCATATCCAGATCGTTGGTCGGCTCATCCATCACAATTAAATTGGATGGTTTCAGCAAGAGTTTGGCCAGTAGCACGCGGTTACGTTCACCACCGGACAAGGCTTTGACCGGGGTACGCGCACGTTCCGGGTTAAACAGGAAGTCTTGCAGATAGCTGTAGATATGACGGCGCTGTCCATTGACATCAACAAAGTCGGAACCTTCAGAAACGTTGTCCTTGACCGATTTTTCCAAATCGAGCTGGTTACGCAGCTGATCAAAATAGGCAATTTCCAGTTGGGTGCCAATTTTAACGGTACCGCTGTGTTCCACTTCATCCAAAATGGCTTTAATCAGGGTGGTTTTACCGACCCCGTTATCTCCGACCAGACCAATCCGGTCGCCACGCATGACAATGGCCGAGAAGTCTTTGATTAGCGGCTTGCCATCATAGCTGACGCCCAGATGCTCAATATCAAAGACCAGTTTGCCTGAACGCGCAGCTTCCTGTACCCCCATGTTGACTTTGCCTTGTTGGAAGCGACGCGCTTTGGATTCTTCGCGTAAGGCTTTCAGGGCACGAACACGACCTTCGTTGCGGGTACGACGCGCTTTAATACCCTGACGGATCCAGGCTTCTTCTTCGGCCAGTTTTTTCTCAAACAGGGCATTCTGTTTTTCTTCTGCTTCCAGCTGCTGGGCTTTGAGATCCAGATAGCGTGAATAGTTGCCTTCATAACTGCGCAGAATCCCGCGATCCAGTTCGACAATACGGGTCGCCAGACTGTCAACAAAGGTCCGGTCGTGCGAAATAAACAATAAGGTCAGGTTGTTCTGATCGAGCAGGAATTTTTCCAGCCATTCGATACTTTCAACATCTAAATGGTTAGTCGGCTCATCCAGTAACAGGATGTCCGGTTGGGTCAGCAGGGCACGGGCCAGCAGCACGCGGCGTTTACGGCCACCGGAAAGATCTGCCAGATCGGCATTCGGGTCCAGCCCCATTTTGCTTAAAATAGAGTTGACCTTGTTTTCCAGTGCCCAGCCATCAAGCTGATCCAGTTTGTGTTGCAGTTCACCCATGCGCTCGCAGGCGGCCATATCGCCCAGTACGCAGGCATCATTGGCGGCATGATAGGCACGCAGGACCTCTGCTGCTTCACCGGCACCATCGGCGACAATATCGGCAACCTTGCCCGAATCCATCGGGACATCCTGGGTGAGCATGGACACGGTTAAGCCATTTTGAATCGAGACTTCACCGGCATCGGGCAGTAAGCTTCCTTCAATCAGTTTAAGTAAGGTAGACTTACCTTCACCATTACGGCCGATCAAACACACTCGTTCGCCACGTTCAAGAGTAAAGTTCGCGCCGTCGAGCAGGGCGGGTCCACCAAACGCGAGTTGGACATCCCTTAGGGTAATATAGGCCATAGTGTTTCCTGAAAAATCTCAAATGAGGATTTAAAATGACTAAACAACAAAATCTAAATGATCAGGCGTCATTTTCCGCACCCATTGAAGATTTGCAAGTCCGAATTGCATTTTTAGATGATTTAGTTGAACAGCTGAATGAGCAGGTGACTAAACAGAATCTGGAAATTGCCGACCTCAAGAAACAAATGCAGCTGCTTTATCAACGGGTTGAGTCAGCTGACCTGTCTGAAGGCATTGCTCCCTTCGATCCGCTGACCAATATTCCGCCGCATTATTAATCCGTCAATTGCTAGAACATTCCGCACAATCTATTGATAAACCCGCAGCCTGAATGCGGGTTTATTTTAAGGTATCCATATAAAGAAGATACTGGTAGATCGGTTTAGCTCCAGCCGCTTTTGAGGCAGCGATCACAGCGCCGCAATAAAAAAATTTGACCTTTATCTCACTTCCGGCTCTAATGCCCACTTTCGGCTCTCAGATCCTTTATTTTTTGTCATGACCCAGAAAGTTGTACTTTTAGATCTTGAACAGAATATGCCTACGGCACAACTGCTGCGCGATATTCTGCAGCATTATTCGACACTCTACCTGTTTAACTGTGCCGGACGCTTTGAGTACGCGCTGGATGACCTGACTGAACTGGCCAGCTGGATGAATAGCGCTCAGGTGGTGGTACTGGACACCCCAGAAGCACCGCATAAAGAGTTTGAATATGCCGTGGTGGTCGGGCAGTTAATGGCATTACTTGAGCCAGATAGCCATGTCGAAATTATTTCGGCCCAGGACAGCAGCGATATTCTGGTGCAGATGCTACAGGCCTCGAATATCAGTGCCCATCTGATTTTGATTCAGCCAGAAGATGCGGCGCAGCCACTTCATACGCCAAAATACAGCTTGCCGAGTATTGCCACCATCCAGCAAAAACCGTATTTGCAACTGGTCAAAAAATACTGTGATGCTCTGGCAAAAATGAGTGGTAAACCGAATACGGTCGAGAAGCTGAAAAACTCTCTCAGCAATATTTTGCAGGTGGTGCCGGAAAAAGCCCAGCGTCTGGTCGGTTTGTTAATTAATCTGAAAATTATCAAGCGTTATGATGAGCAAATTGCCTTTCGCAAGAAGGTGCTGAAACAGTGGATTCAGCTGGATTTAAATGCCTCTGCTGAAAAAACACCGGTGGCCAGCAGTTTGGATCAGGCCTTAAAACAGTTACAGTCGACAGAAAGCGGAGCTGCTCCTGTTATTGAACAGGACTCTGTCGCCGCGCCGATTCAAAGTGCGCAGCAGCCGCTGTTTAAAAACTTTGACCAGATTGATCCGGTACAGCTGGAAGTGGCGCGTAAACTGCGCGAACTGAAAGCCGATAAACCCAAAGATATTTATGCCTTGCGTGACCTGTTAGAACAGATGTTTCCCCAGTCCGACGTGCGGTTATTGCTCAAGGAACTGCTGGAAAAAGGCTATATCTACTGGAACGGGCATGAAGTGGTCTATAGCCACGAAATGTTCCTGAATTAATTTTATCGTGCAAACTTGCGTTTTATATGGCGCTTATGCAACTCTAATAAAAGAACATAAAGGTTGAGCTATGGAAAATACTGGAATTTGGGTGGCACTGGCCATCATCATTTTTGTGCTGGGCTCGATTTTTGGTTTGCGTGTCAGTCCAAGAGAAAAAGCCCTCGGCCTGATGCGTGAAAAAGCCCGCAAGATGGGCCTGCATCCGCGTCTGGTGGCTGCGCCGGACTGGACCAAAATTCCGATGGCCACAGAAAGCCGTGCCAGTATGGTGGCCTATTATAGCGTACTGATTCCAGAGGCCCGCTTGCCGTTAATGCGCGCCCGGGTGGTCGATCAGCAGCTTGAACTGGTGCATGGTGAGGAAAAATTTAATCATACACCCGTTGCATTAAAGGGCATTTATGCTATTGATATGCAGGCAAACTGTGTAGGACTCTATTGGGATGAAGAAGCTGATCTGAAAGCCACCCAACTGGATGACATCAAGGCATATTTACATTCTTTGGCTGAACTTTAATTTAAAACATTTTCACAGGAACTACGGTTAACTATGGCGAACGCTCCTCGCTCCACATCGAAAAGCACTACAGCAAAATCTGCCGATGGCGCTAAACGTGCCTTGGTGATTGTGGAGTCGCCTGCAAAAGCGAAAACAATCAACAAATACCTCGGTTCGAATTACATTGTAAAGTCGTCGGTCGGTCACGTGCGTGATTTGCCTACAGGCGCCAGTAAAAGTACAGAAAAGAAAACCACCACACGTGCCAAACTGACCGAAGCACAAAAAGCAGAAAAAGCTCAGCAGGCCTTGGTCAACCGCATGGGGGTAGACCCGGAGCATGGCTGGAAAGCCCAGTATGAAGTGCTACCGGGCAAGGAAAATGTTGTTGCTGAATTGAAAAAACTGGCATCGCAGGTCGATGAAGTCTATCTGGCAACGGATTTGGACCGTGAAGGGGAAGCCATTGCCTGGCATTTAAAAGAAGTCATTGGCGGTGATGATGCGCGTTATCAGCGTGTGGTATTTAACGAAATTACCAAAAATGCCATTCAGGAAGCCTTTAAGCATCCGGCACGTCTAGACACCAATAAAGTCAATGCGCAGCAGGCGCGCCGTTTCCTGGACCGTGTGGTTGGCTTTATGATTTCGCCATTGCTGTGGGAAAAAATTGCCCGTGGTCTGTCAGCCGGTCGTGTCCAGTCAGTAGCCGTCAAACTGGTGGTAGAGCGTGAACGTGAAATTCGTGCCTTCATTCCGGAAGAATACTGGCAGGTATTTGCCGATACCAAATCTGCACAAGATGATATTCGTCTGGAAGCAGTCAAGCAAAATGGCAAGACCCTAAAGCTGCGTAACAAGGCTGAAACCGATGCCTTGCTGAACCTGATTAAAGATGCAGACTATACGGTGGCTGCACGTGAAGACAAGCCAACCAAGGTGAATCCGAGTGCGCCATATATCACATCAACGCTGCAACAGGCGGCCAGTACCCGTCTAGGTTTCTCGGTCAAGAAAACCATGATGTTGGCACAGCGTCTGTATGAAGCCGGTTTTATTACCTATATGCGTACCGACTCGACGTTCCTGAGTGATGACGCCGTGAATATGGTGCGTACGCATATTGAATCCGAGTATGGCCAAAAATATTTACCGGCCAAGCCAAACCGCTACGGCAACAAAGCCGGCGCGCAAGAGGCTCACGAAGCGATTCGTCCATCCAATGTCGGTCTGAAAGGCGACAGCCTGGCTGGTGTCGAGCGTGATGCCCAGCGTTTATACGATTTAATCTGGCGTCAGTTTGTGGCCTGTCAGATGACTCCGGCCGAGTATTTATCATCGACCATTCTGGTCAATGCCAATGGGGTAGAACTGAAAGCCAAAGGCCGTACCCTGGTCTTTGATGGTTTTACCAAAGTACGTGGTCAGAACAAGTCTGATGATGATGTATTGCTGCCTGCAGTGAAAGTCGGCGAAGTGCTGAAACTGCAAAAGCTGGACCCATCACAACACTTTACCAAGCCGCCTGCACGTTTTACCGAAGCCTCGCTGGTGAAAGAACTGGAAAAACGTGGCATTGGCCGCCCATCGACCTATGCGGCGATTATTTCCACCATTCAGGACCGTGGTTATGTCAAGCTGGAAAACCGCCGCCTGTTTGCGGAAAAGATGGGTGAAATTGTCACCGACCGTCTGGATGAAAGCTTTAACAACCTGATGAACTACGACTTTACCGCGGACTTAGAAGGTCAGCTGGATAAAGTGGCCGATGGTGAACGCAACTGGAAAGATCTGCTCGACAGCTTCTATGGTGATTTTAAAACCCGTTTGACCAATGCACAGGGCGAACAGGGTATGCGCCGTAACCTGCCGGTGGAAGTGGATGCCGTGCATTGTCCGGAATGCGAACGTCCAATGCAGATTCGTACCGGCACTACCGGGGTATTCCTCGGCTGTTCCGGTTATAACCTGCCGCCAAAAGAACGCTGTAAGGGCACTCTGAATTTAACACCTGTAGAGTCTCTGGCAGCCCTGTCAGATGATGACAGTGCTGAAACCGCCGACCTGATGTCGAAAAAACGCTGCCCGATCTGTGAAACTGCCATGGATAGCTACGTGATTGATGGTGGCCGTAAATTGCATATTTGCGGTAATAACCCGGACTGTGCCGGTTTTGAGCTGGAAGAAGGCGAGTTCAAGATTAAAGGCTATGATGGCCCGACCATTCCATGTGATAAATGTGATGGCGAAATGCAGCTGAAAACTGGCCGTTTTGGTCCATACTTTGCCTGCACCAGCTGTGACAATACCCGTAAAGTCTTGAAAAACGGTCAGCCTGCGCCGCCGCGTGTCGACCCCATCAAGATGGAACATTTACGCTCGACCAAGCACGATGACTTCTTTGTCCTGCGTGATGGCGCTGCCGGTCTATTCCTGGCGGCCAGCAAGTTCCCGAAAGTGCGTGAAACCCGTGCACCGAAGGTGGCGGAACTGCGTACGGTTGCTGACCAGCTTGATCCAAAATATCAATTCATTTTGCAAGCACCCGATGTAGACCCAGAAGGCAACCCGACTCTGGTGAAATTCAGCCGTAAAAATCAGGCGCAATATATTGGCTCTGAAACCCCTGAAGGCAAGCAGACCAAATGGAGTCTGGTATATCAGGATGGCAAATGGGTTGAAGCCTAAAAGCTAAAAATAAAAAATGCCGACATCAGTCGGCATTTTTTATGTCAAAATCAACTCCACAATAAATTTGAATAATAAGCGCTTGGGGAACCGGTGGATATCCAAACAAAAAAATTTGCGGTGTTAATTGATGCCGATAACTCTTCGATTCACGCTATTGCTTCGGTGCTTGAAGAAGTCGCCAAATATGGCATTGCCAGCGTGAAACGGGTCTATGGGGACTGGAGCAGTGAAACCCTGAAAAAGTGGCGTGATGTGCTGTTGCCGCATGCCATTACCCCGGTACAGCAGTTTGCCTATACCAAAGGCAAAGATGCCACCGACATGATCCTGATTATTGATGCCATGGATTTACTCTATGCCGGAGCGCTGGATGGTTTCTGTATTGTATCCAGTGACAGTGACTTTACTCCGCTGGCTTCGCGGATTCGTGAAAATGGCCTGAGTGTTTATGGGTTTGGCAAAAAATCCACTCCGGAAGCCTTTAAAAAAGCCTGTGATAAATTTATTTATATTGAAAACCTGATCTCTGAAAATGAACTGAAAAATGCTGAAGAAGATGAAATCAGCCCGGTTCAGGACAAAAAGAACCTAGAAAGTGCAAAAAACTCCGAGCTAAAATCCAGCACTGTGCCGAAAGAAAACCCGGCTGCAGAGATGATGGATCGCGCCACACTGAATCTGATTTATAAAGCAGTCAAAGACAATGCCGATGAAAATGGCTGGGCCAATCTGGGCATGGTCGGGCAATATATCAGCGCGGTAAAACCGGATTTTGATTCCAGAAACTATGGCCGGGCCAAGCTTTCCGGACTCATTAAAACTCTGAATCTATTTGAAACCAAAATTGAAATGAGTCAGATGTATCTGAGAAAACTCAAAAAACAGAGCGCTTAAGCCGATGTGGAAAAAGATTCGTATCCTGATCTTGTTGCTGATTCTTTTCATTGTGGCGGTAAATGCCTATCGTGACCAGAATCAGGACTGGAATAAACCAGTGCGGGTGCTCTTGCATCCGGTGAATGCCGATGGACAGGACAGCACCCAGCGTTATATCCAGCAGCTGTCTAACAGCAGTTTTCAAACGGTGCAGCAGTATTTGCAGCAGGCCGCGGCACAGTATCGCCAGCAACCGGTATATTTTTATCTGCAGCTTGGCCGGGAACTGCAACAGTTGCCGCCACAGGTACCGGAACAGGCTTCTTTACTCGATAGCATCATCTGGAGTCTCAAGTTCCGGTTTTATGCCTGGCGTCAGCATCAGTCAGTTGATGGCGCACCGCATGTGACCCTGTATTTAAACTATTATGATCCAGCCCATCAAAAAGCTTTAAAACATTCTACCGCGCTGGAAAAAGGCCGGATTGGTTCGGTTAACCTGTTTGCCGCCGAGCGTCAGACCCAGCAGAACCATGTGGTGCTGGTGCATGAATTACTGCATGCTTTTGGCGCCCGTGATAAATATGATCTGGCCACCGGACTGCCGATTTATCCGCTGGGTTATGCCAACCCGCAGCAACAGCCACGCTATCCACAGCAGAAAGCTGAGTTAATGGGCGGGCATATTCCGCTAAGTAGCAGCACCAGCAAAATGCCGGACAGCCTGCAATACACCGTCATTAATGACCTGACCGCTGCGGAAATTGGCTGGCTACGCTAATATGCGGATAAGTCAACACTTATCCACAATGGACACCCACGCTGGGGATAAACCACATGCCACTTCGTTTTGTGATTGCACCAGATTCCTTTAAAGAAAGCCTGAGCGCAGTACAGGCCGCCCAGGCCATGCAGCGCGGAATCTTGCGGCAGTTTCCGGATGCAATCTGTCGCTTGGTACCGCTGGCCGATGGCGGTGAAGGCACCGTCGATGCCCTGTTAAATGCATGTACCGGGCAGAAAGTTTCGTGTCGGGTACGCGGTCCTTTGCCGCAGCAACAGGTTGAAAGCTACTTTGCCCTGATTGACGACGGCAAAACTGCAGTCATTGAAATGGCCAAGGCCAATGGTATTCATCTTATTCCGTTGGCGCAGCGCAATCCGGCGCTTACTTCTACTTATGGCACTGGCGAGATGATCCGCCAGGCGCTGGATCTGGGCGTGTCTAAAATCGTGATTGGACTGGGCGGCAGTGTCACCAATGATGCCGGCAGTGGAATGGCGCAAGCGTTGGGGGTGAAATTTTTAGATCAGGCTGGCCTGGAGGTGCAACCTTGTGGCGGCAATTTAAAGCAGATCTGCGAGATTGACCTTAGTGCTTTGGATGCCCGTTTGGCAACCACCGAGATGCTGATTGCCAGCGATGTCAATAATCCGCTCTGTGGGGAATATGGTGCCTCGGCCATTTTTGGACCGCAAAAAGGTGCCACACCGGAGCTGGTCAAAATTCTCGATCAGAACTTGGGTTATTTTGCCAATCTGGTTGAAACAACGCTCGGGGTTAATGTGCAACATCAGGCCGGGGCCGGTGCAGCGGGTGGACTGGGCTTTGGCTTGCTTGCTTTTGCACGCGCAAAAATTCAGTCAGGTGTTGAACTGCTGATTCAGCAAACCGGGTTGACTGAAAAAATTACACAGGCCGATGTGGTCCTGACCGGCGAAGGGAAAATTGATCGGCAGACCTGCATGGGCAAAACCCCATTTGGCGTGGCACAGGTTGCGAAAAGCTTGAATAAACCGGTCTATGCGTTTGCAGGAATGATTGGTGAAGATATTGAGCCACTGCTGGAGGCGGGATTTACACAGATTATTGGTATTAATCCACCTGATATTTCAGTAGAAGATGCGATTCGAAATGCGGAAAATAATTTAACCGACAGCGTCGAAAATGTCATGCGATCGCTAAAGAAAGCTTGATAAACCCAGATGCCAATAGGGTTTAAAAAATGATAAATAGGGAAATGATGAAAAAGATCATCTTGGTTTTGATATTGAACTGCATCACCGTACACAGTTTTGCAAAACCGGCCTACCGCGAAAATATGCAAAATTATCTCAGGAAAAATCCTGTACAGCAGTACTCACAGCCGAGAGAGCTGTCCTTTAATTTTGATGAGATGCATCTGAGTGTTTTAAAAAATCTGCTGGCAATTGAAAAGAAGGTCACGCTGATTGTGGATTCAGATGTCGACATGAATCATCAATTTTCCCTTCATTTACGCAATTCGAACTTTCTTGAATTTTTGGACATGACGGCCAGACAGCTGGGTTTGCAATACGAGGTACTCAATTCGAAAACGATCCGGGTTTACAAATAGGCTAGTTTTTATGTTGATAGGATGCTTATGATAAGATCTCGCTTTGAATTTTCGAGAAATGATTTGGTATGTCACTTGCGCAGCTCATCGACGAGTTAAATCCCCAACAGAAAAATGCAGCCACCACTGAAGCAAAGCACAGTTTGGTCTTGGCTGGGGCAGGCTGTGGCAAAACCAAAACCATTGTGGCGCGTGCGGCTTATCTGATTGATCAGGGCGTTCCGGCCAACCAGATTCAGATTTTAACCTTTACCCGCCGTGCCGCTGCCGAAATTGTAGCGCGGGTCGAACTGGCGCTGGGCGAGCAGGCCAAGGGCTTGCGTGCTTCGACCTTCCATACCTTCTGTATGTATCTGCTGCGCCGGATTCCAAAAGCCTTTGGGCTGGAACAGTTCTCGATTATTGATCGTGATGACCAGATCATGATGTTCCGTTTACTGCGTGGTAAAGATGACAAGAAAAATCCAAATGCCTTGCCCAAGCCGCAGCAGCTGTGTGACCTGTATTCTTTTGCCCGTAACACCCGGCAAAAACTGAGTATTGCCCTAGAAAAGCAGCTGCCGGAATGTCTGGATTATAAAGATCAGATTGCCGAGATCATGAAAGAATATGAAGCGCGCAAGCAGGCGCGTCATTTTCTGGATTATGACGATATTCTGGCAATTGTCGCTTCGGCGCTGGCCCAATCAGAGGGGCTGGTCGATTATGTCGCGTCGTTGTGCCAGCACATGCTGGTCGATGAAATGCAGGACACCAATCCTTTGCAATGGGCCTTACTAGAGCCGTTAAAAGAGCGGGTGCAGCTGTTCTGTGTTGGTGATGATGCGCAGTCGATTTACGGTTTCCGTGGTGCAGACTTTGAAAACATTCATCACTTTAAAGAACGTGTTCCGGGTGCCCAGATTTATAAGCTGGAGCGCAACTATCGTTCAACCCAGGAAATTCTGGACCTGTCGAACTGGTTGCTGGATCAAAGTCCGATCGGCTATGACAAACGGCTGGAGGCATATCGCGGCAGCGGCTTAAAACCGCGCATGCACATTTTTCCGAATGAGTTTGATGAAGCCAAATGGATTGCCATTGATATCAAAGAGCGTCACTTTATCCATGGCGCAGCATGGCAGGAGCATATGGTGCTGGTGCGTTCCAGTTTTGCCGCGCGGCATATTGAAGCGGCCTTTATTGCCGCCAATGTTCCGTATCGTTTTATTGGCGGCATGAAATTACTGGAATCGGCACACGTTAAGGATTTGCTCAGTCTGCTGCGGGTCATTGCCAATCCGGCCGATGATATTGCCTGGATGCGTTTTCTGACCCTGTGGAATGGCGTGGGAGATGTCGGTGCCAGTAAACTAGCACAGCAGTTATTGTTGAATCCGGAAATGGAGCAGATTGCGGAAAAGCTGGAGAAATTTGGCCGGATTCCGGATAAAACCATTTTGATTATGAAGCAAATGGCGGTACTGAAACAGGAAGTCGACGTCTGTGTCAGTCTGGCGATTGAGGCACTGGTGGAGCAGCTGGAACAGAATTACGCCAAAAAAGACTGGTCAAAACGGCTTAAAGATTTTGATCTGGTCAAGCAGCTGGCCAGCAAACACGGTCAGCTCAGCGAGTTTCTGGAAGAATATGTGCTTGATCCGATTTCGATTAGCGAGATTGAACGTCAGTCAGATGATGATGTGGTCACGCTCATTACCATTCACTCGGCCAAAGGTACCGAGCAGAAGGTCTGCTATGTGGCCAATGTCACTGCCGGGCAGTATCCACATGCACGGGCGCAAGGGAATTTTGACGAAGTTGAAGAAGAACGCCGGGTGCTGTATGTGGCTTTAACCCGGGCGCAAAACGAGCTGATTCTGACCAAGCAGAACATCAGCTGGTGGGCCAGAGATACGGTCGATGAACAGGGACGTACTGTGGAAAGCTATTTTCTGAACGATTTGACCCGTAACCTGTGTCAAAGTGAAACCCATTATAAAACCCGTGAACAAACTGTTAAAAGTGCACTGATCGAACGCCAGAAGATTCGTTTAGATTTTGGGATTGATCTCGATTAAACTAGAGTCATGTGTTGTGCAGCTTGATGCACAATCTCCAGAGTAGAGTAGGCGCATGCTTTTGGATGATTTGGCCTATTTGGAAAAAGTAAATGAAAATTCTTGTACGTAATTTAGAGCGTTCTATCACCGATGCTGAACTGCTGGCGCTGTTTCAGCCGTTTGGCACAGTCGAATCTGCGGTGATTGTTAAAGAGGCTGACAGTGGCAAGTCCAAAGGGTTTGGCTTTGTGGAAATGCCGCATGGTCGTGAAGCCGTCAAAGCGATTAAGGGCCTGAATACCCTGAAAGTCAAAGGTGCTGGCATTCGCGTTAAAGCTGCGGAAGACAAGCCGAAAGCTTGAACATCAACAGGAGTCCTTAGTGGCTCCTTTTTTAGCGCTGCATTTTTCTCTATTTAAACTTATCGTAGAAAATATCGATGCTGATGATAGCGCTCATATGTATTTTTTGTTGGGCATTTGGACGCAGAGCGTTTAAGCTTAATGTTGAAATAAAAGCCAAAATTTAGGAACGCTATTCATGTCCCGTGTTGCTCGCTTTCATGCCGACCGTACCAATCAAAAACTGTATTTTGCCCGTCTTTCATGTCAGCAAGCCGAACAAACCGAACATATCCAGCAGGCGCAGGCACATCGCGAAGCAGCGGTGTTTCATCTGCATGGTGCTGTACTGGCCTTTTTGCAGGAACTGATGCGTTACTACCGCCTGAATGAGCTGCAGCCGACTTTAAAATCAATTGAAGAAGCGATGGCGGCCAAAGGTCAGGTATCGCCTGAAGTGGTGATTCTGCAAAAACTGGCCAAAGAAGGCTTTATTGCTGAATTAAAACGCGCTTATCGTCTTTGTCAGTATACGCCGGAGCCAAGCGCACCGGAACCGGAAGATGAGACTTCATCGAACCTGATTATTAAAGTCACTCAAACCCCGCAAGCATGGCTGCCAGATACCAAAATCCTGCGTGAATGGCATCGTGAGCTGATGCAGTTAATTGATGGTTTCAGAAATGAAATGGTGGAATTCTAAACCCGACCAGTGTCCCTTGAATTCTGAAAACCTGACATCATATTAACTATCTAAGCGATGCAAAGAGTCCATCTTTGCCACCATGTTGAACATGGAGGAATTATGTCTATAGAACAGTTAAAAGCCTTATTTGGAAATCAGGACGCGATTTTGGAATTGGTTCAGCTTGAAGGTGGTGAGTTGGCATTGCGTAATGCTGGTTCAGAACAGGAACCTCTGGTCAAAATCCAGTTTAATGATGAAGTCAAAGCCCTGCTGGGAGATCAGACGCCAATTGTCGCCCAGCACATGATTCAGGCCGCATTATTCGGGCTGCTGGAAAAGCAGGTCAATGAATGGCAGGCCGAAGTGGTTGATGAGCAGCCGAAGTATCTGAGCTAGTCGGCTCATGCTCTGGAATGCAAAAGCGCACCTGAAGGTGCGCTTTTTTGTGCCTGAGGCTTAATGTGAGGGTGGTTGATGATGGGCAATTTCAATCTGGTTTAAAATATGATTGCTCATGTTCTTGGCCATTTCTTCTTTGGCAAAGTACACCTCACCGATATTGTCACGGCGAATGACTTCGGCTTCTTCTTTGCTTTCCGCGCAGATCAGCACCTGAATTTGCGGATTCAAAGTAGTCGCAATATCAACAATTTTATGAATATCAATAATGTCCATCGGTGAAATCACCAGTAAACGGGCATGTTGAATATGTGCCTGAATCAGTACTCCAGGCTCAGTGGCCACACCAGATACCGCAGCAATGCCTTTTTCCCGCAGGTTTTCAACAATCTCACGGTTTTCTTCGGCAATCACCACCTTGATATTTTCCGCCATCAGGTTTTTGGTAATACGGCGGCCGACTTCACCATGGCCAATAATCACGACCTGATCCCGCAGATAATCTTGTGAAACTTCATCGGGTAACATCGCCAGCGGGTCGCCACTGCGTTCCAGCAAACGGGCTAGATGTGAGCGCTCGCGAATCCAGCGCTGTACCGGTTCAATCGCCGAAAACAGGAAGGTGTTTAAGGTAATGGAAATCAGGGCACCGGCCAGAATCAGGTTTTGACCTTCTAGAGACAGCAGCTGTAACGATACGCCGAGCGTGGCCAGAATAAAGGAGAATTCACCAATCTGCGCCAGTGAAGCACCCACCGTTAATGCAGTGTTAATCGGGTAGCGGAAGAACAGGACTAGGGCCATGGCGGCAATGGTTTTACCAATCATGATAATGCCGACCACTGCCAGCACATGCAGCGGTTCTTCCAGCAGAATCCGCGGGTCAAACAGCATCCCCACCGACACGAAGAACAGGATCGAGAAAATCTCCCGTAGCGGCAGGGTTTCTTCTTCAGCACGATGGCTAAAGTCAGACTCTTTCACCACCATACCGGCAAAGAAGGCGCCCAGTGCCATCGACACACCAAAGACTTTATAGGCACCAAAGGCAATTGACACGGCCGCCGCGACCACAGTCAGGGTAAACAGTTCACGGGAACCTAGACGCGCCACCACCTGCATAATCCAGGGTACCAATCGTTTTCCGACAATCAGCATAAAGGCAATAAAGCCGGTGACTTTTAACAGGGTAATGCCCAGTGTCAGCCAGATGTTTTCATCAGCTGCACTACCGGCAAGTGCCTGTCCACCCAACAGGACCGCAGTAGCCGGTAACAGTACCAGCACCAGTACCATCACCAGATCTTCGACCAGCAGCCAGCCCACGGCAATCTTGCCGTTGACCGAGTCTAGCAGGCCGCGATCCCCCAGTGCTTTGAGTAGAACTACCGTACTGGCACAGGACAGGCTAAGACCGAACACCAGTGCAGAGCCGAAACTCCAGCCCCACATCATCGAGACTCCAATCCCCAGTAAAGTGGCGACAGTAATCTGCAGGATGGCACCGGGCAGGGCAATCCGTTTGACTTGCATCAGGTCATTGAGCGAGAAATGCATCCCGACGCCAAACATCAGGAACATCACACCCAGTTCAGCCAGCTGGTTGGCCAGGTGAATATCACCGACCACGCCGGGCGTATTTGGACTAATCAGGATACCGGCCACCAGATAACCGATCAGGGGCGGTAAACGTAAACGGGCGGCAATATAGCCGAACAGTAAGGCCAGTCCAAAGCCGACAGCCAATAAGATAATAAGTTCTACATCATGCGGCACTAACAACTCCTTAAGCCAAGGTTAAGGGTAAAAAAGACAAGCACAGAGAGTGCCAGATTGAAAAGATCAGGAAATTTTAACAACTGGAAGAAAAAAAGTGCAAAAAAAACGACCTGCAGAGAGGTCGTTTTTTTCAAAAAGCCAAAATTATTTGATTTTAGCTTCTTTGAAGATTACGTGTTGACGGATTTTTGGATCAAATTTTTTGATTTCCATTTTTTCCGGCATAGTACGTTTGTTTTTAGTCGTGGTATAGAAATAACCTGTACCAGCTGTAGAAACTAAGCGAATCTTATCACGCATTGTCCTGACTCCTTACTTAGATCTTTTGACCTTGAGCACGTAGGTCAGCAACAACCTTTTCAATGCCCAATTTGTCGATAATACGCATACCTTTAGTGGTTAAACGAAGACGTACAAAACGTTTTTCGCTTTCTAACCAGAAACGGTGGTGGTGCAGGTTCGGCTCGAACCGGCGCTTAGTTTTGTTGTTGGCGTGTGAGACGTTGTTACCAACGACTGGACGCTTGCCGGTAACTTGGCAAACCTTAGACATGGTGTAACTCCATTGATTTAGCCAACAGCAAATCTGTATGGCCAGTCAAAAATAAACGGATGAATTCATTCAAGGGGCGTTTTATACCAAAAATGCGCTTAAAAGACAAGCGATTTTCAGGAAAACGCAGCATGAGCCATGCTAATAGCTCATGCCTTGATCATTTAGCGAAGAAGCATCTTTGAAATTAGTCTGTGAATCGGCTTATTGAACGGCGGCAGGATGTATTTCAAGCTATACAGCTTCGGATTAGACATCACCGAGCGTTCATGCGACAAACTGAAGAATCCTTCGGGACCATGATATTTGCCCATCCCTGACGCACCGACACCACCAAATGGTAAGTCATCCTGTGCGACATGGGTCAGTACCATGTTTTGTCCGAAATGCCCTGAATGGGTACGCTGTGCGACATAGTCGGCACGCGCCTGATCAAAGTCGAAGTAGTATAATGCAAGTGGACGCGGACGGCTATTAATAAACTCGATTACATCATCAATTTGTTCATATTCCATGATGGGCAGCAGTGGTCCGAAAATTTCCTCTTTCATGATGCGCATTTCGGTGGTGACCCCGGTCAGTACGGTCGGAGCGACTTTGCGTACATCGTCCAGCAGTTCATTTTGCGGATTGATTTCAATCAGTTGGGCGCCCTGTTCACGGGCATTGTCTAAATAGCCCTGCAGCCGGTTGTACTGCTTGTCATTAATAATGGAGGTGTAATCCTGATTGTCGCGCAGACTTGGATACATCTGCTTAATATATTGTTCATAATGACCCAGGAATTCGGCGGTTTTGCCTTTAGGCAGGAACATATAGTCCGGTGCCACGCAGGTCTGTCCGGCATTCCAGAGTTTACCAACCGCAATCCGCTCGGCAACATCGGCCATATCACTTGATGGATGCACCAGCACGGGCGATTTACCGCCCAGCTCTAAAATCACCGGCACCAGATTTTCGGCTGCCGCCGCCATCACGGTTTTACCGACATTGGTCGAACCGGTAAAAATCATTTTATCGAAGGACAGATGACTAAAGGTATCGGAAATCGCACCGCCGCCGGTAATGACCGCCACCAGTTCCTGCGGGAAAGCTTCAGCAATGGCATTTTCCAGCACACGGCCAAAATGCATCGAGGCACTGGAAATTTTAATCATGGCGTGGTTGCCGGCTGCTAAAGCGCAGATTAACGGACCGACCGACAGTAACAGCGGATAATTCCACGGTGCAATAATGCCGACCACACCCAAAGGCTGGTATTGCACCCAGGCTTTGGCCGGCTGATGAATAATTCCGACATGTCGCTTGGATGGTTTCATCCAGCCACTGAGGTTTTTGCTGTAGTATTTGATATGTTCAAGGCAGGTGAGTAATTCGCCAATTTTGGTCTCGCCCATCGAACGGTTACCATAGTCTTCATTAATTGCTTCGGCAAACTGATCCTGATATTTAACCAGCACCCGTTTTAACCGTGCCAGACGGTCAATCCGTTCTTTGGCGGTTGGCAGCGGATAGCGCTGATAGGCGTATTTCTGCAGGGCCAGAACATCATGTAAACGTTGTGCATCAAGGTTATGGGGCGTGCTGTCGGGAGTGGTCATCGAAGTTGTTTTTGTTTGACTGTTCATGGCGTGTTACCATTCGATTGAATCAATTAATTTAGTTTTTAGAGTATTTACTCTAAATAGTCAAGTTACTTTATCTGTTAGTTTCTTAACAGTTTGAAAGAATGGTTACTTTAGGATGTCACACTCGAAAACGGTGAAAACCAAAGAACGTATTTTGCAGTTAAGCCTGCAACTTTTTAATGAACGTGGCGAACGTGTCGTGACGACCAATCATATTGCAGCTGAATTGGGTATGAGTCCGGGTAATTTGTACTATCATTTCCGCAATAAAAACGAAATTATTAAAGAGCTGATGGAGCAGTATCAGGCCGAAACCCTGAGCATGCTGGCCTTGCCAGATGACCGTCCGCTGGATGCCAACGATAAGATTCATTACTTTCAGGTCCTTAGCAGCCAGTTATGGAACTACCGCTTTTTGCATCGGGATGTCTATCATCTGGTGGAAAATAACGAAGATTTCCGCAAAATGTATCCGCGTTTTGCCGGACAGGTGATGCAGCAGGGACAAAAAATTTATAAAGCTTTCGTGGAAGCCGGTTTAATGGAAATGACCGACTCGGAAATTGAAGCCTTAATTATTAACCTGTGGATTGTGCTGACCAACTGGACCAACTTCCTGTATATGTCGGGGCATATTACCGACTCGAATACGCTGGAAGAGAAGTGGGTCTGGCAGGCGCTGCGTCAGATGGTATTCCTGGAAGGGGCGTATTTGCGTGGTGAAAGCCGTCAAACCTATGAAGGCCTGTTACAGACCCTGGGTTCATCGGAACTGTTTGCCAGCTTATCTTCAAGCAAGAATACAGAAACTGATTCCCCTATTTAGTCTGTTAAGGAAACGCGCTAGAATAGCCGGCTTATTTTTTCAATTTAACTGATTAGTGATATAAACCAACATGAATATGACGACTGCGAATACTGCACGTTTACTGATTACTTGTGAGGATAAGCCAGGTATCGTGCAGGCTGTATCGAGCTTTTTGTATCATCAGGGAGCAAATATTACCGCACTTGATCAATACGCGACTGAAGCTCAGGGCGGGCGTTATTTCATGCGCGTTGAATTCGAGCTGGATCATCTGCAAAGCCGTCGTGAAAGCCTGATCCAGACCTTTGCCAGCAATGTGGCCGAGCGTTATGAAATGCAATGGCGTCTGGCCTTGGTGGCCGATGTGAAAAAGGTCGGTATTTTAGTGTCTAAAGTCGATCATGCCTTGCTGGAACTGTTATGGCGTCATGCGCGTGGTGGTCTGCCGTGTGAAATCACCAAAGTGGTGTCGAATCACGAAACTTTACGTGAAGCGGTTGAGAACTTTGGTATTCCATTTGAAGTGGTGCCGGTTAACAAGGAAAATAAACGCGAAGCCTATGCCAAAATTGATGAATTGATGCAGGGCAATGATGTACTGGTGCTGGCACGTTATATGCAGATTCTGGATGAAGAATTTGTCAGCAAATGGGAAATGAAAGTGATCAATATTCACCATTCCTTCCTGCCAGCTTTCGTTGGCGCCAACCCGTATCAGCAAGCCTATGACAAAGGCGTGAAACTGATTGGGGCAACTGCGCACTATGTGACCGCGGATTTAGACCAGGGCCCGATTATCGAGCAGGATGTGGAGCGTGTCAGCCACGATTTTACGGTCGAGCAGCTGCGTGAACTGGGTCAGGATGTGGAGCGTAACGTGCTGGCGCGTGCAGTGAAATGGCATCTGGAAGACCGGATTATTGTCGATGGCAATAAAACAGTGGTATTCCAATAAGTTGTTGTGAATCAGCAGATTTAAAGGCATACTTTTAGTATGCCTTTTTTATTGATTATTTGAAAAAGCCATTAAAATAGCCAAATTAATTGTTGCAAATGAAAACACTTCTCATTTATCATTGCGGTACTTTAATTGTGCTAACCGATGAGCTTGATAGGTCAAATCTGAAACTGGCTATCACCTCTTTAAGGTAACTGAGTTTAATGAGTCCATCTTCTACTCCCATGATGCAATCTCCTCATCCCATGAAAAAGAAAGTGCTGTCTGCACTGGTGGCCGTGGTTATTGGCCATATCGGGGTGTTGTGGGCGGTTAGCCAGATGGAATCACCGGAACTGAAACCGATTGACAAGGAGCCGCTAAAAGTCCGCTTTGTCAAAATTCAGGAACCCCCAAAACCTTTACCGCCACAACCAAAAGCAGAACCAAAACCGGCACAGCCTAAGCCACCAGAAGTCAAAGAAGTGAAGGTGGTTGAAAAACCATTGCCACCACCACCGAAAAAAGTGGAAAAAGTCCAGCAGGTGAAAAAGGCCGAAGCGCCAAAACCTGTGGTCAAACCGGTTGAGCCAACGCCGCAGCCAACGCCAACCGTTACCACCACGGTTTCTGAAACCAAAGTGGTGAAACCGGCACCGCAACCGGTGGTACAGCCTGCGCCAGTAGCGCCGCCTGCACCAGCTGTGCCAGCAACCAAATCGGTATCAATTGGGGGCTCGGGCGTGCAGTGGAGCCGCTCACCAAAACCATCGTATACCAACCGAGATTTACAGGGTGAAACCCGTAGCGTTGTGGTCTTAATTGAAGCCAATGAAAAAGGCTCAATTACCAGTGCGCGGATTACCCGTTCAAGCGGCATTGCTGCTTTAGATGAAAAGATTTTACGCGCTGTGCGTAGTGCAAAATTCAAACCGTACAAGGAAAATGGCGTTGCTTATCCAATTCGTGCCGAGCAACCCTTTGAATTGACATTGAATCCTAACGGCTAACTTTAATCAGGAGTTCGAGTATGAACTTTTCAGTTTATTGGCAACATGCAGATGCAGTCAGCAAAACACTGTATTTCGTGTTACTGGCAATGTCGATTGCGACCTGGACAATTTTTGTGCTGCGTCTGATGGGCACCCGCCAACTTAAACAGCAAGCCTATGCTCAACTCGCTCAAGCGCTGAACAGCCTGAAAGCCAAATTTGCGCCTTTAAGTTTTGAACAGCGCAAGGCCGTGGCAGAGCAGGCGCTGTTACGCCAGATTTCGGCAGAAAAAGCCTCTGCAGAAAAAGGCGTATCGGTACTCGGAACTATTGCATCGCTGGCACCGTTTGTCGGTCTGTTTGGTACTGTATGGGGGATTTTCCACGCGCTGGTAGCGGTGGGTAAAAGCGGTCAGGCTGGCCTTGCTCAAGTGGCGACGCCTGTCGGTGAAGCACTGATCATGACCGGTTTTGGTCTGGCTGTCGCAATTCCAGCAGTTATTGCCTATAACATCTGTAGCCGTTTTAACCGGACCTTGTCACATGAACTGCAAGATCATGCACACAACCTGTTAATTGACACCATGCTGCAGCAGGATTCTGCGACCGCTCAGGCTGAAGTGAAAACTGCACAGCAAGGTTTAGTGGGAGGTCAGGCTTAATGGCATTTCAATTGGGTGAAGACAACGATAGCGGCATGAATGAGATGAACCTCATTCCGCTCATCGACATTATGCTGGTCTTGATGATCATCTTCCTGGTGACAGCGACCGTTGCCAACCCATCAATACCATTAACCTTGCCAGAAACCACGGCAGAAATTATTGATCCACCACCACAGGCGATTACCGTTAGCATTAATGCTTCGGGTGAAGTGGCCTGGGATGATCAGATCATCAGTCTGGATGAGCTGGAAAACCGTTTAAATGCGGCAGGCGAGCAGGAACGTAAGCCAACGGTACAATTACGTGCCGACAAAGATGCCCGTTATGATACCGTTGCCCAGGTAATGTCACGTGCGAGTGAAGCCGGACTCAGTGATATTGCCTTTGTCAGCGATAACTAAACGTGACAGGCCAGACTCAGGACGACCCATCACGGGTCGTTTTTTTATGGCAGCTGTTTATGTGTAAATTGCAGGAAAAGCGTGCAGCACATATTTTAAATGCCTGCCAATTCAATTAAGGTAGGCTAGGGAAAAACGAGAATTTTCAAGGAATTTTGGTGAAACAACGACAGGCACTGGATGCCAGAGCAGCCAGTATAATGTTTGTGCTGTGTATTTTCTGGGGACTGCAGCAGGTGGTGCTAAAAATTGCCGCGCCTGATATTTCACCGCTAATGCAAATGGCGCTGCGTTCCGGGATTTCTGCGCTGCTGGTCTGGCCGTTAATCCGGCTGGCTCAAGGTGTGCATTTATGGACACCGACGTATTTGTATCCGGGCTTGCTGGTCGGGCTGCTATTTGCCGCCGAATTTTTTATGCTGGCTGAAGCCATCCGCTTTACCTCGGCCTCCCATACCGTGGTGCTGCTGTATACCGCGCCAATTTTTGTAGCTTTAGGCCTGCACTGGAAGCTGCCCAGTGAACGGCTTTCCCTGCTGCAATGGAGCGGTATTCTGCTGGCTTTTCTGGGCATTGTGGTGACTTTTTTGGGGCGTGACAGTCAGCTCAGTGCCGCAACCAGTTCCATGCTCTATGGCGACTTTCTGGCTTTATGTGCCGGTATTTTATGGGCGGCCACTACCATAGCGGTGCGCTTAACCCCGCTGGCCGAAGCACCAGCCACCCAAACCTTGTTCTATCAGCTGCTGGGCGGTTTTATCGTGCTATTCCCTTTGGCCTACTGGTCCGGACAGGCGGTGGTGCACTGGAGTCCGGTCGCTATTGGCAGCCTGTTGTTTCATGCCATTCTGATTTCTTTTGCCAGTTATTTAATCTGGTTCTGGTTACTGAAAAACTATCTGGCCTCACGCTTGGGGGTATTTTCTTTTTTAACCCCATTATTTGGGGTGCTGTTCGGCGTGTGGCTGCTGGGTGAGCAACTGGAACACAGCTTTATTATGGGTGCTATCCTGGTGATGCTGGGCGTGGTTATGGTCAGCGCACAGGGCTGGTTCAAGCGGCGCGTGGCCTGATGCTGAGCCAATCACAACGCTTTACTGCACTGGGCTTGAGCTCACTGCTGATCTGGGCCAGCCTAGTAGGTGTGGTCAAGCTGATTAGTGAGCAGCTCAGTCCGGTGCTGGCACTTGCGCTTATTTATAGTGTCAGTGCGCTGGTGATTCTGCTGCACCAAGGTTGGCCCAAACTTAGCCAGATGCCGAAAATCTATCTCTGGGGGAGTGGGGCATTATTTGTCAGCTATGAAATTCTGTTCCTGCTGTCGATTGCTTTATCGACACAGCGCGAACAGGTGCTGATGATTGCCATGATCAATTATCTGTGGCCGCCGCTGAGTATTGTGCTGGCGATTCTGGCCAAACAGCTGCGTTATCACTGGGCGGTAATTCCAGGCTTTTTGCTGGCCGTACTGGGCTTGATGCTGGTGGTCAATCCGGAGATCTGGAACTTGGCCCAGCTCTGGAGCGTACTGACGGAAAATCCGTTGGCTTATAGTCTGGCATTTTTAGCGGCCTTGTTATGGCCCTGCTACGGGGCGCTGACCCGAGCCTATGCCCAAGGCAGCAATGCAGTGTCACTGTTTTTTGTGGTGACTGCGGGTTTGCTGTGGGCGCTGCATGTAGGACTGGATGAGCCATGGCAATGGCCAAGCCTTTCGCTATGGGGATGGATTGTGCTGGCCGGTGCCCTGATTGGGATGGCCTATCATAACTGGAACCAGAGTATTCAGTTTGGCCGTATTCAGCTGCTAATTCTGGCCACCTATTTTATTCCAGTGCTGTCTTCATTGATCTCGATGTGGCTGTTGCAGCTACAGCCTGGCTGGGTGTTCTGGCTCGGCTGTAGTCTGGTCAGTCTGGGTGCGCTGATCTGCTGGAAAAGCACCAGCGAAATTTCCGCTTAGCTGGCGCTTATTTCCCGGCCTTAAAGATCAGCAGGTGCTACCTCTATTTTTCTTCAAAAATTTTCGACAATGGAATCGACAGCTTGGCTGCCAGATAGTCATCGGCTTCAATCAGCGCCGGTCCGAGTTTCTGCATCCATTCATCATCCGGATGAATATTGCCGACATCTTTGCGCTGTGGTAGAGGATAAGGCAGCTGGGTATAAAAACTCCAGAAATTGACCTGCGATAAATTTCGTACCAGCACCAGTTCATCGTTATCGGTGCGTTTAATCAGGTTTTGCTGCTCCAGCATCCAGATATAATTCGGTAAACGGCCAATTTCATCGCGGCCCAGTACTTCCAGTGCTTCCTGCTCGGTCACGCTTTCGCCTTTTTTCTGTTTTTGATAAAACAGCTCCAGCAGGTCCAGCAGCATAATCATCGGATGGCGTTTCTGGTCTTTGCCGGAATTAAAAGCGGTGAGGGCAAAGCTGATTTCCACGCCCAGCAAAATAATATTCCACGACAGAAAAATCCACAGCAGGAAAATCGGCACGGCAGCAAAGGCGCCATAGACAATTTCATAACTGGTGAAATTCGACATGATAAAGCCGAACAGGTTTTTTAATGCCTCAAACACCACCGCACTAAAGACGCCGGCAATCAGCGCGGCTTTAATCGGCACATTGCGGTTGGGAATGGTCCAGTACAGAATAAAAAAGCCGACAATGGTCAGGGAAAAGGAAATGATCCACAGAATAAAAGCACCGTTGACCTCATAACCGGCAAAGTTATTGCTCAGTACATTCATCGAGGCAACGGTAGATGACAGCACAAAGGCGCTGCCAAGTAAAATCGGCCCCAGCGAAATAATGGTCCAGTAGCGCATAAAGCCCATAATCCCGCCTCGGGTTTCTTTTACCCGCCAAATCCGGTTAAAGGCAGTTTCGATACTGGTCAGCATCAGTACAGTGGTAATGAACAGGAACAGAATCCCGATAATGGTGAGATTGCTGGATTTATCGGTAAAGGCATTCAGGGCCTTATCAAAGGCGATGGTGGTTTTGGGCAGAAAGTTGCTGTAAATCAGCTGCTGTAACTGCTGACGCGCCGGTTCTAAAGCTTTAATCGAGGAGATGATGACCAGAAAAACCGTCAGCATTGGCACCACCGCAAACAGTGTGGTATAGGTGAGCGAGCCGGCCTGTTCACGACAGCGGTCTGCTTCAAAACGGCGTAATACAAACAGCACGAATTGAAACCACTGGTGGTCATAAAAGGGCAGCTTTTTTAAATACTCAACAATCATGCGGCTAAAGTCTCGATTTTTTTAGTGATCTTTCTGTGTTTTCCTGTGCCAGCTTAACCAAAAATACAGCAAAATACCGTATAGTTTTCTTTTTTACTCTACAGATAACATTATGCAACCCTATGTTTTAGTTCTGTATTACAGCAAATATGGCAGCACCCGTGAAATGGCCCATCTGATTGCCAACGGGGTAGAGGCAGCAGGCGTAGCGGTAAAAATACGTACAGTACCGAATATTGCCGCGGTGGTCAAAACTGCCGAGCCGAGTATTCCGGCCGAAGGTGATATTTACTGTAGCCTGGATGACCTGGCCAACTGTGCTGGTCTTGCGCTTGGTTCGCCGACCCGTTTTGGCAATATGGCCTCGGAAATGAAATTCTTCTGGGATCAGACCACCAGTCTGTGGCTAAGCGGCGCCCTGCACGATAAACCGGCCTGTGTATTTACTTCTTCCGGTTCACAGCACGGTGGCCAGGAAAGCACTTTGCTGACCATGCTACCGCCGTTATTTCATCATGGCATGATGATTATGGGACTCAGCAATGCTCATCCGGCTTTATCCAATACCAAAACCGGCGGTACACCGTATGGTGCATCGCATGTCAGTGGCCCGCGTCATGACCAGAGTTTAAGTCAGGATGAAAAAATCTTGTGTGCAGCACAAGGGCAACGTTTAGGCGAAATGGTGAAAAAGTTACAGGGAATGTAATCTTCTGAATCATTAACTCAGGTGTAAAACGAACAGAATGTTTTACACCTTGATTGTATTTGAGCTTCATTGGCTGCAGCGGTTTGAATATTTTTATTCACGAAAAAACTAATTACTTTTCACGCAAAATCACTATTTGTAGTGATATTCAGTCTTTCACTTTTCACATTTAATAGCCACTTTTAAAGCAGAGTTTTCTGTCACGGTTCACACAGCATTTTTCGTGCAGGTATATGTATCAAGCACAATGGACTGCTGTAATAATGAGAGATTGAGGAAAAGTGGAAATGAATAAGTTAACGTTAATCGGTATAGTTGTATTGAGTTTAGGCTGCTCGTGGTCGAGCGTAGCTGCAACTGAAATTGTGCATAGTCTGAACTTCCCACAAGAACAACAAGCCCAAAAACAACCTGCAGAAGTTCAATATTTAGCAGCTCAAAAGCCAGTAATTGCAGCCGAAAATGTGCAAGTAAAATAATAAAAAGATGTGATAAAAGTGCTGTTTTATACAGCACTTTTTTATATGAAAATCTGTGTTTGGTATGTTTAAGATTGGTTAGGTTTGATTTGTTCTTTAAAACGGTGTTTGCATTTCAGACAATGAAAATCAAGAAAGATATTTTGGTCGACAATTACACCTGCTTTTTTACCAAAGCGATGCCCTAAAAAGCCGCCAGTGATCCCAACACTAATTGCACCCACAAAGGTACCAATGGTACCGCCCATAATCACCCCCAACGGTCCGGCCACGGTGCCTATGGCAGCGCCTAAAGAGGCACCGGAGGCGGCCCCGCCGACAGTTCCGGCTGCTGTTCCGGCCGACCCGAGCAATACTCCGCCAATTTTTTGTAAGTTTTGTTCGTGGTTGCGCTTTTCAACCTGATTTGAGCCACATTTCGGACAGACGATACTGTGTTCCATCAACGGATTGTCTTGTGTCATGAGTGTAGAGTGCCTTCTAAAAATGCTGGGTCAATCCAAAGAGCCAATAGCTTAGGACAAAAGGCGTTAGCTGACCTTGGTCAAAACGCTCAGAATTTGCCGTTAGGCTTATGCTAAGCCATTCGGTCTGGAGCGTGGTAGAGAATTTTGTAAATCACATCGCCATAAAAAAAAGAGCACCTGAGTGCTCTTTTAGATATAAATTGCAGACAAAGTCTTAGTCGCGAACAAATTCAACCGTACCATTGGCCAGTGACTTCACACGCGCCAGAGATTCAACCCGGTAGCCTTTTTCCAGGAGCAGGTCACGACCTGGCTGGAAGGATTTTTCAATCACAATACCAATACCGACCACTTCCGCTTGGGCCTGATGAATCAGGTCAGCCAGACCTAAAGCCGCCTGACCATTGGCCAGAAAGTCATCAATCACCAGCACTTTGTCGCTTGAGCTGATGTGCTTGTTTGAAATCGCGATGGTGCTTTCGACCTGTTTGGTGAATGAAAACACTTTAGAGCGATACAGGTCATCTTTTAGGGTTAAAGACTGATATTTACGTGCAAAAATCACGGGAACGCCCAGCTCTAAACCTGCCATGACTGCCGGTGCAATACCTGACGCTTCAATGGTAATAATTTTGGTGATGCCGGCATCTTTAAACAAACGCGCAAATTCTTGACCAATTTGCTGCATCATGACCGGATCAATTTGATGGTTTAGGAAAGAATCGACTTTCAGAACTTCTTCAGACAGAACGATACCTTCAGCTAAGATTTTCTGTTCTAGTGCGTGCACGGGAGAATCCTCAACAGCAGGTGCTTTTTAAAGCAAAAGCGTATTTTAAAAAGCACCTGAAAAAATGCAAGCAAAAATCGAGAAAATGATTAACTTGTTGGGCCTTTATAGCCGGTTAACAGCAGGCCATAAGAGTTCTTCTTGTCCAGATGGGTCACTTTCACCGGTAAGTAGTCCAGTTTTGGCGCTAACCAGAAAATGGTTTCACGGCCCGGCTTGTCATGCTTAATCGCCACTTTAATGGTGTCAAAGGTGCCATAATTGGTTTTTACGCTTTCACTGCCTTGGCGTACAAATTTACGTGCTTCGACCTCCTTGGCATCGGCCAGGTAATAGGTCGATTTGAGCGAACCATTTTTTAAGTCTTCACGAATCTGCAATTCGGCATTTAGCTCATCGAGTACACCGGCTTTCCAGGCAAATGAACGCGACTCTTTGTCTTTTTTGGTATTAATTTTTTTCGCAGCCGGATTAAAGTGAATACTCATGGTGTTGTTATGAATCAGGATTTTGCTGCTGCGGCTAAAGCTGGAAGAACCAATTTTGCCATTTTCAAAGGTGAAGCGGCTGGTTTCCGTGGCCGAAGCAATCCCGCCGGCTTTGGCGGCAAAAACATAGTTCCACTGATTGCCGGATTTGCTTAAGGTTCGGGTCGCAGAGCCAAGGTTTTTGCCGTTATAGCTGAACTGATAACTGGCTTGGAATGGACTCATGGCAAAAGTCTGGTTTGAGAACCCTGCAAATAACAGTGCAGTCGAAACTCCCGCTGCCATGCCCATCGTTTTCAATACGTGTTTAGCCATAAGTAAATTGTTTCCTATTGCTGTAAATAAGCGCACATTGTGCTTTGTTCTATTATGCGCTTGAATGATGAAGAGAAAATTTGCAAATATGCACTTTATGTAACGCTTGTGTAGCAATCCTGATCGGCATCTGCAATCTCTCTGTTTGAGCTTTTAGCTCTTTTTCTGTTTGATGGGCGTCACTTCTGTGGCCGTTTGTGCTTCTTCGGCTTCTTCACGATCGCGATCTTCAGCAATTTTTCGAAATAGGGTGGTTAGGTTGACATTGCCCATGACCACCAGTTCGGCTTCACGCAACACCGCATGATTGACATGCACTTTGCCCAGAGTGTCAATGATCGAGCGGTTCTTGCCCAGCCAGCGGTTCAGGTCTAAATGTAATAGATCATCTTTAACTTTAATCACATTCAGTTTTTGCAGAATCATGCCCAGTGGATCTTTGTTCAGCACTTTCTGATAGAAGAACAGCGCAAACCGCACACCCAGCTTATGCAGGATGCTTGGATATTTGGCTTCAATCACCTGGGTATCACTAATCTGTTCAAATACAATCAGCTGGACATTTTTATTCAGTTCCATCTGCACCAGTTTCAAATCTACCGACAAAGTAATATACAGCCCGTTGTAGTCCAGGGTCGCATACAGACGCAGCCAGTCGTCATGTAAATCGGCATGTAAGTCTTTCAGCATTTTGACATTGTCGGTGACAAAGCGCTGAAAGGTCGCATTCAGAAAAACCTGAGACATTGGAAATTCGCGCTCATCTTCAATAAATCCTTCAGCCTTCTGATACATCTGACGTAAACGTTTTGAAATGAGAGAGATAAGAGGGGACATACAGGGCATTCCAATGGGTTAATCTTTATTAACTTTGCAGAGATCTTGTCGAATTGTATTAAAAATACGCCAATTGAAGCTTGCAGTTTAGCAAAATAAACTGCACCATTTTCAAGATTTTATTTATCGTGACACGACATGTTGACGAGTGTCTCGCTTTTTTTCAAAAGTAAAAACCAGTCTTATTTTATCTCGTTTTATACGATTTGGGGAATCCGCGATTTTGTCGGATTAATGTGATGTTAAAGAAATTTCATTTTGCACCTTTGACGCAGCAGTGGTGGAAAGATCCACTATTTGGCACCGTACTGACGCTGGCGGCACTTTCGCATCTGGCTGTGTTAACGGTGCAATTTGTCATGCCACAGCAAAGCGATGCCGCGGTCAAGGAAATTGCAGTCAGCTTAAGACCAAGTGCCACCGAAATTAAGGATGCCGACTTTTTAGCACAGGCCGACCAGCAGGGTTCTGGCACCTTCCGGGAAGCGCACCGCATGTCCAGCGATATGCTCGCACCAATGATTGAACAGAGTGCCGGTGATCAGCAGCTGGAAAGTCTGGAGCGTTTGCAGCAGCAGCGTGAACTGAGCTTTGAAGAAAAAGTGCTAATGACCACCTTAAGCTGGCAAAAGCAGGCGGCGGAAAACCAGCGTAAAAAAGCGCTGGAAGAATTAAACAGCCAGTTTCAGGCCAAAGCGGCGATGGTGGCCAGTCTGGAAGCGCAGTATTTACAGCGTCAGCAAAATTTCAGCCGTCAGCAGAAAATTAAAACCGTAGATGGAATTCAGGCCAAGCAGGATGTCGCAGCCGGTTATCTGGAAAGATTCCGTCAGAAAGTCGAATTTTATGGTAACCGTTATTATCCGGAAGCGGCCAAGCAGCAACAGTTGGCCGGTGAGGTGCGTTTAATGGTGATTTTAAATGCCAACGGTGGGATTCGTGCGATTCGTTTAATTGAAAGCTCGGGGCATACCATGCTGGATGAAGCTGCCAAGGCTTCTGTGCGTAAAGCTGCTCCTTTTGGTGCCTTTGATGCCAAGATGAAAGATATTTCCGAGCTACGCATTATCCGGACCTGGCGTTTTGACCCGGCTGAGGCGGAGTTTGAGGTGCGCTAGCGTTTGTAGTGACGTAATACTTCACAAACTTCAACACTGAAATTTTCATACCAAGTGTTATGTCCGAGTTGTTGTGCGACTTGGTGTTCCGCATCTAAATGCCAAGCGTGTATATCTGAAAGATCATGCCAATAGGATAGGGCGATTTCAGATAAACCTTCTGTTAATGCTTCAAAATGAATGCAGCGGAATTGGCTTAAGGCTTTCTGACGTAACTGCTGTGCTGTGGCAAAATACAGAGGATCAAGTGTTTTAATTTTCGCTTTAAAAATAACAACGTATTTCATGATTGTGGCTTATCTATTTTTATTCATCTCATCATAAAATAAACCCTATAAAAAAAGCGAGCCTAAGCCCGCTTCTTCATTTTTTACTTTAATCGCGTTCTAAATACGGGTTTTCAAAACCGAGCTTATCCAGAATTTCAATTTCAATGCCTTCCATTTCTTCAGCATCTTCATCTGAAGTTTCATGGTCATAACCCATCAAATGCAAGGTGCCATGCACTAGCATATGGGTGAAATGGGTTAGCGGTGCTTTGCCTTGCTCATTCGCTTCGCGTAGCACCACCGGAATACAGATCACTAAATCCCCAATGGGGAAGGCATCAAGAAATTCGGCCATTTCATCGGGCAGTTCACTTGGGAAAGACAGCACGTTGGTCGGTTTGTCTTTCTGGCGATATTCCAGATTCAGTTTATGGCTTTCTTCATTGTCGACACAGGCGATCCCGATTTCACAGTCACTTTGGGTGCCAATATGTCGCAAGGTGGTTTCTACAACTTTTTTGATATAGCCACGTTTCAAGACCAGTTCAGGGGCTTGAACATCCTGTTGTAGAGAAAGACTCAGTTTCAAAATATATCCTTAGATCAGTTTAGTCCTGCGCATCGGCCTTGGCATCGTTTTCTGCAATCAGCGCTTCCTGACGGGCTTTGCGTTCGGCACGGGCTTCTGCACTCAGACGTTGTTGCTCACTGTCCCAGCCTTCGTAGGCTTCAACAATTTTCTGCACCAGTTGATGACGCACCACATCACGTGAATGGAAACGGGTAATATGAATTTCCTTGACGTGCTCCAGCACGCGCAGGGCATGCGCCAGACCAGACTGCTGACCACGCGGTAAATCGACCTGAGTCACGTCACCGGTAATTACGGCACGTGAGCCAAAGCCCAAACGGGTCAGGAACATTTTCATCTGTTCTGGTGTGGTGTTCTGCGCTTCATCCAGAATCACAAAAGAATGGTTCAGGGTACGACCACGCATATAGGCCAGCGGCGCGACTTCAATCACCTGACGTTCAATCAGCTTGGCGACTTTTTCAAAGCCGAGCATTTCATATAACGCGTCATACAGCGGGCGCAAATACGGGTCAATTTTCTGGGTTAAATCACCCGGCAGGAAACCGAGTTTTTCACCGGCTTCAACCGCAGGGCGAACCAGTAAAATCCGCTGGATTTCATTACGCTCCAGCATATCGACGGCTGCAGCTACCGCCAGGTAGGTTTTACCGGTTCCTGCTGGGCCAATCCCGAACGAAATATCGCTTTGTAAAATACGCTGCACATAACGTTTCTGGTTGGCACCGCGCGGGTTAATCCGGCCTTTGCGGGTCTGTAACCAGACCGCATCTAAACCGGTATGTTCCTGCTCTTCATCAATCTGCAATTCACGGTCAGTCTGGCTGCCCTGAATCATCATGTGTAAGGTGTCGGCACTAATCTGGCTGGAATTTTCCGATTCTTCATATAAACGCTGAAGCAAGAGCTCGGCTCTCTCAACTGCATCTATTTCACCATCAATAAAAAAGGCATCACCTCGATGAGAAATTTGCACATCTAGACGCTGTCCAATCTGTTTCAAGTGGCCGTTATAAGCACCGAGCATGCTTTTGAGACGTTCCATTGAAATGCCAGGAAAATTTACTGTACGTCGAATTGCTGCAGTCAAGAGAATTCCTTATTCAGAAGTAGTCGTATTGTTTCCTTACATTACGCCACGTCTGGTTCAAGATTCAAGAGTTCACCATAAACTAAATTTAAAGTTTTAATCTCGGTAATCTCAATCTCCGCAAAGCGTCCGACCCAAGCCGGATCACCAATAAATGTTACCAAACGTGTATTGTCCGCCGTGCCGACCAGCACATTCGGATCTTTGTTCGACACGCTCTCAATTAACACACGTTGCACGGTGCCGAGCATGGCATCAGTTTTGTCAATACTGGACTGTTTAATCCATTGCTGCACTTTGGCCAGACGTTCTTTTTTGACATCTTCCGGAGTGTTGTCCGGCAGTTCAGACGCCGGGGTGCCCGGACGTTTTGAATAGACAAAACTGTACGAATGGTCGAAGTCCATATCTTGAATAAACTGATAGGTTTCTTCAAAGTTCTCGTCGGTTTCGCCCGGGAAGCCAATAATAAAGTCAGAAGACAAATGCATGTCCGGACGCACTTTACGTAACTTGGCAATTTTTTCGATGTAAACATCAATGGTGTGGTTACGCTTCATGGCCTGTAATACATCATTGGAGCCACTTTGTACCGGCAAGTGCAAATGCGACACCATTTGTGGCAAGTCGCGGTAGCATTGAATCAGGTCATCATTAAATTCTAGCGGATGCGAAGTGGTATAACGTAAACGGCCAATCCCCGGAATTTCGGCGACCAAACGCAACAGGTCAGCAAAGGTACAGATGTTGCCGTCAAAAGTTTCACCGCGGTAACCATTCACGTTCTGACCGAGCAGTGAAATCTCACGCACACCTTTTTCTGCTAAACCGGCAATTTCCGCCAGTACGTCATCGAGTGGACGTGAAACTTCTTCACCACGGGTATAGGGCACCACGCAGAAAGAACAGTATTTGGAACAGCCTTCCATAATCGACACAAAGGCTTTAAAACCTTCGACGCGCGGTTCTGGCAGGAAGTCGAATTTTTCAATGTCCGGGAAGGAAATATCCACCAGCTTGATTTTTTCTTTTTTCGGTTTTTCAACCTGATCATTATGCTGATCCAGCATTTGTGGCAAACGGTGCAAGGTTTGTGGGCCAAACACCATGTCGACATACGGCGCACGTTTTTGAATATTGTCACCTTCCTGAGAAGCAACACAGCCACCCACGCCAATCACCAGATCCGGATTTTTTTCTTTCAGTTTGCGCCAGCGGCCCAGTTCCGAGAACACTTTTTCCTGTGCCTTTTCGCGGATGGAACAGGTGTTCATCAGCAGGATATCGGCATCGGCCGGATTGCTGGTCAGCACATAGCCGTGAGAATCGCCTAAAAGATCTGCCATACGATGACTGTCATACTCATTCATCTGACACCCTTGCGTTTCGATGTACAGCTTTTTCACTGAACCGTCGGCTGGGGTGTGCTGTGGCTGGGTAACAGTGTTTTCTGAGGCAGCTTTGGCACCATTTGGAATGAAGGTTTGAACCGTCATGTAGGCTCCTGAAGGATAAAATCGAGATCGTCCGTTCTGAAATGTTTGAACGGCAGAGGTGATAGAAAAACGCGTATTTTAACAGGAACTGGGTATAAACTTATAGCCCTAAATGAGGGAAGCAGAAGATTGATTTATCAATTAAAATTGTTCGAAAATTAATATTGTTTAATCATGAGGTTACATAACACAACAATTGAGGTGTTTGAGAATAATGAAACTGTTTTAGTATATTGCGGTAAGAGAGGAGAGGCGAAGTAATGACTGAAAATAGGCACATGCGCACATGGACTGAAAAGAAAAGAATTTTTTGCAAAAAGCTTGTGTTAGGTTTGGCATCACTGAGCATTTTCCCAACCTTGTACGCAGCCGAAGAGCAGTTTAATGATGCGCTGCGGGCAGCCAATACCAGTAACCTCTCTTTATTGCAGCAATATCAAAGTGCCATGCAAAATGATGTGCTCGGCTATTATCCGGAATACTGGATTTTAAATACCAATCTGGCCACTCAGTCACCCGCTTCGATTGTGCAGTTTGCCCAGCGTTATCCACAGTCGGCCATGGCAGAAAAACTGGCTGCCGATTATGTCGAAGAAAAAGTCAAACAGGCCGATTTTAGCAATGCTGTATCAGTGCTGCCGTATGTGACCAATGCCGACCGTGCCGAAAGCTGTGCCGTGGCGCAGGTGCGTGCCCAGTCGGGTGATCCGCTGGTTTTTGCCGAATTTAAAGATGTCTGGCTAACCACCAATTCGCAGCCGGAATCCTGTACCGGTCTGGGCCGGATGATGTTATCCAGCCCACTGATGACCCAGGAAGATAAACAGCAGCGTTTGTGGGTGCAGCTGCGTGCCGGCCAATCCGGACAGGCGCTTGCCACTGCACAGGGACTAGGTTTAAACCTGAGTCTGTCGCAGCTGAATAGCATTCAGGCCAATCCGCTTAACTATTTATGGTCTGCACCAAAAGCCAGTGCTGAAGATCAGGCTTATCTGATTTATGCCTTGGGCCGCCTGGCCGATACCGACCTGAACTCGGCTCTATCTGCGGTGAAACGTGCTGCAGAAGGTACCCCGCAGTCGGTGCAGCGCGCCTTGTATCGTGCTGTGGGCTATATTGGCGGCACCACCGTCATGAAGAACAATTTTAACCGTGAAGTACTGAATGCGCTGGATGCCAGCTATGGACTGCCATTTAGCCCGGAAGAAGCGGAAATTTATGCCCGTCAGGCGATTCGTTTTGGTGCTTGGGAAAGTGTAATTCGCGCGATTGATGCCATGAGCGTGTCGCAAAAGCAGGAAGACCGCTGGCAGTACTGGCTGGCGCGTGCCTCTGAGCAGCGTGGCGATGCCACTTCAAAACGCAGTGCTGACGCGATTTATAAACGTTTGGCTCAGGGTGATGATTACCACAATTTGCTGGCCAAAGATCAGCTCGGATACAGCTATTCTTCGATTCCTGTGAGCCGTGAGCCAAGTTCGCAGGATATGCAGCGTTTAAATCAGGATATTCACTTTAGACGCGCCTTTGCCTTGCGCCAGATTAATGCACCGGCCAGTTATATTAACCGTGAATGGAACTGGGCTGTGCGTCAGGCCTATTTAAAACATGATGATGGTCTGTTATTGGCTGCAGCCAAACGCGCCACCGATATGGGTTGGTATGACCGGGCCATTTATGCGGCAGACCGCACCACCAAGCAGCATAACTATCAGTACCGTTATGCTATGCCGCACAAGAATTATGTGGTCAGCCACAGCCAGAACGCCGGGATTGATCCGGCTTGGGCCTATGGCCTGATGCGTCAGGAAAGCCGTTTTGTGACTACGGCGCGTTCGCATGTCGGGGCGGGTGGTTTAATGCAGATTATGCCGGATACCGCGCGTTTAATTGCCCGCCAAATGAGGGAAACCTATAATCCGGCGGCACTCACCGATATGAATACCAATATTCGTTATGGCACGTTTTATCTGTCGACCATCCAGGGTCAGCTTAGTAATAACTCGGTTTTAGCAACTGCGGGCTATAATGCCGGGCCAAACCGTGCCCGTCGCTGGCAGCCTGAATTTCAAAACATGGCAGCGGATCAATATACCGAATCCATTCCGTTGCTGGAAACACGCGATTACGTTAAACACGTCATGACCAATGCCACGCACTATGGATTATTGCTGGGTCAGGGCGCGCAATCAATCAGTAAACGTATGCAGCAGATTCCAATGCGCAATACGCAGTAAACAAGATGGGGTGTCTCCTGCATGGATGCAGGAGGATGGGACTCAAAACGACACGAGAAGGTGCTAAGTTTGAGAATGAAGAAATTGACAGCCGGGGGGCAGCCAGCGGGAATCCTCATCCTGATTTCGGGTGGGGCGGGGGTATTGCTCAGTAGTGCTGCATGTGCTGCCACGGTGCAGGGCTATGTCATGGATGTACAAATGACACCCGCCGTGTGCATGTTTGACAGCAACCGCGCCAAGCAGCGGAAATGCCTGCAAGGCTACTCGCTGAATATTACCGGGCTGTATCCGGAAACCTCCCGTCGTGACTGCGAAACCAGCTCTTCAGCCAAACTGTCTCCCATTCAGGCCAAAGTGGTGGCACGGGTCATGCCCGATGAACATGCCCGGGTGCAATTGTGGCAGGGTATTGGTGGCTGCGTACCGATGAATGCCAGCCAGTATTTCCGTACCATCATTAACTATGCCGACCGGCTGAAAGTCCCGGCGGTGCTGACCGGTCAGGAAACTACCGTGGTGCAGCAGAATGAACTGAACCGGCTGTTTATTCGCCTGAATCCGGGCATGCATTCCAAGAGCATTCACTTTCAGTGCACTTCGCATCAGGCCAAAAGTTATTTAACTGAATTGAAAATCTGCTATAGCCCGAATGGGCGCTATAAACAGTGCAGCAGTAGCGTGGAAACCCAGTGTCCATCGGCCTTTATTATTAAAGGTTCATACTAAAACCCGACGTTTTTCGGCATTTTATTTATATTTCCTATCAGACTTTTGTTGAAATCCATAGCCTTTTACATGCATCTGACAAAGGATTGGAGTACAATCTTTGCCGTTTATGATTATTAAGATTAGATAGAACAGCTATTTAATCGCATTAACTATCCTCTCAACTGGAGATAATTACATGAAGCAACCTGTTCGCGTTGCCGTTACTGGCGCTGCTGGTCAAATTGGTTACAGCCTATTATTCCGTATCGCTAGCGGTGAAATGTTGGGTAAAGACCAACCAGTTATTCTTCAATTATTAGAAATTCCTGTTGAGAAAGCTCAACAAGCGCTGAAAGGCGTAATGATGGAACTTGACGACTGTGCTTTCCCATTATTGGCTGGCATGATCGGTACTGATGATCCTAAAGTTGCATTCAAAGATGCTGACTATGCACTTTTAGTTGGTTCACGTCCACGTGGTCCAGGTATGGAACGTGCTGACCTTCTTAAAGTCAACGGTGAAATCTTCATCGGTCAAGGTCAAGCGCTGAACGAAGTTGCGAGCCGTGACGTTAAAGTTCTTGTTGTAGGTAACCCTGCGAACACGAATGCTTACATCGCAATGAAATCTGCTCCAGATCTTCCAGCGAAAAACTTCACAGCAATGTTACGTCTTGACCACAACCGCGCGTTAACTCAACTTGCTCAAAAAGCTGGCGTTGCTGTTTCTGACATCAAAACAATGACAGTTTGGGGTAACCACTCTCCAACAATGTATGCTGACTACCGTTTTGCAACTGCAAATGGAGAAAGCTTAAAAGACAAAATCAACGATGCTGAATGGAACAAAGACGTATTCCTTCCTACAGTTGGTAAGCGTGGCGCTGCGATCATCGAAGCACGTGGTTTATCTTCTGCTGCATCTGCTGCAAACGCTGCAATTGACCACATGCGTGATTGGGCGCTTGGCACAAACGGCGAATGGGTAACTATGGGTATTCCTTCTGACGGTTCTTACGGTATTCCTGAAGGCGTAATGTTCGGTTTCCCTGTAACTTGCGAAAATGGCGAATACAAAATCGTTCAAGGTCTTGAAATCGACGAGTTCAGCCGTGAGCGTATCAACTTCACGCTAAACGAGCTTGAAGAAGAACGTGCAGCAATTGCTGACATGGTGAAATAATTTAGTGTTGAACTAAGTTAGAAAAAGCACTCCATTTGGGGTGCTTTTTTTATGCAGCTGTATGGATTGTTGTATTGATCAGCGCCATGACAAACCTCACAAAACATAACAAGAATACATCGGCCTGTAGCCCTAATGCTGTTCCGGATTTGCTAGTTTATGGACTTCGCCTAGAAAAATACGGAGTCATTCCATGGTACTCGAACAACAGCCGACCTTAGAATTATTATTTGAACAACTGGGTTTAGCCGCAGACGAAGCATCTATTGAGCAATTTGTGCGTGCCCATCAATTGCCGGCAGAAGTGACCTTGCCCGATGCTGGATTCTGGAGTGAGGGACAAAGCGCCTTTTTACGCGAACACTGGCATCAGGATGATGAGTGGATTGTGATTATCGACAAATTAAACCAGTTACTACACGTTGAAAGCGACAAGCTGGCGCAATAAGCCGGAGCCAGTTCAATCAGGTTCATCCGCCTTACATGCTTTGGTACAAAAAAATACAACAAGCGCAGTCACAAGGCTGTGCTTTTGTGCAGAATTCTTATAACGTAAAGCTACAATACAGTAAAAAAATGCTGAGGAGGGCGCCATGTTTGATCAGCAACCCACATTAGAACTGTTATTTGAGCAGCTGGGTCTAGAGTCCAGTTCAGAAGCCATTGATCAATTTATTGAAAGCCATCAATTAACTTCCGATATTCCCCTACATAAAGCCGCATTCTGGAGCAAGGCCCAGCACGATTTCATTATCAGTCACTGGAAAAGTGATGATGAATGGGCCATCGTGATTGATGTCTTAAACGAGCAATTACATACCGAACATAAGCTTTCCGGCTCTTGCGAACTTTAATCACAAATTGAAACAACAAACCTGGTCGCAAAGACTAGGTTTTTTTTGCTTTATCTTATAAGTTAGATGGATAAATAACTACAATTTATCTGATATATAAGGAGGGCGAGATGCTCAATCACAACACACCATCCTTAGCTCTATTATTTTCTCAACTTGGTTTAGCCAATAGTCCGGCGGCCATTGAACTTTATGTACGTACCCATCAACTGCCTTCCCATATTTCTTTGCATGATGCGCCGTTCTGGAATAAATCCCAGCGTGCTTTATTAATCAGTCATCTGGTCCAGGATGATGACTGGGCGATCTGGGTCGATGAATTGAATCAACAATTACATATGGATGCCTATAAAGCCCAAACCGCTTAATCCCGCCTGAAGATTCAAGCGTTTCTGTAGTCCATAAAAAATGCCTCAATCAATGAGGCATTTTTGTTGTTAAATATTTTTTTCGTGCTGAGCTTTAGTGTAAACGCGGCTGAATCAGCTGCACAAACCAGCTTTGACCATGACAGTGTTCAAAGGCAGTATGTTCACGTAGTACATCGGCATCAAACTCGGCTGTTTTACGGTATTTGGTCAGCCAGTGCTGAGTCAGGGCATTTTCTTTTTTCGCTGCGCTGGCATAGGCCAGAAACAGGTAAATATCGCCATGATTATAATTGGTCAGCGGTTTTAGAATCTGCTGGGTAATTAAGGCAAAGCGGGTTTCCTGGCTGATTTCAAAATACAGCATATAGGCCTTGGCCAGGGTTAAGGACAGATTTAAATATAAGGACAGCGGCATTTCCTCAAATTCAACCCGGCCCTGCTCCAGCAATACAATCGCTTCTTGCAGGAAATAGGTCTGCTCCTGACGGACCTGACTCAGCATCACCAGTTCTAGGCGTAATGAAGCACGTTCCAGCGCCAGTTCCGGGGTGTTGCCCTGTAAATAGAGCTGGTCAGTTTCACCGATACGCTGAATAATCGGTTGGGTGGTATCACGCATCGGCACAATCCTCAGTTCACAATACGGTTTATATGAGGCCACTTGCCAGGATTTAAAGGATCACCACAACTGTGGATCACTACGCAGCCAGGCAGTAATCGAAAGGCGCTGCTGTTTGGAGAGCAGCACTTCATGCAGCAAATCACTTTGGAATAAGGCCATCCGGTTGGGCTGTGGCGCAATGATCTGCCATTCGCCCTGTTTGTCCTGCAAGCGTAATTCACCGCCCCAATCGGCCTGCCACTGTTCATGCAGATAAAAGACGCAGGAAATCATCCGGCCATTTTTACCTTGCGGATTATCGCGGTGCAGGGCATAAAATTCGCCGGCGTTATAACAGGCAAAATGGGCTTCGACTTCCTTAATGCCCAGAAAAAAGGCACGATTTAATTGCTCGGCCAGCGCCATTAAGGTTTGGGTATGCTGCTCGGCAACCGGCAGGCTTGAATCCAGCCATAAGATATGATCACTGCGAATCTGGCTGACCACACCGTTTTGAATGGCTGCGTTACGAAACTCATTCAAATGTGCGGTACATTCTGCTACCAAAGCTTGTACATAATCCTGTGGATAGGCATCATCAATCAGGGCATAACCGGATTGATCCAGATCATTGAATATCTGTGCCAGATTCCAGGATGGTGGTAGAGAATGTGTTTGCATAGGCAAAACTCGAACAAGGATAAAAAAGCGGGGGAACTATTTTAGAGCAAGATAAGCCTCTGAATGAAACTTTTTTTCATGCTAAAATACCGGTTGATTTCAGGAATTAAAGAAACATGAATTACCGTCACCATTTCCATGCAGGCAACTTTGCCGATGTCATGAAGCATGTGCTTTTGCTTCAGTTACTGACACGTTTAAATGCCAAAGATAAACCTTATCGCTATATTGATACACATGGCGGTGCAGGCAAATACGACTTATCTTTAGCACCTGCACAGAAGTCGGGTGAGTTCTTAAATGGTATTCACCGTCTGGTCAAACTGGATGACTCGATTATCCGCAATGCACCGGAAGGCGTGAAGCAGTATCTGAATCTGGTCGAGCAGATGCGCGAGACGGATGGCAAGGGTGCTTATCCGGGTTCACCATGGTTTGCCTTACAAGGCATGCGTGAGATGGATAAAGCCACGGTGTTTGAAATGCAGCGTGATGTTTTTCAGCAATTGCGCAGCAATATCCGTGACCGTCGTGCTGGCTTGCATGAACGTGATGCTTACGAAGGTCTGCTTGGGGTGATTCCACCGAAAGAAAAACGCGGTCTGGTCATGATTGACCCGCCTTATGAGCTGGAACGTAAAGACTTCCCGCAGCTGGTAGAACTGCTGGTCGCGGCCTATAAAAAATGGCCAACAGGCGTGTTTGCGGTGTGGTATCCAATTAAAGACCGCGCCATGATTGAACGTTTTGAAAAGAAAATGTACAAATCGGGCATTCGCCGTCAGCTGGTTTGCGAAATCTGTGTCTGGCCAGATGATACCCCGGTTGGCTTGAATGGCTGTGGTTTACTGGTGATCAATCCACCTTGGAAATTCTCTGAAGATGCAGATGAAGCCTTACAATGGTTATTCCCGCATTTACGCATGCAGGACAATGGTGGACATGCAGCAGTACGCTGGCTGGTTGGCGAATAACCCAAGCAGTCACAACAGAGATTAGGTTAGAGTTAGGAATAAAATAATGATAAACACACCGAAGCCCGAGGGTGATTCCGTGACGCGTGAACATGATTACGATGGAATCACATTTGAAGTGGTGGAAGAGGAACGTACCCGCGAGGGGCAAAAGGTCAAACGCCGTGGCATCTACCTGTGGCCTAATCTCATTACCACCGCGGCTTTACTGTCGGGCTTTTATTCAATTATTGCCAGCATGAATGGCGAATATAGCCAGGCCATTTATGCCATTTTCCTGGCGGCCTTATTTGATGGTTTAGATGGTCGTGTTGCGCGTGCCATTGGTGCGCAAAGTCCGTTTGGTGAGCAGTTTGACTCCTTGTCCGATATGCTGGCCTTTGGTGTGGCCCCGGCAATTTTAATGTATAGCTGGAGCCTGAATGATCTGGGCCGGATTGGCTTGGCCTGCTGTTTTGTCTATACCGCCTGTGCGGCTTTCCGTCTGGCGCGTTTTAACGTGCAGATTGGCGTGGTTGATAAGCGTTATTTTATTGGTGTAGCCAGTCCATTGGCGGCTTTAATGCTGGTGTCGCTGGTCTGGGTCGGCCGCGATTTTCCTGAAATTTATAATATTCAGGACTTTGGTATTCAGATCATCAACGCCGTGATTATTGTGGTGGTTGGCTTGCTGATGATTTCCAATATTAAATATTATTCCTTTAAGACATTGGACCGTAAGCGGGTGCCGTTTATTGTGCTGCCGATAGCAGTTTTTGTACTGGCGGCCATGACCTATAATATTCCGGTCGGTATTCTGGTGATTTCTATCATCTATGCATTATCAGGTTTTGTGACCACTTATATGGCGAGAAAAACCGCCGAATCATAACAAGATGACACCCAGGAGCTTGCTATGCAGATGTTTCAAGATTTTCTCGATCGATCCAAACAACTGAATCAAGCTCCACATCAACTCAAGCTTGAGCAGCTGCCTTTTCACGCCCCGAACCAGAAATATAAAATTATTCATCAAGGGCTGATGATTCCCAATTTGCCCGCGCCCTTACATTATCTTAATTTCCTGAGCCTGATTGGGCAGCCAAATGCCCCGATGCTGCGTAATGACAGCGCGATTCAAACCCATCCGCTGGATACTGCTACGGTACTGGTCAGTTCCAGTCCACATATGGTGGGGCAGCTCAGCAGTTATTCAGTGGAAAAAGAATGTTATTTCAAGCCGGCACTGTTTCAGTTTGGTGGCCGGGAACAGCTGGAAGGACATTTTCCGGAGTTTCGGGTCCAACGTCTGGATTCTGAACTCAGTTTTGATCTGAAGATTCGTACTACCCCGGTGATTTCCTATTTTGCCAAGCTACGCATGGGGCTGGCCGATCACTGGTCTTTGCTGTGTGAATGCAGTGGACAGCTTCAATATAAACAGCAACATTATCAGATCCAGCAACTCGGCAGCTTTGAATATGCGCGAGCCATTAATTTTCCTTATCTACCTTTAGCCTTTTTTACCTATCAGGTGATTAATCTGCAGCAACAACGGCAGTTATTACTGGCCCAAGTGCGGGACCGCTTTAACCGGATTTTGCAGTCGCGGATGTATTTGCGTGACCTGAGCAGCGGTCAAAGCCGGCTATTTGATGAAGGCGTATATTTTAAAGTACACCGGGTTTATCCGGCGGTGATGACTCCAAACCGGCAAAGCATGTATCTGCCGCGTGAATTTGAATGGTGTTACAGCGGTGCAGATGGCACGCGTATCCATATTCAGGCACAAAGCCGCGGGGATTTTAAATTTGGCTTGGCTGCAGGTTATGTCGGCAGTTTTCATTATCAGGTCAAAATAAATGATGTCGAAGAACAGGGCGAAGGCGGCTATTGTGAATATATTGATTGTCGCGCCTTAAAATGGCAGGAAAAAAATCAGGCAGAAAAATTAGGTGATCATTTGGCCAATCCGGTCCCATTTTTAGTGAAAAAAGAAAAATAAGTGTATTTTTGTTGAATAAATAAACAGTTGTGTCGTATTTCCCAAAATAATTAAAAATAGGGGTTGCGTCAGGTTTTATTTGCTCTATAATGCACATCCATCGGCGGTGATGTTGATAAAAACTTGTTGATAAACAAGGATTTAGCTAAAATGGTTGAGTTC